>CAIMEB010000025.1 GCA_903839855.1 uncultured Methylococcaceae bacterium
ACATCGCTGCCGCATTTAATGGGTTCGCATGGTAGAATAAAAATCTTTTTATCTCTTAAAAAGAATCATGCGTTTAATTAGAGGCTTATCTCATTTAGAGTCATTTAAAAACGGCTGCGTGCTGACCATAGGTAATTTTGATGGCTTGCATTTAGGCCATCAGATAGTGATAAAAAAGTTAGCCGAGCGTGGAAAGGTTTTAGGTTTGCCTGTCGTAATTATGACGTTTGAGCCGCAACCGCTGGAATACTTTTTGGGTGATAATGCGCCATCAAGATTGATGTGTTTACGAGAAAAAGTAATAGAGTTTGCAAAATTACCGGTTGATAACTTATTGATTGTGAGTTTTAATCGACACTTTGCCAATTGTGATGCTGAGCAGTTTGTTAATAATGTATTGATTAACAAATTAAATGTTAAACATTTGGTGGTGGGTGATGATTTCCATTTTGGAAAAGCCAGGAGAGGCAATTTTGCTATGCTCAAGGAAATGGGTAAGGTTTATGGCTTTAGTGTTGAAGATACAGGGTCACACAAAGCCGCAGGATTACGTGTGAGTAGTACGCTGATTAGGGATGCTTTGAATGCGGGTGACTTAAGGCAAGCTCAAAAACTATTGGGTCGTTGTTATTCAATTTGTGGTCGGGTAGCGCATGGAGATAAGCGGGGTAGAACAATTGGTTACCCAACGGCCAATATACAGATGTTTAGAAAAAATACACCCATTAATGGTGTATTTGCCGTAACAATGACAGGAGTTGATGGAATCGAGTTTCAAGGCGTTGCCAATGTGGGAACAAGGCCTACGGTTGACGGTAGTTCCAAGGTGATTCTTGAAACCCATTTATTCGATTTTAATAAGGAGATTTATGGGCGTTATGTGGAAGTACATTTCTATCAAAAAATCAGAGATGAAATTCGATTTCAATCTCTGGAGGAACTAAAAGCCCAGATCGTAAAAGATGTGGCCAAGACTAAAAAGATTTTTGCTGAGATTAAAAGATTATGACGATGGATTATAAAAAAACACTTAACTTACCTAATACCGAGTTTCCTATGAAAGGAAATCTAGCGCAACGTGAGCCGGAACGCTTAAAGAAATGGAATGAGGTTAATTTATACCAAAAGATCAGGGAAACCTTTGCGGGGCGTCCTCAATTTATTTTGCACGATGGCCCTCCGTATGCCAATGGTGAGATCCATATCGGTCACGCGGTAAATAAGGTTTTAAAAGACTTTATTGTTAAATCAAAAACCTTAAGTGGTTTCGATGCGCCTTATGTGCCCGGTTGGGATTGTCATGGTTTACCCATTGAGTTAATGGTAGAAAAGAAAATTGGTAAGGCGGGTGTTAAAGTATCACCGGCTGTTTTTAGAAAAGCCTGTCGCGAGTATGCCGGTAAACAGGTTGATATCCAGAGAGAAGCATTTATACGATTGGGGATTTTGGGTGATTGGCATAACCCCTATTTAACGATGGATTTTGCTTTTGAAGCGAATATTGTTCGTTCTTTAGGAAAAATCAATCAAAAAGGTCATATTACCGCAGGGGCTAAACCTGTGCATTGGTGTACAGATTGTGGTTCTGCCTTGGCAGAAGCTGAAGTGGAGTACGAAGATAAGCACTCGCCTGCCATCGATGTGCGTTTTCAGGTCGTTGATGAAGCCGCCTTTATGGCATTGTGTCATCATGCCCCTGATTATGAAGGTCGTGGGCCTTTATCCGTAGTGATTTGGACAACTACACCCTGGACGTTACCTGCCAATCAAGGGGTTGCCTTAAACCCTGAGTTGGAATATGTGGTTGTTCAATGTGAAACAGAACGTTTGGTTGTCGCTGAGGCATTACTAAAAGATGCTATGTTACGGTATGACATTGAGCATTATCATGTGATTGGCTATTGTAAAGGTGATGCATGGGAGCATCAGTTATTACAACATCCGTTTTATGATCGCCAGGTTCCTATAATTTTAGGAGACCATGTAACGACTGATGCTGGGACTGGAGCCGTGCATACGGCACCCGGTCATGGTCAAGACGATTACGTGGTCGGTCAAAAATACGGTTTACCCGTTGATAATCCAGTCGGTGCTGATGGTGTGTTTTTAGCCAATACAGAACTCTTTGCTGGAGAGCACGTGTTTACAGCCAATGCGCATGTTTTAGCTGTACTGGAGATTAAGAAGAAACTCGTTCATCACGAAGCCATTCTGCACAGTTATCCACATTGCTGGCGCCATAAAACCCCGATTATTTTTAGAGCGACCGCACAGTGGTTTATCTCAATGAATAAAAATAAATTACGGGAACAGGCGTTAGATGCTGTTAAGCAAGTCGAGTGGATTCCTGATTGGGGACAAGCGCGTATCGAAAGCATGTTGGAAGGACGTCCTGATTGGTGTATTTCACGTCAACGTACGTGGGGTGTGCCTATTACCTTTTTTATTCATAAAGAAACCCGTGAATTGCATCCACGCACGCCAGAACTGATTGAAGAAGTGGCTAAGCGCATTGAAGAAAAAGGCATAGAGGCTTGGTTTGAGCTAGAAAAAGAAGAGCTCTTAGGAGCTGAAGCCGCTGATTATGAAAAAATGACTGATACGCTGGATGTGTGGTTTGACTCCGGTGTAACTCATGCCTGTGTATTGGAACAGCGCGAGCAACTAAGGTCTCCTGCTGATTTATATTTAGAAGGATCTGATCAGCACAGAGGTTGGTTTCAATCATCATTGTTAGCGTCTACCGCCATGAATGATGTTGCACCTTATAAGGCGGTGCTAACCCATGGTTTTACTGTGGATAAGAATGGCGAAAAGATGTCGAAGTCTAAGGGCAACGTAATTCCGCCTCAATCAGTTATGAAAAACCTGGGCGCTGATGTTTTACGATTATGGATTGCTTCAACGGATTATCGGAGTGAAATGCGCGTCTCAGATGAGATTTTAGAGCGAACTTCCGATGGCTACAGACGTTTAAGAAACACAGCGCGTTTCCTGTTATCCAGCATTAATGATTTTAACCCTGCGGTAGATTTAGTTGAAACTCAGGATTTATTGGCGTTAGATCGCTGGATTCTTGATAGGGCTTATGCGCTACAGGAAGAAGTAAAAACAGCTTATGAAACGTATCAGTTTCAGCACATCTACCAAAAAGTGCATCACTTTTGTGTGATTGATCTCGGTGGTTTTTATCTGGATATTATCAAAGACCGTCAATATACCGCAAAATCAGATGGCTTGGCACGACGATCTGCACAAACGGCAATGTATCATGTTGTTGAAGCGTTAACCCGATGGTTGGCGCCTATTATTAGTTATACCGCAGATGAGATTTGGCAATATATTCCAGGTGAGCGTAGTGAATCTGTTTTCTTGGAAACGTGGTATGAAGGCTTAGTTAAATTTGATGAAGAGGCCGTCATGAATCGCGAGTTCTGGCAAAAAATAATGTCAGTAAGAACTGCGATCAGTAAAGAACTAGAAAAAAGTCGCAGTAAAGGCGATATTGGCTCTTCACTCAATGCGGAGCTTGAGCTTTATTGTAATGCCGAGTTTTTTGACGTCTTAAATCAATTGTCTGATGAGCTACGCTTTATTTTTATTACTTCTCAGGCCGCCGTATTTGCAGAACAACTGGCACCGGCTGAGGCTATTCAAACTGAAGTTGAGGGCGTTAAATTAGTCGTTACTGTTTCTGAGCATAAAAAGTGTGTGCGTTGCTGGCATCAACGTGCTGACGTAGGCCAACACGAAGATCACGAAGAGCTTTGTGCACGTTGTGTAGAAAACGTTTCAGGTAGTGGTGAGCAGAGACATTATGCGTAATCTTAGTATGTTGAAATGGCTGGGTTTGTCATTGTTGGCAGTGATCCTGGATCAGGTCAGTAAGTTAGCGGTAGATGGTACGATGCAGCTTTATGAGTCTATTCAGATTATGCCTTTCTTTAGATTAACTTATGTCCGTAATACGGGTGCAGCGTTTAGTTTTTTAAGTGATGCCGGTGGATGGCAGCGTTGGTTCTTTGCGGGGCTGGCTATTGTTATTAGCCTGGTGATAGCTGTTTGGTTAACACGCTTGAAACAGCATGAGACTTTGTTGGCCGTTGCTTTATCTTTAGTCTTGGGCGGTGCGGTAGGTAATTTAATTGATCGCTTATCCTATGGTTATGTGATCGATTTTCTTGATGTTTATTACAATACGTGGCATTGGCCAGCCTTTAATATCGCCGACTCTGCGATTACATTGGGGGTTATATTAATGCTTCTGGAGTCTTTTGGTTTGGTTGGTAAGCCCAGTCAACCGGAGTAAAACAGCTTTAGCTGTTTTTACAGGCAATAGCTGAAGCGATTGCACACCAGTTTACAGCTAAGCCGCTTCTGAGAAAATTGACCTTGGTTAGCGTTATTTGATTCTATGCCAGTCAAATGATGGGCCAGGGTCTGTTTTTCTATCGGGTGCAATGTCACTGTGTCCAGTGATGTGCTGTTTTGATAGCTTGGGGTAGTGTGTCAGTAAGCTATCAATTACTTTTTTAAGTTGATCGTATTGTGCGCCTGTATAAGCAATTGTCTCTGTTCCTTCCAGTTCAATTCCAATAGAAAAGTCATTACAGCGCTCTCTGCCTTGGTAGTTTGACTTGCCAGCATGCCAGGCTCGTTTATCAAAGGGAACATATTGTGTACAGCTGCCATCTCTTTTAATGAGCAGATGGGCTGATACAGTGAGTTGATAAATCTCTTTAAAATAAGGGTCATCATCAGGATTGAGGGTGTTGCAAAATAACTGATCGATGTAAGGTGTGCCAAATTGACCCGCAGGCAGACTAATACAATGGATTACGATTAACGAAATATCAGATGGATCAGGACGTTCATCATAATTGGGTGATGGAACCTTAACAGCACTTGTTAGCCAATGTTGGTGTATAGTCATAAAAGTAGACAGTGATTTTAAAAAAGTATTTTGGGGTATTTTGTGGAGATTATTTATTGCGAGTTACATTGATCACTACCTGATCCGCTTGATCTACTCCGTGGAGTTGGAAACTTTGCTTGGCAAAATCAATTCCTAACACCTTAACCGACCCTTTTGATATATTATTGTTCATGGTCTGCCTCACTTTCTATTTTGATGTTTGCTATAAAACTAATATCATGACCGATTTGAGGTTGTTTAGGAAGTGGGGCGGTTCATTCCATTAGAGTCGGTTATTAAATAGAATAAATGTTATAATATTCCGTTATTTACATTATGAACGCCTGCAAAATTATCCATGACGACTACTTTAAAGCTTCCCATTGAGTCACTGAAACTGAATGTCGATTTAACAGACATTGACTTCCCGGAAGCTCCCCGCTCGCAAAGCGGAATTTTAGGACAACCCAGAGCACAATCCGCCTTAGAATTCGGCATTGCCATGCCAAATCCAGGCTACAATATTTTTGTGATGGGTGAACCGGGCTTGGGTCGTCTTTCCATGATTACCAATCATTTGGATCTATTGGCTCACTTGCAACCAGCGCCATCATCTTATGCCTATGTCGACAATTTTGATAATTCCAGAGAACCCGTGGCTATCGAGTTACCTGCTGAATATGGGCAGGTGCTTTGTAAAGACATTGAAAAGTTATTAGATAACTTATTGGCCACTTTTCCTGCAGCGTTTGAAAGCCCGACCTATCAACAAAAAAAATCAGCTATCGAACGACAGTTTAGTCAGTGTTATAACGCAGCTATTGACCTTGTTGATAGAAAAGCTCAAGCGGACAATATTGCTTTATTTAGAGAAGGAGAATCCATCACTTTTGCACCTATCAGAGACAATAAGTCTCTGAACGAAGAGCAATTTACGCAATTGCCACAGGCAGAGCGTGAAACTTTCCATAGCAATGTTGAGGCGTTAGAAGATTATTTAAGTGACGTGTTATTAGAATTACCCCAATGGCGCCGCACTATGGTCGAAAAAATTAAACAGCTAGACAATGATACCATTAGCTTGGCGATTGACCCTTTCTTCTCTGAACTGAATGAGAAATATCAAAATATCGATGACGTCATTACTTATCTAGCAGAAGTTAAAAAGAACTTAAGTTTGACTATTTCTGACTATTTAATGCCTGGGCGCACACTAGAGCCTCGTGAAACGGTCGCCAGACGTCTTGCCCTTAACGAACTTTACACCCCTAACATTCTGGTTGATAACAAACTAGATAATGGAGCTCCCGTTATTTATGAACCTCATCCCATTTATCAAAACCTGTTTGGTCGAATTGAATATGTCAGTGACCAAGGCACCTTAGTCACTAATTATCAAAAAATCTGTGCGGGTTCATTGCATAGAGCCAATGGTGGCTACTTAATTCTTGATGCCGAAAAACTACTTACCTATCCATTTGTCTGGGAAGGACTTAAACGCGCCTTGCAATCAAGCCGAATTGAAATAGAATCCCCTTATTCGGAGTTAGGTGTCAACACCATTACCTTAAAACCCGAAGTTATCCCACTCAATGTAAAAGTGATTCTGGTAGGCTCACGCGATATTTATTATCTGTTAGAGGAAATGGATAGTGAGTTTAATGAGATGTTCAGAATTCTGGCTGATTTTGATAATTACATTCCACGCACTGATGAATCGATGCAAGGCTTTGCCCTGCTGATGAAGAAACAGGCCGCCGATTCTGGCGCAAAGCCCTTGTCACACGCCGCTATTGAAAGTTTAATTGAGCACAGTTGTCGCCTCGCAGAAAATCAGCATCATTTTTCTGCACATATTAAAGATTCCCTGGACATTATTGCTGAAGCTAATTTGTTTTGTAAGCAAGCCCAACATAATCAGATTGATCGATATCATATTGAACAAGCTTTATCTGCCAGAGAATACCGTAACGGTCGCTTATCTCAAGCGATTCTCGAAGAAATGCTGGACGGTACTATCCTGATTGATACCCAAGGAGAAGCCATCGGAAAAATCAATGGCTTAACAGTACTGGAAATTGGTGGCAGCAGCTTTGGCGCACCCGCAAGGATTACAACCACCGTCTATCCGGGTTCACGAGGCATTGTGGATATTGAGCGGGAAGCTGAACTGGGGCAAGCGATTCATTCAAAAGGCGTAATGATTTTAACAGGCTATCTGGGACATTCTTATGCGCAACAATTCCCGCTCGCTGTCTCAGCGAGTATTGCCATTGAGCAATCTTATGGTTATATCGACGGTGACAGTGCTTCGCTTGCTGAACTTTGTTGTCTTATTTCGGCCTTAACCCGCACGCCTATAAAGCAAGCCTTTGCCGTTACCGGTTCGGTCAATCAATACGGTGAAGTTCAGGCGGTAGGCGGTATTAATGAGAAAATAGAAGGGTACTTTAGACTTTGCCAAGCCAGAGGCTTAGAAGGTCAACACGCGGTTATTATTCCAGTAGCCAATAAGCGCAATTTGATGTTAAAGCAGGAAGTGATTGAGGCGGTTGCTAACGGCTTATTTGCTGTCTATGCAGTAGCCAGCGTCAATGAGACTTTGGAGTTATTGACCGGACAGCTTGCAGGTGAAGCCAATGAAGAGGGCAATTACCCAGAAAACAGTATCAACTTTAAAGCCATATCACGTTTAAAAGAAATTTCCGATATGGCTGTAGATGATGATAAAGAGGCTGAAGGTTAACAGAAATTCAGTCGTTAGTTTCCGTAATAATAGCTGCAATACCACGCTGCTTTAATCTGACACTGATAGCATTAATGCTATCAGTCTTGGCATAAGGCCCCATTTTAACCCGATACCAATTTACTGTGCCGACTTTGGTCTTCTCGACTTTGGATACTAATCCCATTGCAGCCAATTTGATTCTTAATTGATCCGCTTCTTTAAAGGAACTAAAGGTACTACCGGCCTGTATAACATAATGTGTTGATTTTGCCTTCCCGACTCTTTCTTCCCTTGTCCGGGTTTTAATCTCATACTCAGGAACCACCACCTCTTTTTCAGGGAGTAGGGTATAAAAATCAAATTGTGGTCCTGTCTTAACTTCTGGCTTGTGCTCTCCTTTAGAGGCATTTGCCTTTTCTAAGTCCGCAGTTTCAGCAAGATGCTTCGCACTATTACTGCGTAAGTATACTAAAAAGACCGCAAACAAAATAATGATTGCAGTAATTAACATCCATTTCCACAAACCAATGCCGGATTTCTGACCAAACTGATCTCGACGTCGCCCCGTTTTTTCATCTAGGTTTCTTGGTTTATAGTCTCTGGACATTACATGGATTCAGGTGTGTTGATATTCAGAAGACCCAGGCCATTTGCCAACACTTGCCTCACCGCACAGATTAAGTTTAATCTGGCATCTCGAATACAAGCATCTTCAACAAGAAACTGATGGGCGTTGTAATAAGTATGGAACTCATGCGACAGTTCGCGTAAATATAAAACCAATTGATGTGGCTCGTATTGTAACGCTGCTTTTTCAAGAACTTCCGGGTAACGCGCTAAAGTGACCAATAAAGTACTTTCATGCTCTTCGGTCAGTTTATTTAGATGTTCCATTCCCTGTTCAACATTTCTTTCCAGGCCTTTCTCGTCTAATTGACGTAATACACTACATACCCGTGCATGCGCGTATTGTACATAAAACACCGGATTTTCATTAGACCTTGATGTCGCTAATTTCAAATCGAAGTCCATGTGCTGTTCTGATCGACGCATCACATAAAAGAAGCGTGCCGCATCTTTGCCCACCTCGTCTCTCAACTGCCGTAAGGTCACAAACTCGCCCGAGCGGGTAGACATTTGCACTCTTTCTTCGCCACGATAAAGCACCGCAAATTGAACCAATAACACGTTCAACTTCGACTCATCAGCTCCCAAGGCCTGAATGGCTGCTCTCACTCTAGGCACATAACCATGATGATCCGCACCCCAGATATCAATAATCTGATCAAAACCCCGATCGAGTTTATTGTTATGATAAGCGATATCCGAAGCAAAGTAAGTATACTGCCCATTCTCTCTTACAACAACCCGATCCTTTTCATCACCTAATTGGCTAGACGCAAACCATATTGCGCCATCTCGCTCATATAAATAATTTCTTTCCCGGAGTCGTTCCAGTGCTTTTTCAACA
Source organism: uncultured Methylococcaceae bacterium (assembly GCA_903839855.1). Lineage (GTDB taxonomy): Bacteria > Pseudomonadota > Gammaproteobacteria > Methylococcales > Methylomonadaceae > Methylobacter_C. Next base: position 9,115 of record CAIMEB010000025.1, read on the forward strand.
GAACCATTATCCATTAAATGACGTTCTGAAAACCATTCCTGATATTCAACACCAAACTCTTTTAAATCAGCTTTAATATCATCCAGAATACTGTCTAAGCCAATCTGAAAGAAATCACGATATTGAGTGTTTCCGAGTAATGTTTTGGTGCGTTGAATAAGCGCATCAATATGTAAATCTTTATCACCACCTTGTGGTTCATCAGGGGTTATGTTCTCAAAAACGAGTTCAATGGGTCTGCGATAATCATTATTGGCATTGAGATAAATGTGTCTGGCAATATCACGGACATAGACTCCACGATAGCCATTGCTGGGAAAAACAACGTCTTCACCGCATTCTTCAAGATATCTTAACCAAACGCTGGTTGCCAGGATATCCATCTGGCGTCCAGCATCATTAACATAATATTCTCGATACACATCAAAGCCAACCGCTTGCAGTAAATCAGCAACCGCAGAACCATAAGCAGCCCCTCGACCGTGTCCTACATGCAAAGGCCCAGTAGGGTTAGCGGACACAAACTCGACCTGTACCTTTTTACCGGCACCGACCTTGCTTAGGCCATACTCAAGCCCTTGAGTATGGATTTGAGTAACAATTTGGTACTGAGTATTCGGGTTGATAAAGAAGTTAATAAACCCAGGACCCGCTAGTTCTACTTTTGTCACCGCCTCATGAGCAGGTAATGCGGCGATAATCTTGGTTGCCAACTCGCGTGGGTTTGATCTTGCTGATTTTGCTAACAACAAAGCCAAATTTGAAGCAAAATCACCATGCGCAGCATCACGAGTGCGATCTATCGTTATCTGTGGAATAATTACTGCATCAAGAACACCTCCTACTTTAAGATTTTCAATGGCTTGCAAAAGGAGTTCTTCTAATTTCTTTTTCATTGCTTCACTGCGTAGTTGAATCGGATAAATATTTGCACATTATCCATTAAAATAAGCGGATTATCCATTCAATCAATATCAATATAAATCGACTGGGTCAACATCTAACGACCAGCGTACTTTTTTTGCCTGCTTAAGCTTAGAAATTTCTATTATTAATTCATCTAGAAAAACATGTAATTCTTGACGCCTCGGGTTTTGAAACAACATTTGATACCGATAAAGACCCGCACGCCGTGCCATAGGGGCAAAGATCGGGCCTAATACCTGAGTCTGTCCGGTATTGTGTTTTTCTATTAGCGTACTCAAGGCCTTAAAGAAAAGTTGTGGCATCTTGATGTCTACTGCTTGTACTCTTAACAAGGCATGATAACTAAAAGGCGGTAAAGCTGCTGCTTTTCTCTCCTGTAAAGCTGATTTAGCAAAACTCCTATAACCTTCCTGTATTAATGTCACCAATAAAGGATGATCCGGTTGTCGGGTTTGCATAATGACTTTTCCTGGCTTCTCTGCTCTGCCCGCACGACCTGACACCTGCACGATCATTTGGGCTAATTTTTCAGCCGCATGAAAATCAATACTAAACAGGCCATTATCGACATCCAAAATAGCGACCAAAGTAACATTGGGAAAATGATGCCCCTTAGCTAACATTTGAGTCCCTAAAATAATATCAACGTGCCCAGCATTAATTTGTTCCAAGTAATTCTCTAAAGAACCTTTGCCTTGCGTAGAATCGCGATCTAAACGCACCGTAACTTTATCTTTAAAGAGTTCTGCAAGCGCTTTTTCCACGCGCTCAGTCCCTAGCCCTAAAGGAATTAATTCACCCGCCTTACACGCAGGACATTGTTTAAGCAAAGTTTGTTCTTGACCGCAATGATGACATTTTAAATGCGCTGCATCGAAATGAATCACCATATTAGCATCACAGCGCTGGCAACGCGCGACCCAACCACAACTATGACAAATTAACGTAGGTGCAAATCCCCGTCGATTTAAAAACAGTAAGACCTGTTCCTGTTTGGCGAGGGTTTTATGTATCTCCGCTATTAATGCTTCGGACAGACCTTCCTGAATTCTCTTATTGCGAATATCCATTAATTGTAAGTCAGGCGCAAGCGCAGACCCTGCCCGCTCAGGCAAGTGTAATAATTGATAGCGTTGTTTTTCGACGTTATACAAACTTTCCAAAGATGGGGTGGCAGACCCTAAGACCACGGGGATGAGTAATTGTTTTGCACGGACTATTGCTATATCCCGCGCTGAAAACCGAAAGCCTTCTTGTTGTTTAAAAGAAGTATCATGCTCTTCATCCAAGATGATTAAACCGAGTTTCTTAATCGGCGTAAATAAGGCAGAACGAGTACCTAACATGATTGAGCAAACCCCTTGTTGCATTTGTAACCAGGCAATTTGGCGTTGTTTGTCGGTTAGTTTGGAATGAGACAGAGCAATATTGACGGCAAAGCGTTGCTTGAAACGTTCTTCTAATTGGGGAGTTAAGGTAATTTCTGGGACTAGGATTAAAACTTGTTGACCACGCTCTAACACCGCTTGAATAATCTGTAAGTAAACTTCCGTTTTACCACTGCCGGTAACGCCTTCCAGGAGAAATACACTAAACTGCCCTAGTGTGTTATAAACGCTATCAATCGCTTGTTGTTGTTGCGGATTACAGATTAAAGGCGTGTTGCGAATAATGGCTTTAGGGTTGGAAGGTTTGATTTCGGTTAATTCGGCTTTGATTAAACCCTTGGTGATTAATTCATTAACAGCGGGGCGCCAGTTATTATTCCAAGCACTGAGGTCGGTGTCTGATAAATAATGTGTGCTACTTTGAAATTTATCGAATACGCTTTGTTGTTTAGGGCTACGCTTTAAGGTGTGGTTGTCGGTGGTTTGTCCTAACTCAGTAAGGGTGTAACGTTTTTCAGATTTAACTGCAAGGGCTTTACCTTGGCGGAGCGCAGTTGGAAAAGCAGCGCTAATAACTTCCCCTAAAGGGTGATGATAATAATGGCTGGCCCATTGTAATAAACGCAGTTCTTTAGCAGAGAGCAAGGATTTATCATCTAAGATGCGCAGTACAGGTTTTAATTTATCGGTACTTAAGTCGCTGTGTGTACTGATTTCAATGAGGAAACCGGTCTTCTTACCTTTCCCAAACGGCACTTCTAAACGCACACCCGGTTTAATCATGTCCAGATTAATACCCTCTGGAGCAAGATAATCAAACAAACGATAAATGGGCACCGGAAGAGCGACTTTAAAAATCAGCGGTTTTACCATATTGATAACCCAATCGCTTCTTGCTCTAACACGTTACCGTAGCGTTGGGATAACTGCCCTAGCTTAGTAACGCCTTCTATCAATAAGTCCAACTGTCTCCCCTAAGTTTTGTGGAAAGCAACAGTGTTTACTTCATTAATCATTATAAGTCTCTGCTCTTAAAGTTAAGATCATAGTGCATTAAATCAATGATAGCCTAATAATTATTTTAGCAGACTAAATTCTCGTTAGAGATAGCTGTCTAAAGCGGCTGAATTAACACCTATGGATATTTATGCTTTTATCGCAGAATGCAAGAAAAAATGAAGGATGTTTCAAAACTGATTTTTTGTTTGGCGATAACGACAAATTGTAAGGTAAAAAATACAACTGCGTACGGGAGTTTAGTGTCTAAATTGTTATCCACGTTGACCGAAAAAACCCGTCTCTGTAGGGCGGGGATGTATTCAGTCCCCCTCTTTGAAAAAGAGGGGTTAGGGGAGATTTATTAGATAAATCCCCCTCGACCCCCTCGCTTAGCACACCGAATTAGCCAGTAATATTCCCATTAAACAAAATTCCAGCCACATCCGCTATAGTTGGGTCAGTTTCGCATTGGGTTTTAGCTTTGACAGCGCTGCATCAAAATCAGTGACAAACGTTTTGATAAAGACAGCGGGTTAGTACATCAACAGGGTGCTGAAATACGTGGAAGTTTACACGGATTATCTTACAAGGTTTAGTGCTATTTTCCAATTCTTAAAAGCTTGAACATCGAGTTTAAGATTAATACGTTGTGGGGGGAAATTGACTTGGCAATTGCTTGGAGCTTCAGGACTTTTTTATATTTACTATTCATTCTCAAGTATTTTACGTGCTTCTTCCAATATTTTTAATTGAGTTTCCGACAATTTAGGGAGTTTAAGCTCTAAACGCCTCAAGGTCGAAGTAATAATATCTGCCACTAAAGCCCGAGTCACCCATTTATTATCCGCAGGAACAATATACCAAGGCGCCCATTCTGTATTAGTCGCCCTAATGGCCTCCTCATAAGCGTGCATATAATCACTCCAGCGCTCTCTTTCAGAAAGATCTGAAGCCGAAAACTTCCAATTCTTCTCAGGACGCAACAATCTTTCCATGAAGCGCTTTTTTTGCTCTTCTTTAGAAACATTCAAGAAAAACTTTAATACGACTGTACCATTCCGAACTAAATGGTGTTCAAAGGTATTGATATCCTCATAACGATCTTCCCAAAAAACAGTATTTTTCTTACTATCAGGCAAATTCTTAAGTAACTCAGGATGAACTTTAACCACGAGTACGTCTTCATAATATGATCGATTGAAAATACCGATTCGGCCTCTTTCCGGTAAGCACTTCATATACCGCCAAAGAAAATTATGGTTTATTTCTTCATCTGATGGTCTTTTAAAACTAAAAACCTGACACCCTTGAGGATTCACACCCGACATCACATGCTTAATAGTACCATCTTTGCCGGCTGCATCCATTGCTTGAAAAATAATTAACAGTGAATAACGATCATCTGCATACAATAATTGTTGTTCTGATGTTAAATCCAGTAAATTTTGTTCCAAAAGGCTATTGGCATGGTCTTTTAACGCCTCTTTATCATACTGTTTAAACTCTTCAATCTGTGCCCATCCCGTATCAAAGTCTTTGAGATGAAATTTTTTACCCGGTACGACACATAACTGCTTGATATGTTCTTGCTTGATCACCTGTGTATCCTGTTAGTCATTAAGTAAACTATCATCCCATACTACAAAATAAGACTATTCAATGGATTCTTTGGCATAATACATCCCCCTGATGCATACCTGCGTAACCGACTCAATATGAATCAAAAAAAGCGACTAGCCATTTTTGACAAACTCTCACTGGCTATTCCAGAACCCACAACAGAGCTTATTTATAGCAGTCATTTTGAATTATTAATTGCAGTCGTCTTGTCTGCACAAGCCACTGACAAAAGCGTCAACAAAGCCACCTCAGCGCTATTTGCTATTGCTAATACACCCCAAGCCATTTTAGAACTCGGCTTAGCTGGTTTAAAAGATTCTATCAAAACCATTGGTCTATTTAATACTAAGGGGGAAAATATTATTACACTTTGTCAGCAATTATTGAAACACCATCAAGGCGACGTACCAAAAACCCGCGAAGAACTTGAAGCGCTCGCGGGGGTAGGAAGAAAAACAGCCAATGTTATTCTTAATACCGCATTTGGTCTACCGACTATCGCGGTCGACACCCATATCTTCAGAGTGTCCAACCGAACCGGATTAGCACCGGGAAAAAATGTTTTAGATGTAGAGAACAAACTGAATAAATGGGTGCCTAAACAATATAAAAAAGACGCCCACCATTTACTAATTTTACATGGCAGATATACTTGTCTTGCTAGAAAACCTAAATGTAAAGGTTGCATCATTGAAGACTTATGTGATTTTAAAGAAAAACTCAATTAATGACGGATCATTACTTGCTCCAGTTTTTGTAAACACAGTTAGCGTTAATACGACAACAGCATACCTAAAATAAGAGTATATTTCTTCTTTATTTTTGGGTCTTTGGTATGATAGTGACATTCGATAAGCCTAATTTATCGAATATTTATAATAATATATGGGAGCCAACATGAAAAAAACAAACAAAACACCTTTAGCAGCGGCTATGGGTGCAGCCTTAATTTCAACTTTGTCAGTCACGGTTGCTCATGCAGAAGCTAACCCCTTTGGGATGACTGAGTTATCTACTGGTTATATGCAAGTTGCTGAAGCAGGCAAAACAGCTGAAATGGCTTGTGGTGCTTCAATGAATATGGCCAAACCTAAAACACCAGAAGGCGCGTGCGCGGGTAGTGTAACCCCCGCAAAAAAAGCAACTGATGCAAAAACGACTGAAGGTTCTTGTGGCGATATGATGAAAGACGGTAAAATGAAGCCGGGAATGGAAGCAGCCTGTGGCGCTATGATGAAAGGCAAAGAGGGCGCTTGTGGCGAAATGATGAAAGGCGAATCAATGAAAGGCAAAGAAGGCGCTTGTGGTGCGGGGATGCATCCAGCAACTCCAGCTAAATAAGATTCAACTTAGTTAGTAACATCGGAGGGCAGAGTATTCTGCCCTCCAATTCCAATTTAATAACCCAAAAGGTGTTCTTATGGACACAAACTCATTTTTAGTTGAAGGGGCAGGCTTAGGTCTACGAAGACCTCTTCTTACCCTATTTCTCGAAACACAACCTCAAGAAGTCGGCTTTTACGAAGTCGCCCCGGAAAACTGGATTACCATCGGTGGTAAGTACGGCAAAGCATTTAAAGCGATGACCGAACGCTTTAATTTTGTTTGTCATGGTTTATCCTTGTCTCTGGGCAGCACTGACCCCCTGGATGAAAAATTCATCCGTGAGGTTAAGCAGTTTATGGCTGAGCATAACATCAAGTTTTACAGTGAACACCTGAGTTACTCCAGTAAAAAAGGGCATTTATATGATCTTATGCCGATTCCCTTTACTTTAGAAGCTGTCAGGCATGTTGCTGAACGTATTAAGCGTGTTCAAGACATTCTCGAACAAAAGATAGCGGTTGAAAATGTCTCTTATTATGCAGCACCCGGTCAGGAAATGACCGAAATAGATTTCTTTAACGCCGTCGTCGAAGAAGCAGACTGCAATATCCTCATTGATATTAACAATATCTACGTCAACAGCGTTAATCACCAGTATGACGCAGAGGATTTCTTAAAAGCCATCCCCGCTCAGCGTATTGCCTATGCACACATTGCGGGGCACTACGCAGTGGCTGATGATTTCTTGGTCGATACCCACGGCGCTGAGATTGTTGATCCCGTATGGTGGCTTTTAGGCAAAGCTTACGAACTCTATGGCGCTTTTCCTACCTTATTAGAGCGAGACTTTAATCTACCGCCAATAGATGAACTATTAAAAGAAGTTAATACCATTAGAACCATGCAACGTGCCTTGCAAACCCAACAAGAAAAACGCTATGCATAAAACACCTAAGCCGATTGACTTTAAAGCCAAACAAACAGAATTCGCTGCTTATATCAGGGATCCTGACAATAATCCGCCGCCTGCGGATGTTAAAGAACAGCGCATAAAGATGTATAGAGAACTCTTCTTTAATAATATTGAAAGCTTTCTATCCGGCAATTTTCCTGTATTAAAAAAAATACTCGGTGATTCAGAATGGCTGGTATTAGAGAAGGATTTCTTTGCAAAACACGCCTGTCAAACACCGCATTTTTCTGAGATTCCAGAAGAATTTCTTGATTATCTACAAAATGAACGTGACAGCTCGACAGACTATCCTTTTATGCTGGAACTTGCCCATTACGAATGGGTAGAAATGGCGCTATCTATCTCAAGAAATGAAGTCAACACGCAGATATCCGAATTCGATAACCTGCTTAGTCAAACACTAACCTTATCACCATTAGCGTGGCCTCTCGCTTATCAATACCCCGTCCATAAAATTGCCCCCGAGTTTTTACCTGTAGAGGCACCCGCACAGCCTACTTTTTTGATTGTCTATCGAAATCCAGAAGATGAAGTCAATTTTATTGAGATAACAGCAATGACTTACCGCTTACTGGAGATTATTCAGGAACAAGCATACGCGGATACCGAGGCGTGCTTAAAACAAGTAGCCAAAGAAATGAATCACCCAAATCCAGAAGTTGTTATCAAAGGGGGGTTACAGATTCTCAAAGACTTAGCTGAAAAAATCATTGTCTTAGCTTAAAACGCGCAAGAAATAAAATACCCTCTATAGGATGTGCTGAACGATAATGAAGCGCATCGCTGTAAAGTGGTGATGCGCTTCACTGCAGTTCAGTTCAGTTCAGTTCAGCACATCCTATACATCCTATAAAAGTGGGGGCTGAAACATGTTTAAATCAAATCCTAGAAAAGTTTATTAAAGAATCCTTCCTTCTTAACTTCAGGTGCTTGAGGTGCTTGATAGGTTTTAAAGCCTTTATCTATCGGTTGCTGCTGCGCGCAATGATATGCCGCACTATTAAATTTGATTTGTAACGAACGTGGATTTTCATGTTCATCAAGGTATTTCTCGACCTCTTCATCCGTTAAATCTTTTAGCATAAACGTAGTAACGCATTCACAGGATTTAGTGAAACGAACCTTATCTTCTTCTACGTTAACCGAATTCTTTAATTCCCTGGTAACGCATTGCGCAGCAAAGGCATCATGAAATTTATGCTTTTCAGTGGCGGTCACGGGTTCATCTTTAGAATGATCAAAAGGATTAAAGACTGTTTTAGCGGGTGTAGCAGGGATCTTTTTTTGTTCTTTTTCCGCATCAGAACAACCCGTAATAGAGAGTGCAAAAATTGAACTGGTCAGAGCGGCAAGAAATAAATTTTTTGTAAAGCTGTGTATTTTCATAAGCTGCATCGCAAAGGTTAAAAAGTCCAAGGTTTGCCAATCAGACCTTGAAATTGTTACTGATAAAAAGGGCATAACTTTATCACTTAATAACGAGGAGTTCTAGTTATCTTCCACGTGTAAACGTCATAATTGAAAACATCATCCCGTCATTTATGCGATACTACGCAACTTTTAAATCTTCCAGATTGTACTGACAGCATTTTTTAAGGAGTAATACATGACAGCACTGGTTGGCATCATTATGGGTTCAACCTCTGATTGGGAAACCATGCGTTTTGCAACGGAAACACTTGAACGTTTAGGTATCCCTCACCACGTTGAAGTTGTTTCTGCACACAGAACCCCAGATAAACTTTTTCAATACGCTGAAACAGCCGAAGCTAAAGGCTTGGAAGTGATTATTGCAGGAGCCGGTGGAGCAGCCCATTTACCCGGTATGACGGCTGCAAAAACAGTGCTCCCGGTCTTAGGTGTACCGGTACAATCTAAAGCGCTTAACGGCATGGACTCTTTATTGTCGATTGTACAAATGCCTGCCGGTATTCCCGTTGGTACACTGGCTATAGGTAAAGCAGGCGCTATCAATGCCGCCTTATTAGCCGCCGCGATTATCAGCAATAAACACCCAGAGTACCGTAATGCCCTCAATACCTTTAGAAACGAACAAACGGAAGCCGTACTTGCACATCCTGATCCTCGCGAGGACGTTTTATGAAAATTGGCATACTCGGTGCTGGACAATTAGCCAGAATGATTGCATTGGCAGGTTATCCCTTAGGTCTGGAATTTGTTTTTCTTGATCCTTCGGCTGATGCCTGCGCTAATCCTTTAGGCGAACATTTACACGGTGATTACAGTGATCCTCGGTTACTTGCTGAGCTTGCCGCGCGTGCAGATGTGGTCACCTATGAGTTTGAAAATGTACCCGCTGATGTCGCTGAATTTTTAGCGTCACATACTCAAGTTCATCCGGCGCCCAAAGCCTTAGCCGTTGCGCAAGATCGCCTGGTGGAAAAGGCTTATTTTCGTGACCTGGGTATTCCTACCGCGCCTTACACCTCCGTAGATAACCTTAAAAGCCTGGAACAAGCCATCTCAGGCATTGGTTTTCCTGCGATATTAAAAAGCTGCACCATGGGCTATGACGGCAAAGGTCAATCACTCGTTAGATCAACTGAAGATTTAGCACCGGCCTGGGAACAATTAGCCGGAGCGCCTGGCGTTTTAGAAGGCTTTGTGCCATTCAATCGTGAGGTCTCTATCGTAGCGGCTCGGAGTGTTTCTGGCGCCATCGTTTTTTACCCTCTTTCAGAAAACGTTCATCGTGGTGGCATTCTTCGCATTGCAACTTGCAGAGAAGATGATCCCATGCAACAACAAGCTGAAGCGTATGTTTCACGCTTAATGAATGAATTGAACTATGTAGGCATCTTAGCACTTGAATTATTTGAAGTCGATGGAGAGCTTGTTGCTAATGAGTTTGCGCCTCGGGTTCATAATTCGGGACACTGGACTATTGAAGGTGCAGAAACCAGTCAATTTGAAAACCATTTACGTGCAATTCTCGACTTACCTTTAGGTTCATCATCTGCTGTGGGTAAAGCGGCTATGGTTAATTTTATTGGCAATGTACCAACGACTGAAGAAATCCTGACTATTCCCAATGTACATGTCCATCTTTACGATAAGTCGCCCCGTAAAGGCCGTAAAGTAGCACATGCCACGGTAAGAGCAGAAACTACAGAGCAATTGGATTCGCTTGTTAAACAATTAGCAGCATTGGCTGATCAGGTTGATGATTCTTAGTTTTTACCCGATCAATCTGCACACGCTATGACCGAACACGATAGAGTATTTCAGCAAGTCGCTCGCATAGAAGACTTTGCTTTTGATGCGAAGGTGGCTAAGGTCTTTGACAACATGGTTTCAAGGAGCGTCCCTTTTTATAATGAGATTCAGCGTATTCAGTCGGATCTCATTATGGATTTTCTACCTGAGGACGGTGGGATTGTTTGTGACTTAGGCTGCTCTACGGGCACTTCTTTAGCGTATTTAACCCAGCATCCAAAATGTCCTGTCAGTACCCAATTTATAGGATATGACAATTCAGAATCAATGCTGGATAAAGCCAGAGAGAAATTATCTTCACAGCTCAATGCGGGTAAAGTCACTCTCATTACTGCTGACCTCAGTGATCTTCCGCCGTTGCCTGCCTGCGATATTGTCATTCTTAACTGGACGCTGCAATTCGTCAGACCTATCGGTAGAGAACAATTACTTAAGGCTATTTATCAATCGCTTAAACCTGGTGGCATTATCTTATTGTCTGAAAAGATTTTAGTGAATGACCCCGTATTGAATCGTTTGTATATTGATCATTATCTACAGTTTAAAGTATCACAAAGTCATTACACGGACATCGAGAATCAAAGAAAACGTGAAGCCCTAGAGAATGTGTTAATCCCTTATCGCCTCGATGAAAACTACGAGTTATTAGAAAGAGCCGGCTTTGGCAGGATTGGCACTTACTTTCAGTGGTTTAACTTTGCTTGTATGATTGCGGTGAAGGCTACTTCAATGAGAATGGCACCCGAAGTTGAGCAAAGACTTGATAAATAAGTTATCCACAGTCCTGTGGATAACTCTGTGACTAACCTGTTTGTTAACTGTCTAAGCTATTATTTATAGAAGACTATTTGCCTGTGTTCCATTGTTGTAAAAAGCTTAGGGTTGCTAATATCAAGAACGCCAACAATGTCCAGACAGGCATACTAAAACCTAATAAAGTCCAATCGACTTTAGCACAATCACCCGTACCGGTTAACATCAGTTTGAGCGTATCAAATAAGGGAAAGTACTGGAACATATAAGCCAACTCAGGGCCACACTCGGGCACTTTATCAGGGGGTAAATGTTGTAGCCACACATGACGGGTTGAGATAGACGCACCTAACAAAGCGGATAGCGTTCCTAACAGCGCATAACGCTTGATACCCACTGGGCCAGGGTTATGCAATGCTGCAATTAAAAAAACAATGCCGGTTAAGAGAATCGCCAGGCGTTGTGAAATACATAAAGGACAGGGTTGTAAACCCTCAACCATTTGAAAATAAGCGCCCATGCCTAACAAACCTGTACAAGCCAGGAAGCCTAAGAAGAACCAGATTCTGGCGTTAAATTTTAGTACGTTTAACATTATGACTGTCTCATGTAAAACATTAAAGCCCAATAGAGTGACGGTGACAAAGCAAGATAGGAATTGTTGAAAGGGTGGATTAAAACATTTAATCAACACCCTTGGGAAACATTATAACGATTTGGACTACTTTAAAAAAGTAATGCCAAGGGCAAGCATCAAACTAAAGTTTATTTTTTGACGAAATAATTATAACCGCCGTATTTACCTTTTAAGGTCATCGCCTTATCGGTTAAATCGACCACTGTAAAAAGGTCAAAGCGACTGCTACCAATAATGGCTACTTTTAATTTTCCGTCGTCCACTTCATAAGCAACCGGGGGTTGGTCATAATAAGTGCCTTCACGGGGGATATGTAAAATAGTGACTTTTCCATCTTTAAAGACCCAGGTATCTTCTCTTTCGATGGCTTGTTTGTCCGTTAAAGAATTCTTGGTTGACTGTAATTTCCACGTACCTTGCACTTCTTCTTTATTTTGTAAGGTAACATCCGCAGAAACAGCCGAACCAAAAGCCGCTAACACTAAGTAGAGTGCCGCTAAATTCATTTTTTTCATTATTTATTGTCTCCAATGAGCGACTAAAGTTTAGTCGGTTCATTCTACTCTTAAAAACAGGGGGGCTGGGGGAGATTATTTTTATGGCGTCGGCGCTTACCTGAGCAATTGAGCCAACTTTTTACCGAATAGACCCGCTCGGACGATTTTCAAGTGTGCATTGCCTGCTTTGTACAAGATTATACTGTTGATACTGACAATCTTCTACTATAATAAAGTTCGTTTGAGGTACTACTTAGTAGTTGAATCCGCGCTTCGATTAAAATTAGATTGATTTTTCCTCGGTCTCAGATAGCGAATGGTGAATTCTATAGCTTTATATCCCATTAATCTGCTACTATGGTGCATTTTTCTTTAATACTTTTCTTTAGTATTTCAATCTTATCTCTTGGTGATTGGGATAATTTTCATTAACGGTAAAAAAGGGTGATTATTTTGTATATCAGATTAAAAAAAATGATGTTGCCAATATCTCTTTGTTTGGTTTCGTCGCTGGCATTGGTATCTCCAACCTTAGTTAAGGCAGCATCCGATACGGGGAGCATAGCTGCAAGTAAGGCCGCAGATCAAAAAGCGGCTTTAGCGAAGAAGGCTAAAGAAAGAGAAAAGGCGGCTGAAGATAAAAAGACTGCTGAAACAGCCATATCGGTTGAGGGGGAGAATAAAAAAGAGCTTGAAAAGGAGATTACAAAATAACTCCGATGTCGATGTTCCGACAGCTTGACTAAATTAACCAATGTGTTTACTCTTAGCCGTTTGGGAATGTATCGGGTCTGAATGTTTTGCTTTTTTGATCACTGCACTCCTTCCTCTAATTTCTACAACGCGGCTGGCTTCGCAATGCAAAATCGAAAAAATGACAATGTATTGACATATGTTGCTGCAAGGCAGCTTTTGTCCGGATTACGCATGCTGATCGTTGATGATAGTGAAATCAACAGGGAGCTGACAGAACTCCTTTTCGTTAGCGAAGGTGCTCACGTCATACTTGCTAATGATGGTCAACAAGCTGTGGATTGGTTGATAGCTCATCCATCAGAGATTGATATTGTGCTTATGGACGTGCAAATGCCGGTTATGGATGGCTATGAAGCTACTCGCCAGATACGACGAGTGTCGGCCTTGGCCGAATTGCCGGTGCTTGCTTTGACTGCCGGTGACTTTGTGGAGCAAAAAGAATTGGCTCGTGAGGCGGGCATGAACGACTTCATCACTAAACCGATTGATGTGGACACAGCTATTGAGCTAATACTAGCGAATACCCGCGCTGAGAGTCCGGTGCTTGATCCTTTGGTTCCACCCATAAATCCAGACCTTCCCGGTTTGGCTATCGGATATGCCCTCAATCTATGGAAAGATATCACCGCTTATCAGCAATATCTGCGTAAATTCGTGCGTGATTATGCCGATAGCGTGCGAGTAATAACTCACTCTGAAAAATGCAAAGCTGAAGCCTTTGCACATAAATTGAAGGGAGCGGCGGGTAGCTTGGGTGTTCAGCAGGTCGCAGAACTGGCGGGTGAGGTGGAAAATGCGTTTCATGTCAACGCAGATTCAGCCGATAGCTTGAAACGATTGCAGACGGCTCTCAATATAGCGTTGAAATCAATCGAGTTTTACACCTCCCCAGCCCTTGATACTAAAAATCTCCAGCTCAACAGCGTCGCTCCAGAACAGCTTACCCTGCTGTTTGCCAGAATGCTCGACGCATTGAACACCGATAGTATGACGGCTGTTAGACCGACGCTGGCCGAGCTGGATAAAGTATTACCGGTCACAGACCTGATGACACTGCACTTGGCGGTAGAGAATTTCGATTTTCGGGAGGGTGAAAATGTTATCCGAACACTGGCTAATGATCTCAATCTGTTAATGGCAACGTGAAGATGTCAAATGGCTCTATCCTGATAGTCGATGACGAAGCGCAAAACCTTGCTGTGCTGGAACATATTTTGTCGGATACCTATCCACTGATCTTTGTTCGTAAAAGTAGAGATGTACTCAAGGCGGTTCATAAACATAGACCTGCCTTAATTCTGCTGGATATCCAGATGCCTGAGATAGATGGTTATACAGTCTGTCGTCAATTAAAGGCCGACCCGCTAACGGAGAATATTCCGGTGATCTTTGTCAGCGCATTAGCAGAGATAGGTGATGAGGCGCGTGGGTTCGAGGTTGGTGGGGTCGATTACATTGTTAAGCCTGTCTCGCCGGCGCTTGTGCGTGCACGAGTAAAAACACATTTATCGTTGGTACGTGCAAGCCATTTGGAAGAGAGTTATCATGATGCCATTTATATGCTGGGCGAGGCTGGACATTACAATGATAATGACACGGGCGTGCATATCTGGCGCATGGCGGCTTATGCGAGTGCTCTGGCAAAAGCCAGTGGCTGGTCTACTGACGATTGTAAACAAATTGAACTAGCCGCTCCGATGCATGATACCGGTAAAATTGGTATTCCAGATTTAATTCTTAAGAAACCCGGTAAGTTTGACGCAGCGGAATGGGAAGTGATGAAAACCCATTCAGTCATTGGATATGACATACTTTCCAAGAGTAAGGCACCCGTATTTCAAATAGCGGCTGAAATTGCCTTGCGTCATCATGAGCGCTGGGATGGCAGCGGATACCCTGATGGTTTAGCGGGTGAGTTGATTCCTGAATCAGCCCGCATTGTGGCTTTAGCGGATGTATTTGATGCGCTAACGATGAAAAGACCGTACAAGGGTGCGTGGTCCTTAGCACAGGCTCTGGAAATAATTCAGGACGGTGCAGGCAGCCATTTTGAACGACGATTGGTTGAACAATTTATGTCTATTTTGCCGCAGATACTAGAGATACAAGCGATGTGGGCGAATCGTGAAAAGCAGTAGTTTGATGCCACGGAAACGGAAACAAGTCATATTATCCTGGTTGCTTTGCATCCTTTTTATCTTTTTTGAAACATCTGCTTTTGCTGCGCTGCTAGACATTGAGAGCTTATTAGGCATTGACAAATCCCAACTTACCGAATTGGATAAAGGTCAGCCTATCGTCTATGATTTAAAAGAAGGTAGCAGCGACGAGCTGGCTGTGGGTCTGATCTGGTATTTTCCAGTGCCTTTAGAAAAGGTTGTGGAAAAGTTACGGCTGCAAGAGCCTGACATATTAGACATTGACGTTCTTGCTCACGGAGTTTTGGCAGAACATCCTGGGCAAGGAGCTGTTAAGTCGGTGTCGCTCTCAAAAGAAGAAGCGCTGGGGTTATTAGAGGCTGAACCAGGAGAGGAATTTAACTTATCCAGTCATGAGTTCGAAAAGCTTAAAGCCTTCAAGCACGCACTTAAGAGAACCCCTCAAAGAGCGATCGAAGATGCCGCCAGTGAATATTTTCGGGAGATTCTTTTACAGCGTCATGAAGCTTATCGACGTGAAGGTATCAATGCAATAGCGCCCTACATGCGTAAACATGGCGCAGAATCAAAGCCCTCTCTAGAGTTACGCCAGTCGGCGAGTGAAAGTGATATTTTGTCGCGACTCTCTTCAGGCTTACTCAAAGAGTGGTTGGACTATCCTAAATCTTTACCAGTGGGTGCCAGTGAAGAATTTCCCTTGGTAGAAAAAAACGTAGAAGGACGCAGTGCAATTATCCTCAGGCACAACATAACGATGGATTGGAATGGGGGCTTATTAGTGTTAACACGTGAATACTATGTGCCACACTCTTATAATTCCAGCCAATGGATAACAGGTAGCTTACCGTATCGTGAGGGTACCGTCGTTTTTCAGCAGGTGCGTAGCTTCACTGACCAAGTAACAGGAACAGGAAGCACACTCAAGCACTTGGTGGGCAGACAATTATTACAAGACAAAATGCTAAGGTCGTTTGAGCAGCTTTGCGGTGTCTTGGGGCGCTGTAATTGAAATCATTCAGCAACGGGTTCAACTCATTAGGCGGCGGAGCTTTCTGGACGGAATATCTGTGGCTTGTTAGGTCAAATACTTTACGTTAAGGATGATTTTCTACTTTGATTGTCGCTATGTCCATCTATGTGTATTATTGACAAGCTAACATCCGAACTCCAAAATTTGCCGGAGAATCTACGCTCCTCTTTAATGGTTCTCTTAGAACAATGGGAAGAGAAGCGAGTAGCCTCAAACTTGGTTTTTCACTCAACACCAGAGATAACTTCATCACTTGTAAAGGTTTGGAGTTCAAGCTTATTCGTTGCTGAAAGCTGTATTCGACAGCCTGAAATATTACTTGATTTAGTATCGAGTGGTGATTTATTAGTCCGTTATGAAGAGCGTCGTTATACCGATCAATTAATAAAAGCCACCATCACCGGTGAAGATCAGTTAATGCAACTATTACGGCATTTTCGTCGGCGTGAAATGATAAGAATTGCCTGGCGGGATTTGGCAGGATGGGCGCCCCTATCCGAAACTTTAGCCGAGGTCTCGTGGTTAGCGGATGCCTGCATTCAATATGCGCTTGCCACCCTTTACAGTGACGCATGTAAAAAGCGAGGCACACCTTTGTTAGCTAGTGGCAGTGCACAGCAAATCGTTGTGCTAGGTATGGGAAAACTTGGCGCCTACGAGCTTAATTATTCGTCTGATATTGATCTGATATTTGCTTACGCAGAAAACGGCGTTTTACCGAATAAAAAAGAAACCAGTTATAGCGAGTTTTTTACCCAGCTGTGTCAGCGTCTGGTTAAAGTCCTTGATGAAATAACCCTGGATGGTTTTGTGTTTCGTACCGACATACGCTTACGGCCTTTTGGTGATAGTGGCCCTGTTATCATGAGCTTTGATGGCATGGAAAATTATTATCAAACTCAGGCGCGAGAATGGGAACGGTATGCAATGATTAAAGCACGGCAGGTTGCCGGTGACTTTAATACCGGTAGTCAGTTAATGGCTATGTTAAAAGCCTTCGTTTATCGACGCTATCTGGACTATGGGGCGTTTGAAGAATTGCGTTCCCTGAAAATGCAAATTACTCAAGAGCTGAAACGTAAAGACCGCATGGATAATGTCAAGCTAGGACTTGGCGGTATTCGAGAATGTGAATTTATTGGTCAGGTCTTTCAATTGATCCGTGGTGGTAATGAAAAAACCTTGCAGGTACGCCCTATTCTTGAAGTGCTTCACCGCCTCGGAGAATTAGGTTTATTAACAAAAACAGATGCCGAACAATTAAAGCACTCCTATTGTTTTCTAAGGCGCGTTGAGAATCATATCCAAGAATATAGGGATCAGCAGACCCATGATTTACCCACTAATCCAGAGCAGCAACAGCGTCTTGCTTATTCCTTGGACTATCCTGACTGGGTCAGCTTTAAAGCACAATTGGAGCTTGTCAGAATAGCTGTTCATGCTGTATTTGATCAAGTCTTTTCGGTTTCCAGGCAAGCAATAAAAGATCAACGCAGTTTACAGATTTGGACGGGCGTTGTTGATGAGGCAGAATTACTAGAAAACTTAAGTAGTTTAGGGTTTCGGCAGCCCACGGATAGTCTACAGGCAATTAAGCATTTTAAACATGCAGCCTCCATCAGGCGCTTAACCAATAAAGGGGCGCAGGTGCTTGATCGCTTGATGCCGCCCTTGCTAGTTGCTTTACAACAGGTTGATAATCCTGATATCACATTAAAACGTCTGTTAGAGTTATTTGAAGCGATAGCGGGCAGAAATGTTTATCTGGCTTTATTGGCAGAAAACCCAGATGCTTTGGCGCAATTGTTAAGGCTAGTATCGGCCAGTGTTTGGTTATGTGATTATTTAGCATTGTACCCGGTGCTGTTTGATGAGTTGCTGGATGTTCGTTCTTTGTATGAGCCGCTCAGAAAAGAGGCCTTGGATAAGCAATTAGCCGACTTACTAAAGCCCATAGCGGTTCAAGACCTTGAGCAATTGATGATAACCTTGCGACAGTTTAAGCACATCAATGTGTTAAAGGTAGCCGCAGCGGATATTATGGGGGTAATTTCAGTGATGGTAGTGAGCGATTATTTGACTTACATTGCTGAAAGCGTTGTAGCTCAAGTGATTGAGCGTGCCTGGTTAATGCTCACTGAAAAGCACGGTTTTCCGCCGGGTAGTGATCGACACTGTTCGGGATTTGCCGTATTGGGGTTTGGAAAGTTGGGCGGGATAGAACTGGCTTATGGCTCCGACCTGGATTTGGTGTTTCTGTATGACTGCGCAGACGGTAATGCCTTAACGGATGGAGAGAAGCCTATTGTTTGTACCCAATTTTATGGACGCTTAGGCTTAAAGATTCGGCATATTCTGGATACCCGGCTATTGTCAGGCGTGCTTTATGAGATTGATATGCGCTTACGTCCTAATGGTGATTCGGGTTTATTGGTAACTCAAATAAACACTTACGAGGCCTATTTACAAAATGAGGCGTGGACATGGGAGCATCAAGCCTTAGTAAGAGGGCGTTTTATCGCAGGTGACTTGCATTTAAAAGATGCTTATGAGCAGATTCGCCGACGTATTTTAAGTTTACCCCGAGAGTTGGTACATTTGAAGGAAGCTGTGCGGGCGATGCGTGAAAAAATGCGTGATGCCTTGGCGACTAAACAAGTGCATCAATTTGACTTGAAACACAGCAAAGGTGGGATTACGGATATTGAATTTATGGTGCAATTTGGCATTTTAGCAAGAGCCGCAGAAAATCCGGCCCTAACCACCTATACGGATAATGTGAATTTGCTTGAAGGTTTACAGGAGGATGGTTTTATTTCTAAAGAGGTTGCTAACACGCTGATAGCTGCTTATTGTGCTTATCGTGATGTGGGGCATAAGCGAATGTTGCAGGGTAAAAATGTTATAATTAACGATACTGAAGTAGCGGGTTTAAGTGAACAAGTTGAGTCAATTTGGCATAAGGTTATGAGTTAGCCTGCATTATTGTCATTTTGTGCGATATTTTGAAACAAATTCATCTTTCATATATTATGATAACCTGCTGAAAATAATAATCCTATAACAACTCTTAAATTAACGCTGACAATTATGCTAACTTACCCCCAAATTGACCCGGTTGCTTTAAGTTTAGGGCCAGTTAAAGTTCACTGGTATGGCTTGATGTATATCATCGGATTTGCTGCGGTCTGGTTTTTAGGGCAACGACGCGCTCAATCGTCCTGGTCACCTATTAAGCCAGAGGCGATTGAAGATTTAGTGACTTACGGTGCGATGGGCGTTATTTTAGGAGGAAGAATTGGTTATATTCTGTTCTATAACTTCAGTGAATTTTTAAGCAACCCTATTATCCTGTTTAAAATATGGCAGGGTGGCATGTCTTTTCATGGCGGGATGCTGGGTGTATTTGTTGCTATGTGGTTTTTTTCAAAAAAACAACAATGCTCGATGTTCCAATTGACCGATATTATTGCGCCATTAGCCCCGATTGGTTTAGGTGCTGGACGTATAGGTAACTTTATTAATTCAGAGTTATGGGGTAGAACGACCGACGTGCCTTGGGCAATGGTGTTTCCGAATGGAGGCCCGATTGCGCGACATCCTTCCCAATTGTATGAGGCTTTCTTAGAAGGAATTGTGCTGTTTGTTATACTCTGGATCTATTCAAGTAAACCCAGGTCGACAATGGCGGCGACTGGTATGGCTTTATTTTTTTATGGTTGTTTCCGGTTCTTTGTTGAGTTTTTTAGAATGCCTGATGCGCAGTTAGGATTTATCGCGTTAGATTGGGTGACTATGGGACAAATACTATCAACCCCCATGATTATTATTGGGGCTGGATTGGTTTATTTTGCGAATAAAAAAGACTTGGCTCAGTAAGAAACAATCACATATATCATGCAGCAATATTTAGATTTACTCGATAAAATTCTCACAGAAGGGACTTTAAAAGGCGATAGAACGGGGAGTGGAACCCTATCAATTTTTGGTCATCAGATGCGCTTTGATTTAACCCAGGGGTTTCCGCTGGTAACAACCAAGAAAATTCATTTGAAATCGATCATTCATGAATTATTATGGTTTTTAAAAGGTGAAACCAATCTGGCTTATTTGCATGAGCATCAGGTTAATATCTGGAATGAATGGGCAGATGAGCAAGGCGAGTTAGGCCCTGTGTATGGACATCAGTGGAGATCATGGTCAACACCCGATGGTCGAAGTATAGATCAAATCAAACAGATTATTGAGCAACTTAAAACAACGCCCAATAGTCGGCGTATGATTGTTTCTGCCTGGAATGTGGCGGATTTACCTGATGAGACGATTAGTCCACAGGAAAATGTTAAATTGGGTAAGATGGCATTAGCCCCTTGCCACGCTTTCTTTCAGTTTTATGTAGCGAATGGAAAGCTATCCTGTCAACTCTATCAGCGTAGCTGCGACACGTTTTTAGGCGTGCCGTTTAACATAGCCAGTTATGCATTATTGACACATATAGTTGCACAGCAGACCGATTTAGCCGTCGGTGATTTGATATGGACAGGTGGCGATGTGCATTTATATCTTAATCATCAGGAACAGGCGCATTTACAATTAAAACGCGAACCCTATTCGTTGCCGACTTTACACATCAAATCCAAGCCTGCTTCAATCTTTGATTATAAGCTTGAAAACTTTGAAATAAACAATTATCGAGCCCACGAGCACATTAAAGCGCCTATCTCTATTTAAACTATGGATCGTTTATAAAGGCTTTTATCCCCCTTTTTCTTATCAAACATAACTTTAAAATACATGAATATACAACATAAAGCTCATCCTTGGCATGGTATTAACGCGGGTGAGAATGCACCGACTATTGTGACTGCATTTATTGAAATTGTTCCATCCGATACCGTTAAGTACGAGATCGATAAGGATAGTGGTTATCTTAAAATTGATCGGCCACAAAAGTTTTCTAATATGATTCCAACGCTATACGGTTTTATTCCACAAACGTATTGTGCTGAAAAAATTGCAGAGTACGCATCTTTAAAATCAGGTAAAGATGTGCCTAAAGGGGATGGTGACCCCTTAGATATTTGTGTGCTGAGTGAACGCAGTGTGACGCATGGCGATATTTTGTTACAGGCGATTCCTATTGGCGGGTTTCGGTTACTGGATGGTGGTGAGGCGGATGATAAAATTATTGCGGTGATGAAAGGGGATGAGTTTTATCGGCAATGGAATGATGTCTTAGATTGCCCAGAGTCTTATATTAATCGTCTGAAGCATTATTTTTTAACCTATAAACATCTTCCTAGTGAAAAGAGTGTTTGTGAAATAACGCATGTTTATGGTCGAGAAGAAGCCCATGAAGTGATTAGACGGTCAATGGAAGATTATAAAAATCACTTTCATTGTGACAAATAAGTTTTAAGCATTTGTTGCGGAAGGTGGAAATTAATAGTGCTTTAAAAAGTCCTCAAAGGCCCTAATTGGCAACGGTTTGCTATAAAGGTAGCCTTGGCAAAGCTGACACCCCAGTTCGGCTAATAATTGGCGTTGTTCTTCGGTTTCCACACCTTCCGCAACGACTTCTATCCCGATATTTTTAGCCATGGATATAATGGTTTGCACAATAATAACGTCATCTGCACCTGTTAAAATATCACGTACAAAACTTTGATCAATTTTGATTTGATCAAACGGTAGTTTTTTAAGACTGGAGAGTGAAGAATAACCGGTTCCAAAATCATCCATAGAGAAACGTACGCCCATCGCTCTCAAGGCATGCATTTTGTTGAGCGTATCGTTAATGTCATTAATGACTAGGCTTTCAGTGAGTTCTAATTTAAGTAAATTTGGATTAATCGGTATGCGTTGTAACAACTCATGTATGTCTTCTACAAAATTGGGTTGACGAAATTGCAGAATACTAATGTTGACAGCTAACTGTATCACTTGGGCTTTTTTATGATTTTCCCAGTTTTTAATTTGTTGGCAAGCCGCTTCAAGTACCCATTGTCCTATTTTCAGGATTAAGCCCGTTTCTTCTGATAATGGAATAAATTCAAGAGGAGAGATGATGCCTCGCTCTGGGTGATGCCAGCGTATCAATACTTCGGCCTGATTAATCGTTTGATTGTGAATAACCTGAGGTTGGTAATATAAACTGAACTGATTTTCTGCTATGGCAATATGCAAGTCGTTTTCTAATCCGACTCGTGTATTTATGCGGTCTTGCATATTGGGATCAAAAAAACACAGCGTGTTACGTCCCTCTGTTTTGGCTTGATACATAGCTATATCAGCTTGTTTTAATAACTCATCAGAAGAAAACTGATTGCCTTCAAAGAGGGTAACGCCGATGCTGGGTGTCGTTCGATAGGTATAATTATTAAGCGCATAAGGCTGTGCTAGTGCTGTTAAAATCTTGTGGCTAATAAGCTCAGTCTGTTTTAAGGCTTGTAGGCGATTAGCATTCAGATTTTCTAATAAAACAACGAATTCATCACCACCTAATCGAGCTTTAGTATCACATTCGCGTAAACAGTCTTCTAAGCGACGTGCAACCTGTATTAAAAGGATATCACCAATATCATGACCTAAGGTATCGTTTAGAGTTTTAAAATTATCTAGGTCAATAAATATGATCGCTCCTCTTAAGCCTGTGCGTTGACTTGAGATTAAGGCTGATCTTAAGCGGACTAGCAAAAGTCTTCGGTTAGGCAAATCTGTCAGTGGATCATAAAAGGCAAGTCGTTCAATCTCTTCACGAGCTTGCTGGCTGGCGGTCATATCAATCATGGTATAAACATAATTGGTGATTATTCCAGAACTATTTTTTACCGCTGTAATAGTCGTATGAACAGAATAAACCTCACCATTTTTATGTCGATTCCATATTTCACCTTCCCAATGATCATTCTTAAGAATCGATTTCCAGATTAACTTATAAAAACGGGCATCATGTTTTTCTGATTGGAGCAAACGTGGAGATTGTCCCACCATTTCATCGATACTGTAACCACTAATAATGCTAAAGGTTGGATTTACACTAAGAATGATATTATCAGCATCCGCGACTAACATCCCTTCTTGAGAATTGAACACGGTCGCAGCGATACGGAGTTTTTGTTCTGACTCAATACGTTCCGTAATATTGTGTGGAATAACAAAAAAACGTGATTTTAAGGGATCCGTTGTGGGTTTATAAGAGATTGACAGTTCAAACCAGCCATTACCGTAATAGGTTTTGGTTTGAATAACATGGTTTCTCGAAATACCGATTTGTTTCGCTTCTGTTAGGGCATTATTAAAAAGCTCAACCGATTTGGCTACTAGCGTTTCAGTAAAACAGTGACCAATAAGATGTTTGCTGTGTAGAAACGTTTGATTCTGATTATTACGCCATATATTAATAATGCTGCTTTGTGTATCCAGTTCAAAAAGCAAATCAGGAATAGCTTGTAACGTTAGATTTAGATTTTCGTTTAAAAGTCTTAATTCCTGATCCTGTTTTAACAGTATGGCTGACGTTTGATTGAGTGCAGCAATTAGTAGATATATTTCGTTTACTGATGGAGTTTGTTGCAAAGATTGTCCATAATTATGTGGCAGTGTTTTAGCAAAGTCTGTCGCTCGTTTAATTTGTCGGAGCGGATTTTTTAAACAAAGTAGTAAGACCAGACTGGACAAAATCAAAGAAAGTAGCGCAACGAAAAGTGTTCTATTACGAATCTGGATTTGATTCGACAAGATATGATCTAAAGTAATACGACTGCGTATCCAGCCAAGTTGAGAATGACCAATGGTAACCGGTAACCAGGTAATAATGTGTTCATTTTCTATAGTCGAGTGTGCATTTTTCGGTAGAGTATTGTTTTGGACGGTAAAATGAGAAAAACGCCAGTTGTTGCTTTCAGTATCCAAGTTGGCTTCCACAATCGTTTTACCGTTGACGGTGGCAACTAGTAAGCCATCCAGATTGGGAAAGTGGGTGAATTGAGCAACAGTCTGATCAATATTAGCGTAATCTTTGACGACAAAATAGGGCGCAAGACTTTTTGCAAGTCCGTTAGTAATCAAATCAGCTTCTTTATAAATAGCTTGTTTTGCAGCGATATTTTGTTCATAAGCTATATATCCTCCTAAAGTGCAAACCGAAAAAATAGAGCCTACACTGCCTGCAACAGCCAGTCTGACGAATAGGTTTTTAAGCATTAAAGTCACTTGGCTTCAGTATTTGAATAGGTTTCAAAATCAAGTTTTTCTATGATTTGATAGTCTTTGTTGTAATTCAGCGGTTTCTGTAAAAGCCTGCCCTACAAAAAGCAGAGCGATGAAACTAGGCAATACAGTTTTAAAATTGCACATTTAGGTTATCTTCGCTATCTGACCGTTAATATTGGGATAAGGTTTTATAATATCAGGATATCAAAATACTGCCACTTTATCTTGACTGGAAAGATTTGCCGGATAATTATTTCAAAGCATCAGTTGACTAAGTAACTCACTTAGTTGAATATTTAAATAGGCGGGAATATCCTTCCTTGTAGTAAAAAGGCTGTTTTATGGTCTTTTTCTAACTGAATAATAAAGACCACTGGTCATTTATAGCAACATAATTACAATAATATTTAAGGGGAAGAACAATGAATTTTAAACTAACTACGCTTAGTGCGGCTTTTTTATTAAGCTTTGCTAGCCTTTCGGTCAGTGCGGATGAAACCTGTACATCACCGTACGCAGCAAAAATTACCGGTCAGGAAGATTTTGTTTACATTTGGACTTTAGGCGCAGAAGGTATTGGCGATGAACAGGATAAACTGGTTACGGTTGATGTTAATCCTAAGTCCGCTAAATACGGCAAAGTTATCGGTAGCCTGTCAGTAGGCGGTCGTAATGAAGCGCACCATTCGGACTTTACCGATGATCGTAAATTTCTATGGGCCGGTGGACTGGATACCAACAAGATATTCATCTTCGATGTAGCAACTGATCCAGCCAAGCCCGCATTGACCAAAACCATTACTGACTTCGTTGCTAAAAGTGGCGGTGTAGTAGGGCCACACAGCCTATATGCCTTACCTGGGCGCATGATTATCACTGGTTTATCCAATAATAAAGACCATGGTGGACGCACGGCTCTGGTTGAATACAGTAACGCAGGCAATTATATCGCTACCTATTGGCTACCCACTGACAGTAACTTGGAAGGCGCCATTAAATCTGGAAAATATGCCGACGGTTATAACTACGATGTCAGAGTATTACCCCGTAAAAACGTAATGCTGACGTCTTCATTTACCGGCTGGTCTAATTACATGATGGATTTCGGCAAGATGTTAGGCGATCCCGAAGCCATGAAACGTTTTGGTAACACGATCGTGCAATGGGACTTGAATACACGTCAACCTAAAAAAGTCTTTGATGTACCAGGAGCACCCCTAGAAATTCGTTGCGCGTTGGATGAAAAGCATAACTATTGCTTTACCAGTTCTGCACTGACTTCAAAAATCTGGCTGATTTATCAAGATGACAAAAACGAATGGCAAGCAAAGGATGTTGCCGACATTGGTGAACCTGCCAAAATTCCATTACCTGTCGATATCTCTATCTCTAGTGATGACAAAACCTTATGGGTCAACACGTTTATGGATGGTAAGACTCGCCGCTTTGATATCAGTGATCCGTTTCATCCCAAACAAGTGTTTGAACAAAAAATCGGTGCTCAAGTTAACATGGTCTCGTCCAGTTGGGATGGTAAAAGATTGTATTACACCTCTTCACTCTTGGCTAACTGGGATAAAAAAGGCGCTGATAATGAGCAGTTCTTCAAAGCTTATAACTGGGATGGTAGTAAGCTGACTGAGAAATTCTCAATTGACTTTACGAAGGAGAAGTTGGGAAGAGCCCATCAAATGCGTTTTGGCGCTTACTCGTTGTATGGTAAAGAGGAGGCTAAAGTTAAATCCTGAGCTGTTCTGATTTAAAAAAACATTCTCTGAGTTTTAACGCCCTCTTCTATGCCTTAGGTATCGTGAAGAGGGCATTCAAATGGCGAACTTTTAAATACGTAGTATTCCCTTAATAAAAGTACTATATAGTATCTGAACGGAAAAGCTACAAGCCACGACAGGCATGGGATTCAGCTATTTATTGAGCGCGAAGTTTTTTTATTCTCCATTGTCATTTTACGAAAAAGTGATGTTTGGCGGCACTTACAGGGTTACCGTTACC
>CAIMEB010000026.1 GCA_903839855.1 uncultured Methylococcaceae bacterium
AGACTGCCCGTAATTTTTACTTTCACTTGTAGGGTCAGTTCTTCGCCATCGTGCGCTATAAGTTCTGCTTTCATTGAGTTACCTGTGTTTGATTTTATAAACCAGTATATCAGAAATACACATTAGTCAAAATCAGCACCCTAACAGCACGGCGGTGGCAGCCGCCCAAAAAGGTGGGGCATTAAGAAATGATAATGGCGATTGGTATCCACCACTAAACCCCTCGCCGTAATGTCGTGCTACCATAATACCCAAGGTAAAGACAATCGGTGCCGCAGAAAATAAGTCTATCTGAATAGCTACTGAGCGTGCCCAGTGTCCAAAAGTTTGTTCCAGGACGGGTAATCCCAAATAAGTCACATTGGGTACAGCGGCCAATATAATGGCACCCAAGCGTTTATTTTCAAACCTAAACAAGTGCCCGACGAGCCACGTTGCCAGCATACCTAGCAGGATGGTACTAAAGCCCAAGAGCATAAAATTAAATGCACGCTTGCCTAATTCTGATGTCCATAAAACTTCCAGAACCATCGCAGGTAATAGAAGATAATAAACAAAAGAAGTCAGTACATGACGTGTGTATTCAGCACTTAGACCACCGGGTTTAAAGATTCTCCAGCCTATTCCGCACGCCATAAGCAGCGACATTTGAATTAAAGTTGAGTGCATAAGCCTAGTATTTTGTCGGATTGGTAATATTAATGTTCACAGCCAAAGTCAGTTCCAGTAATATATACTATATTTATCTTTTCTTTTTTATTTCCTGTCGTGCTTATGTCATTCATATCAACTAAAGAAATTCCAGTCCGTGAACGTTTAATCATGGCTTTGGATGTGTCAGGCATTCCCGAAGCTCAAGCCTTGGTTGAAGAGTTAGGCGATTCGGTTATTTTTTATAAAGTCGGCATGGAATTATTCATGTCAGGCGATTATTTTGGATTTATTGAGTGGCTTAAACAACATAACAAAAAAGTGTTTGTTGATCTTAAGTTTTTTGATGTGCCAGAAACCGTGGGTCGAGCAATTAAAGCGCTGAGTAGTAAAGGTGTTGATCTGGCGACTATTCATGGTAATGATGCCATTATGGAAGCGGCAGCAAAATCTAAAGGCGATCTTAAAGTATTAGCGGTAACCGCATTAACCAGTTTGGATAGAGGAGATCTGGATGATTTAGGCTTTAAGTGTGATGTCCGGGAGTTGGTCTTGTCACGTGCTAAACGTGCTCTGCAAATAGGCTGTGACGGCATTGTTTCGTCAGGTCTTGAGGTGTCCATGCTAAGAGAAGAGTTGGGGCATAAGTTATTGGTGATTACACCGGGTATCAGACCGGTTGATAATCGTGAAGAAGATGACCAGAAACGAGTGGTAAGTGTAGAAAAGGCCTTTGAAAATGGTGCAGATTATATTGTCGTCGGTCGCCCAATTCGTGATGCCGAAGACCGCAAAGCCATGGCTGAGAAGATTCAGGAACAGATTCTTTCTCGGTTTTTAAACCTTAATCTTTAATTTTGTATTTATGGTATTTGACCCCGCTTTTGGCTCTTCCTTTATAGTCGCATTTTTGATGGGATTATTCAGTAGCATGCACTGTATAGGAATGTGTGGCTCCATTATTGGCACATTAACATTCAGTCTTAGTCCTGGAATACGTAACAACAAAAAACTGCTTTTACCTTTCGTATTTAATTATAACTTTGGGCGCATTACCAGCTACGCCATGGCGGGCGCACTCGTCGGTACCATTGAAGCATTACTGACGATGCATTTGGGTGAGACACATGGACATAGAGTTTTACAAATATTGTCTGCTGCTGTCATGATGGGTGCCGGATTTTATATTGCCGGATGGTTCGCACGATTTGCTTATATCGAAAAAGCGGGGATATTGATCTGGAAGAAAATAGAGCCCTATGGGAGAAAGCTAATTCCGGTAAAAAATCACCAGCAGGCTTATCTTTTTGGCCTGGTCTGGGGATGGTTACCTTGCGGACTGGTTTATGCTGCCTTGGCATTAGCCGCTACTGCAGGTGATATTAGTCAAAGCACTTTAACGATGCTGGCTTTTGGATTGGGTACTTTACCTGCAGTTATGGGTGTAGGTATAATGACCCAAGTATTGACGCGGTTATCAAAGATGCAACGTTTTAAGCAAGCCATTGGGTTATTTATGATTGTTCTTGCGCTATTGGCCGCCTTTCCCTGGCTAAACCCAATGGCGATTACAGCACATGCAGCAACACATTAAATAGATACTATGGGACATTTTAAGTCAATCATTGGTCATTCGCCCTCCTTAGACTCTTTAATTCGTAGCGCTAAAATGGTAGCCGCTACTGACGTAACAGTTTTACTAAAAGGTGAGACAGGGACAGGAAAGGAAGTCTTTGCTAATGCCATTCAAAAGGAGAGTACACGAGCTGATAAGTCATTCATCACTATCAATTGTGCGGCGTTGCCAGAAAATTTAATCGAATCTGAATTGTTTGGTCACAAAAAAGGCTCGTTCACAGGCGCTACATCCAATACACAAGGCCTTTTTCAGGCGGCTGATGGGGGAACAGTCTTTCTTGACGAAATTAATTCGCTGCCTCTTTCGATTCAGGCAAAACTGTTACGTTTCCTGGAGTCTGGAGAATGTCTTGCTATAGGTGATGTTAAGCCTTATAACGTTGATGTGCGTATTATTGCAGCGACTAACTCAGATTTAAGCAAGCAAGTGGCTGTGGGTGAGTTTAGGCGAGATTTGTATTATCGTCTGGATGTTGTGCCTTTAGAACTTCCACCTTTATCTAAACGTACTGAGGATATAGAGCATCTTATTACCCATTTTTTAACGATAATTGCTGATAATCACTCAATCGAGCCGCCAAAGTTTAGTAAGGCGGCGCTGAGAATACTCAAGGATTATCCCTGGCCGGGTAATATTCGAGAATTACGTAACTTATGTGAAAGACTAAGTATCCTGTTGGCAGGTAAAATCATTGAACCCGAGAATCTACCAGGGCACTTTGTTACTCATGCAACGATGTTTAAGCCTGAAATATTTACTTTACCCGAGAATGGCATAGAGTTGGAATCGCTAGAAGCTAATTTAATTCATCAGGCTCTCAGTAGAACAAAAGGCAATCGCAGTAAGTCCGCAAAACTGTTGGGGCTGACTCGTGATACCTTGTTGTACCGGATGCAAAAGCACGGGTTTACAACCCCGGAAAAGTAGTTCTAGGCGTCTGAGCGAGCCTGTTTCATAAGCTGTTTTAATTCTTTTACGGTCTGGGCTAAGCCTGAAAATAAAGCTTGAGCAATGATTGAATGACCAATATTAAGCTCAACTATTTCAGGTAAGGCACAGATTTCTTCAACGTTATGAAAGTGTAAGCCATGCCCGGCATTGACTTGTAAGCCTGCGCTATGTGCGTAGCGTGCGGCCTGTTTTATGCGTAAAAGCTCTTGATTTTTCTGTTCTAGGGTTATCGCTTCCGCATAACAACCGGTGTGTAACTCTACAATAGGAGCACCTGCTTTTACAGCGGCATCTATTTGATTTCTATCAGGGTCAATAAACAGGGAGACTTCAATACCCGCCCCCTTTAGGGTGTCACACGCCCATTCCATACGATTGAGGTTGCCAACGATATCCAGGCCGCCTTCCGTGGTTAATTCTTCCCGTTTTTCAGGAACCAGACAACAGGCGTAAGGTTGTATTTTAACCGCTAGATTGATCATTTCATCGGTGACAGCCATTTCCATATTAAGTCGCGTATGCAGAATATCTTTGAGTAAGAAAATATCTCTGTCCTGAATATGCCGACGGTCTTCCCGTAAATGCGCAGTAATGCCATCCGCTCCTGCCTGTTCTGCAACCAGTGCTGCCTGGATGGGATCAGGGTAGCGCGTGCCCCTTGCTTGTCTTAAGGTGGCGACGTGATCAATGTTGACGCCTAATAATATTGGTGATTTTTTCATTTCTCTAAGTGATGCATAATATGGCTAAGCACAGTTCTACTCTTAAGTGGTTTGCCGTTTAAAAAGGTGGCGATGACTTTTCTCATCAGTATTTTGGTTTCATACAGTGTCTCTGAATCTATAAGACTCCTGGATTTTATTGCCAGTAACGTTTTGCCCGAGACAATACCGTCAGTTGCTTCAATGGGGCCTTGCTCTATATCAAAATGATAATGGGCTAATGGCGATATGGCTTTATTATGGTACAAATCATAATCTAATTGTAAGCCATAGCCAACTGCTTCTATCAGATCCAGTTCAAAAATACGTAAGGCTGCTTCAATGTTTGTAGTATCTAAAAGGTTTGATATGCAGTTCTTATAATGTCTAAATACCTCAGGATGAGGGTCGTGCTGATGTAAAAAACAACTGACTAACTCATTAACATAAAAGCCACAGTAAAGAGCTGTTCCCTGTAATTTGGTATAAGAATCTATTACTTCAACATGTGTTAAGGTTTTAAGTTCTGTTTTACCAAAATAAGAGAGCGTTAACGGGATAAAGGGCTGCAAGACGCCTGCTGTTTTAGATTTAGCTTTTCTTACCCCTTTAGCTAATACAGGAATTCTACCAAAATCTTGGGTCAATACGTCAATAATAAGACTTGTTTCTCGGTATTGACGTTGCTTAAGAATAAAAGCAGGTTGTAAATAGACGAGATTATCCGTCATTAAACCCCAAGCTTTGCATAGCCCGTTCGTTATCAGACCAATTCTTTTTAACTTTAACCCACACTTGTAGATACACTTTTTGACCAATGAGCTTTTCTATATCAATGCGGGCATCGGTACCCACTTTTTTTAACATCTCACCATCTTTACCGATCACAATGTTTTTTTGACCTAGGCGTTCTACCCAGACTATGGCATATATCTTAGTGATAGTGGGATGTTCTTCGTAGCGCTCCATTTCAACGGTAAGTGCATAAGGCAATTCTTCACCTAAGCGACGGGTTAATTTTTCCCGGATAATTTCAGCGGCTAGAAAGCGTTCGGGGCGATCGGTAATTTGATTTTCTGGATAGATCAGGTCGCTTTCAGGCAACAAGGCTATAACCAGACTTTCGAGTTCATCCAGGTTGGTTCTCTTTAAGGCTGAAATAGGTATCAGGTGTTTAAAAGGAAAGCGATGTTGTGCTTCAGAGAAGAATTTTAGGATTTGATCCTTCTCTTTTACTTTATCCACTTTATTAACAGCAAGAATAACCGGTAAGCCCGCTTGTTCCAATTTCTTAAAGATGACTTCATCATACTCATGCCATGATAAACCATCAATGAGCCAGACAATAACATCCACGCCCAGTAAGGTGGTTTCGGCAGTGCGATTTAAATAGCGGTTTAAAGCGCGTTTTTCACTGTTGTGCATGCCGGGTGTATCCATATAAATGGCTTGGCCTGCTTCGGTGGTACTAATACCCAGGATTCTATGTCGAGTCGTCTGTGGTTTGCGTGAGGTAATACTGATTTTTTGCTTTAGTAAATGATTCATCAGCGTAGATTTGCCGACATTGGGGCGCCCTATGAGCGCGACGAAACCACAATTCATTGATTATCCTTGTTTAATAATTCGAGCATAAGTTCTGCGGCTGATTGCTCAGCTCTTTTTCTGGATATACCTGAGCCAATACAGGTTTCTTTAATGAGAGGAATGCTGCATTTAACCTGGAACAGTTGTTCGTGAGCAAGTCCTGACATAGTGATTAACGTATATTCGGGTAAGGTCTGTTTTTTTGATTGCATGAGTTCTTGCAATTGGGTTTTAGGATCTTTCTGCCAATTCTCTAGAGATAGATTGCCCAGTTTTTCTGCGAATAATTGTTCAACCCAACACTGACAAGCCTCTATGCCTTGATCTTTAAATAAGGCACCCATAATGGCTTCCAGAGCATCAGATAAAATAGAGTCACGACGAAAGCCACCACTTTTTAATTCACCTGATCCTAATAATAAGTAATCACCTAGTTGATGTTTTCTGGCTAAGTCGGCCAAAGAACTTTGATTGACAAGATTAGCCCGGAGTCGGCTTAAAACACCTTCACTGGCGTCTGGGAAAAGATCATACAGTTTTTGAGCCACCACAAAGCCTAAGATTGAATCGCCTAGAAATTCCAGGCGTTCATTATTATTTGAATTTGCACTGCGATGAGTTAAGGCCGTAGTAAAAAGGTGTGGGTTATTAAAAGTTAGCCCCAGCTTCTTAGATAACACTTCGGGCTTTTTTATCACGGTTTACCAACCATTGTTTTTGTCGTCTCATACACATTAATCATTTTAGAGGCTTTCAAAGAGGGGAAGGTTATTTTAATAAGGTGCCAATACGACTAAAGCCTATGCCTTTATTTTCCCAATCCCAGTTCATCCATATAAAAAATGCTTTACCGACTAAATTAGCTTCAGGGACAGGACCCCAGTAGCGACTATCGTTACTATTATCACGATTATCGCCCATAGCAAAATAATGTCCTTCGGGTACCACATAAACAAATTCAATCGATGGCGTACCCTTTCTAATTAAAATGCTATGTTCCACACCGGTCAAATCTTCTGATAGATGTTCGGCACCGGTCATGTCTTCGCCTTGACCGACACCCTGATAGGTGCCTAAAGAGACTTGTTTAACGGGGACATCATTAACAGTGAGTTTTTTATTGCTATAAACGACTTTGTCACCCGGCAGACCAATAACCCGTTTAATATAATCGACCGAAGGATCTTTAGGGTAACGAAATACTACTATATCACCTCGTTTAGGTTCATTGATTTCAATAATCTTTTTATTGATAACGGGTAAGCGAACACCATAAGTAAATTTATTGACCAGGATAAAATCCCCGACCAATAACGTAGGCATCATTGAGCCAGAAGGAATACGGAACGGTTCAGCAATGAATGAACGTAATATCAGTACAATGAATACAACCGGGAAGAAGGAACGGGCGTATTCCACTAACACGGGCTCGTTTTCCTCATCAAATGGTTTTCCCTGTGATTTAAGAAATAATAAGTAACTACCCCAAATGATGCCAGTTACTATCGTCGCTAGAAAAAGATAAAATGAAAAATCAAAGTCCATAAAATTTATATAAGTGTAGTGGGGCAATGCCTTAGAGCCGCCCTGATGCTTAAAGGTATGTGTATTATTCTTTGTTCAGTTGTAAAACAGCTAAAAACGCTTCTTGAGGTATTTCTATATTGCCAACCTGTTTCATGCGTTTCTTACCGGCTTTTTGTTTCTCTAATAACTTTTTCTTACGACTGATGTCGCCACCGTAGCATTTAGCGATAACATTTTTCCGCATGGCTTTAACCGTAGAGCGGGCAATAATTTTAGAGCCAATTGCTGCCTGAATAGCGACTTCATACATTTGTCTTGGGATAAGATCCTTCATCTTTTCAACTAAATCCCGACCCCGATTATTACTTAAATCACGGTGTACGATAATAGATAAAGCATCCACTTTTTCCGCGTTAATTAATACATCCAGTTTAACCAGGTCAGCCTGTTGAAAGCGTAAAAATTCATAATCAAATGAAGCGAAGCCACGACTTACCGATTTTAATCGGTCAAAGAAATCTAACACCACTTCACTCAACGGCATTTCATAATGCAGAGAGACTTGGCTTCCCACGTATTGCATATCTTTCTGCACACCGCGCTTTTCTATACACAGCGTAATAACACCGCCAAGATAAGCTTGAGGCACTAAGATGTTCGCACGAATGATTGGTTCCCGTATTTCTTTAACAATTCCACCATCAGGCAATTTTGCCGGGTTATCGACCATGATAATGTCACCCGTTTGAGTCACGACTTCGTATATAACAGTAGGGGCTGTGGTGATTAAATCAACATCATATTCTCTTTCCAGTCGTTCTTGTACAATCTCCATGTGCAACATGCCTAAAAAGCCGCAACGAAACCCGAACCCTAAGGCTTGAGACGTTTCTGGTTCAAACTGCAAGGCGGCATCATTCAGGTTTAATTTATTCAGTGCTTCACGTAAATCTTCGTAGTTATCCGAACTGACCGGATACAAGCCTGCAAATACGCGCGGTTGTACCCGTTGAAATCCGGTCAGTTGTTCACTGGCAGGGTTATCCGTCCAGGTGATGGTATCGCCCACGGGAGCCCCAAAAATATCCTTAATACCCGCGACAACGTAACCCACTTCACCGGTATTTAAAAGGTCTTTTTCCAGGCGCTTAGGGGTAAACACACCGACCTTCTCAGCAATAAACGATTTGCCGGTAGACATGATGGTGATCTTTTGTTTTCTGCGTATGCTACCGTGCATAATTCTAACTAAAGAGACCACACCCAAGTAGCTATCAAACCAGGAGTCAATGATTAAAGCTTGTAGTGGGCCATTAATATCACCTACAGGATGAGGCACTTTAAGCACAAGTTGTTCAAGCACATCATGAACACCCAAGCCCGTTTTAGCGCTAATTCTTAAAGCTTCATCGGCAGGAATGCCAATCACTTCTTCAATTTCTGCCAGGACTCGTTCGGGTTCAGCAGACGGTAAATCTATTTTGTTAAGAACGGGCACGACTTCCAAGCCTTGTTCTATGGCGGTATAGCAGTTTGCGACACTTTGTGCTTCAACGCCTTGAGCCGCGTCAACCACTAATAACGCACCTTCGCATGCGGCTAACGAGCGTGAGACTTCATAAGAAAAATCAACATGCCCCGGTGTATCAATAAAGTTGAGCTGATAGGTTTCGCCATCCTGGGCTTTAAAATCAAGCGTTACACTTTGTGCTTTAATCGTAATGCCTCGCTCTTTCTCAATGTCCATGGTATCAAGGACTTGTGCGGACATTTCACGGGCACTTAAGCCGCCACAGATTTGGATAAAACGGTCTGCTAAGGTTGATTTACCATGATCAATATGCGCGATAATGGAGAAATTTCTGATATGTTTTAAATCCACGTTGTATTAACTGAGTGTGAAGTTGTTAAGGCGTTATTGCATTAGTGCTGTGGCATTCAATGCTTTTAAAGCATTAGACAGCTTTGAAAATTGCCGAATTATAACAGATTAAGTTACAAGCTTAGCCAAGTTTATGTATAAAGCCGTCATTATCCTTATGCTAGAGTGTTGGGTTGATAGGTTAATTAAGGCTTATGGATGCCACAATCTTCTGCTATGCGAACCAGTTCTATAATCGAATCAGCGGATAGTTTCTTTTTAATTTGAGTGACGTAATTAGCGACTGTTTTATAACCTAAACACAGCTCTTCGGCAATTTTATGCGCCGTCATATCCTGCGTTAATAGTCTGAATACGTCGAACTCCCGTGGTGAGAATTGATCAATGATGGCTTGATGATTCCTATAGTTTTGGGCTGTTTTAAGTGACCGACTGGCTTTGATCAGCTCTTGCTCTACATAATTCTCGCCTCGCATAAGGCTATAAATTGCCTCTAATAGCAATTCGGGCGCACTGTTTTTAGTGATATAGCCTTTAGCGCCAGCCGTTAAGGCGCGGTTGATGTAAACGGATTCATGATGCACGCTAAACACTAAGATACGTGCGGCACGGTCTCTTTGAATAATCCGGTGTATCGTTTCTAAACCGCCTAAGCCCGGCATCGAAAGATCCATAATGAGCAAATCGGGTTTGAGTTCCTGATACAGTTGAATAGCGGTTTCACCACGATCTGCTTCAGCAATCACTTCAATAGTGTCACTGGTAGCCAATAACATTTTAAAGCCTGCCCGGACAATGGCATGGTCATCAACCAAGATAAGTCTTATTTTGTCAGTCATGGCAGCGGAATTTCAACGGATATGCTCATCCCTTGACCGATGTGTGAAGTGAACATAATCTCACCGTTTAAAGATTTGATACGTTCTTTCATGCCTAACAGACCAAAGCCGCGTGGGATGGTTTTTAAATCACAACCTTGACCATCATCTTGGACTTTTAGCAACAGCGCTGCTTTTGTGGTGTCGGATAATGCTAAAGTAATACTGACCTGGTGCGCATTGGCGTGTCTGACTACATTCGTTAAACATTCCTGTATCACTCTAAAGATTTGAATAGCGATACTTTTGTCGATGCTATCGACCTGTTCATCACAGTGGATAATTAACTCAAGGGCGGGATTACGTTCTGACCAATGCTGGATTAAATCATCTAAAGTGGCTTTTAAACCCAGTTCTGTCAATACCAATGGATGTAATTCTTGCATCATCGAACGCACCACGACCATTAAATGATTACAAATGTCTACGATAGACCTAGCGATTTTGGGTAGGTCCGCTTTTTGGTGTGGGGCTGTAACCGCCATTACTTTTATGGCAGTCAGTGATTGTCCCAGTTCATCATGCAGTTCTTGCGCTAAGCGTTGGCGTTCCTCTTCTTGTATCGCTAAGGAGTGTTGCATTAACGCTCTATTTTCATGGCGGGTTTTATCCAGTTCAATCATTAAATGGTTAATAGCGTTGGCGATACTATCAAATTCCTCTATCGCAAACAGGGGTAGGGGGCGATGATAGTGACCTACTTCAATTCCTCGTAAGGCGTTAACGATAATGGCAATCGACTTTAAGGATTTATTAAAGGCTAAGTTGACGGCGATAAAGGTCAGTAAGGTTAACAGTAAGATAGAGCTAAAAAAGGTGACGGTCTCTTGCCAAACTTCAGTAATTTCATCCAGCGGTTGAGCTTGAATTAACAGCGTTAAAACTTTGCCCTCTTTGGTTTTTAGTTGATGTTCAACCGTCGGGTAATCCCCTTTAACCAGTTTAATAAACCACGCAGGCGGACTTCTCTCAGGATGACTGGGTTGGTCATCTCCTGCAAAATGAATCAACTGTCCATCAGGCTTTTGTAATTGAATACTGAGATGCCGAGTTTGTTGTAAAGCTCTAAAATGCGAGAGTTCGTCGCCTTGTTGAAAAATAGGCCTGTTGTCTATCCCTAAGGTAATCAGTTGCAAGGCCAAGTGAATAGAAGCATCGACTTCTTTATCGACGGCCTTTCTCGCTTGCCAAATAGCCAGCGCACTGCCCAGGATTAACATGCATAATGAAGAAATCAGAATGCGGTAGACAATCTGTTTTCGTAGACTGCTCATATATGTTAATTTTTCAGTTGCTTTGGGTTTAATACTTCGTAAGAGACCCTTTTCTTTTTCTGTAACGGTGCAACGGTGCAATGTTTTTACCAACTAAGTCTATCCGTCGATGAAAGAAAATTTACTTGGAATCACACCGTCAGTACCTGTTTAACGAGCATGCGAAAAATATCCAGACGAATGCCAGAGGCCAGTGATTCAAAGAGTGGAGTTGCGAGTTGTTTATCCATAGGTTAACTATACAATAATTCTTGAAGTGTAAAATTCATTTATCCAAAAAGTCGTGAGCTACTGGTAAATCGTTATTACATGTTGGCTAAAGCGAGAGGAACTTCCCTTTTTCCGGTCGCTTATGTGGCTTAAGCGATAGGAACTTCCCCTTTTCCGGTCGCTTATGTGGCTTAAGCGATAGGAACTTCCCCTTTTTCGGTTGCTTATATGGCTTAAGCGATAGGAGTATCCCTTTTTCCGGTCGCTTATGTGGATTAAGCGATAGAAGTTTCCCCTTTTCCGGTCGCTTATGTGGCTTAAGCGATAGAAGTTTCCCCTTTTCCGGTCGCTTATGTGGCTTAAGCGATTGGAATATCCCTTTTTCCATTCGCTTACGTCCCTTAAGCGAATGAAACTTCTCCTTTTTCTATCGATTAAGCCACTTAAGCGATCGGTGTTAACCTAGAGTAGATTCTAAAATCAGGTCAATATCCGCGATGCTTAATCCGGTGATATCCGCTATGGTTTCTTTGTTTTCACCCTTCTGAAGTAGTTTTAACGCGATTATTTTTGTGGTTTGTTGTATGCCCTGTTCCATACCTTGCTCTATACCTATCGCTTTGCCTTCATAATAACCATCACCAAAAGAAGACTCAAACATACTGGCTTGGTATCGCAAGTCGTCTTTATAATGCTCGTAGGCTTTTTGTTCGTCTTCTGGCAGTTTCATGATGCTGAGTTTTTCTTGGGCT
>CAIMEB010000027.1 GCA_903839855.1 uncultured Methylococcaceae bacterium
AGACTGCCCGTAATTTTTACTTTCACTTGTAGGGTCAGTTCTTCGCCATCGTGCGCTATAAGTTCTGCTTTCATTGAGTTACCTGTGTTTGATTTTATAAACCAGTATATCAGAAATACACATTAGTCAAAATCAGCACCCGATCGACAGAAACATCGGTTCATGCGTAACGAATAGGGGACAGCGCCATTCAGCTGGAAGATAAACAGAACTCTATCTTAAACTAAGGCATTATTTGTCTGGACAATGGGGTCCACTTTAGTCTAACAATCAAAATAATCTATGCAAATGTATCTTTTATAATTATTAAGGTTATTGATTTTTTTAGGTTTTTATAGATATAATCTATTCAGTATCTATGCAAACTCTATTCATCTTATTGTAAAGCGATGGACAATCTACACCATCAACTTAAAAGTGCTCTGCAAGGCGGTGCTAAAAAACCTGCCGATTTATTGCATAAACTGAGTATCAATCAGCCAAAGTTTTCTAGGCTTATTGCTAGTGCGGGTGATAATGTGATTTCTATTGGAAAGGCGCGATCAACCCTGTACGCGAGTACTCGTAATCTCCGGGGGATGGGGTCGAAATTTTCAATCTTTCGCGTCACACCTCAAGGCGCGGTTCAGACATGTGGTGAGCTTAGTGTTTTGGTAGCTGGACAATTTGCGATAGAACTGGATGAATATAAAGGCCGGAAATTATTTGATGGTTTACCCTATTTTCTACAGGATATGCGACCGCAAGGCTTCATCGGTCGATCATTCACTAATAAAAATCGAGATCTTCGCCTTCCAGAACGCATTGCCGATTGGAGC
The DNA here is from genome assembly GCA_903839855.1 of uncultured Methylococcaceae bacterium. GTDB lineage: Bacteria > Pseudomonadota > Gammaproteobacteria > Methylococcales > Methylomonadaceae > Methylobacter_C. The sequence goes on from CAIMEB010000027.1 coordinate 819, forward strand.
GATGATGATGCTCTGTATGCGCTAATATGTCGTGGGGAAGATTGTATCGGTGACATTATTGTGGGTAATGAATCGCTGGAGCATTTCTATCAATCATTAGCCGCATCGGTCAGACCTATTAATGCAAACGAACGCGAAGTACGTTATGTGGAACTAGCTGAAGCAGCGATGGCCGGTACAACTGCTGGGTCGAGTGCAGGAGGAGAGCAGCCTAAATTCACGACATCCATCATATCTAATAATTATGCCGAAATAAAAAGTGTGATTGTCAAATTTTCACCCGCTGATGATACCCCGGTTAGCACAAGGTGGCGAGATCTATTGATTGCAGAACACCTGGCTTTAGAGTCTATCCATAAAACCGAATTTGCTGCTACAAAATCAGAAATGTTGTTTGCTGGAAACCGCGTATTTTTAGAAGTAACACGTTTTGATAGACATGGTGCTCATGGGCGTAGTGGTGTTATTTCTATTGGGGCTATCGATGATGAATATTTTGGTAAGAGAGATACTTGGCTTAAGGCCGCTACCCGCCTAGTCGATCAAAAACTGATTGCCCCAACAGAGGCTAAGGCGTTACGTTACCAAGCCGTTTTTGGACAACTGATCGGTAATACAGATCAGCATTTTGGTAATGCGTCTCTGCTGAGCACTTACAATACTAGGATGCCATATCGGCTTGCACCCGCTTATGATGTGCTGCCCATGTTGTATGCGCCAGTCAACGGAGAAATAGTTCCTCGTAAATTATCGCCGCCTATGCCGACTAGTGAAACCTTGGATGTTTGGATGCCCGCCATGGAAAATGCTAGTGCCTATTGGGCGCAGCTCGCCTCAGATACCCGATTGTCAGATAATTTTAGAGATATTGCCCTTGAAAATACAAGGGTTCTGGATAAGCTTTCTCCGATCGCTAGAAACATTGATATGATGGCACATACGGAATTCTAGAGGTAATAACACTGCTGAGGCAAGTCTAGGTCAAAACCGTGACGCCAAATGAATCGACAATAAACCGCCTTGTTTATACTTCAAAGCACATTAAAAACAGTATGTTATCTCTTGTCTTTAATCGGCATTCAAGATCGTGGAATAACTAGGGTCAAGGGAATAAAGTAATAACTAGGGTCAGAGTAAACTTAAATATTTAACTTTGTATCATCTGATTAAAAAGTAATTAATCTGCATAATTTAAATTTGAAAATCATTTAGGAACTTAGTCTAAATATTTGGATTGATCCTATATTATTATTGAGGGTTATTAAAGTGATGTTCGAAAATGATTGGCAAAATGCTTGTTTACGATTAAATAATGAAGCTAGAGCGGGGAGTCGCTATTTTTGCTAAAGATTTTTCCGGGCTCCCCCTGGCTCCGATCAGCGCCCTGCATCTGAAAACCCTTAAGTAAAAAACTTAATTATACTTCACGCGGGCATAGATGCGGATTTTGTAAAAAGCTGAAACTTTGGATTCAAAAGCGTTTTCACCTGATCCTTATAAGTCGATTTCACCTTGTTGAGACAATCGTCAATAGCTTCCTTAAATTCAGAAAATG
>CAIMEB010000028.1 GCA_903839855.1 uncultured Methylococcaceae bacterium
AGCTAATGGCATGGATATAAACCTTCATTGTACAATGAACTGAAGGTTTGTGTTCATTTGTACATCGAAAGAAACCCGTTTTCATGACTTTATAAAGCCAGGAATTGCATAAAGTGTAAACCGGTAAATGAAGGATGCCTTTTTTAAAGTGTCGGTGTATCTATGAATTTATCCCCACCTGTGTTCCCCTATCCCTGGGCTTTTGAATGGGGTGAAGATCGCTACGGTCTCTGGCAGACGCTTACTTATCAGGGCATAGACTATGCTTTTCGCTGGATACTGCCGTGGTATTTTATGATGGGATCACCGGAAAATGAACAGGGGCGCTATGATGACGAAGATTTGCATTCAGTCACCTTGAGTCAGGGTTTTTGGCTGGGGGAAACCACCGTGACCCAAGCCCTTTGGCAAGCTGTTATGTCTACAAATCCAAGCCACTTTAAAGGGGAAAATCGGCCTGTTGAAAATGTCAGTTGGGATGATGTCCAGATGTTCATCGAACGCTTAAACCAGATGCACCGCACATTACAGACCCGTTTGCCGTGGGAAGCCGAATGGGAATATGCTTGCCGTGCCGGCAGCCAAACCCCGTTTAATTTTGACGGTGAACTCACCTTGGATAAGGTTAATTATAAGGGTACATGGGATTTTTCAGATAACCCTGTCGAGAACGCCTTACGGGAAACCGCCGCAGTAAAGACCTATTCCTGCAATGCGTGGGGCTTGTATGAAATGCACGGCAACGTCTGGGAATGGTGTCAGGATAGTTGGCAAAAGAATCTAGGTACAGAGGCTGTTTGTGACCCTTGGCTACGGCAACAACCGTTAGGCTTAGGCGCTGTCCATGTTATGCGCGGAGGGTCTTGGCTCGATGTCGGTAGGTTCGTGCGTTCCGCTTACCGTGGTAAGAACACGCCTGATTCCCGCAGCCTTAACGTAGGCTTTCGTCTTGCCCTAGGTCATGTTGAGCTATAGCCAGGTCAGGGCAGTGGAACAATAGGGCAGGTAGCGAACTCTTTCAGAGCCTGGAAAGCCCGGTACTGAAAGCCCTACCGATGGAGCCGTATGTCTATGCGGAATGGAAGTTGGTGCGGGTACATATTGATTACCATGTTGAAATTGATGGGCATTATTACTCGGTTCTCTATCGCCTCGTTAAACAACAAGTTGTCGTATCTTGGGGAAAGAACAAACAATCCCGCGAAAGGTTGTCGTATCTTGAGGAAAGGACAAACAATCCAGCGAAAGGTTGACGTATCTTGGGGAAAGGACAAACAATCCAGCGAAAGGATGCTGTATCCTGGAGAAAGAACAAACAATCCAGCGAAAGGTCGTCGTATCTTGGGGAAAGGACAATCTATCCAGCGAAAGGATGCTGTATCCTGGAGAAAGAACGAACTATCCAGCGAAAGGATGCTGTATCCTGGAGAAAGGACAAACAATCCAGCGAAAGGTTAATGTATTTAGACATTACGACTATGTATTAAGCTGAGTGTTAATGTTTTACCAATGATTGCAAAAAAGACTGCTCGAATTTGTCCAATTGAAATAAACATCGAGTATACAGGAAAACGAAGATTTAAGTTTACTCTGACCCCAGTTATACAGTTATACAGTTATACTGACCCCAGTTATACTCCCAAAACTTATAGCTTATTCTATCTAGTCATATCGTGCTAAAAAGGACACAGTAAAGTATCCTTATGGGAAAACTACGATAACTTGAGATTTATATGAAGAGCATTGACTTATTTGCTGGTGCAGGTGGATTAACATGTGGCTTAAAACAATCGGGATTTAAATCTCTACTTGCCAATGAACTTGTACCTCAATATGCAGAAACTTACCAACTTAACAACCAAGATACTCAAGTGATTGTTGGTGATGTACGTAACGTATGCGAAATCAATATTAAAAAGTTACTTGGCGTAAAAGAAGGTGAAATTGATCTAATTGCTGGTGGACCGCCTTGCCAAGGCTTTTCTATAAATGCACCCATTCGAACACTTGATGACGAAAGAAACCATCTTTTCAAGGATTTTCTGCGTGTGGTTTCTTCGCTTAAACCCAAAGCAGTGTTAATAGAAAATGTCCCTGGCATAATTTCTTTAGGCAAAGGTACTGTGGTGCAGCAAATATATGCAGAACTTGAGTCTTTAGGCTATAAGGTAAAACACAAAATATTATTTGCCGGTCATTATGGCATTCCACAAATGCGCTTCCGAACTGTATTTATTGGGATAAAAAACTACAAAGATGAGATAGCTTTTCCTGAACCTGAGTTTGATGCAAAAGCGGTTGCAAATTTTACAGGGGCAAAAGAGTTGTGTATTTCAACACCACCTCTTTTTTATCCAGACCTAAAGCCGCAGGTCAATGTTTGGGCAGCATTATCAGACCTCCCTGAAATTACAAATACACAAATAAGCAGTCCTGATAAATATGCCTACTTGCCACAGAACGACTACCAAAAATATCTAAGAAACGAATGTACAAAATTAACGGCACATTACTGTTCTAGAATTGCAGAAGTCAATCTTGAGCGGCTTAAACATATCCCACAAGGAGGAAGTTGGAGGGATATACCTTATGAGCTTTTACCTAACGGTTTAAAGAGGGCAAGGAGAAGCGATCACACCAAACGCTATGGTCGTTTGCACCCCGATGGATTGTGTTCAACAGTGCTCACAAAATGTGATCCACACTGGGGTAGTTTTTTTCATCCAACTCAAAATCGCGTTATTTCAGTACGTGAAGCTGCGAGAATACAGTCTTTTCCTGATTATTATGAATTTTCTGGAAAAATCACTCAGCAATATGAACAAATAGGGAACGCTGTTCCTCCTTTATTGGGCAAAGCTATCGGAGACACAATTATGAAAATGTTAGGGGAAACAGAGTGATAATTCGGCATCCTTCATAGCAGCCTAAAAGTAGTTGACACTTTTGATGTCAATAAAAAATTAACAACAAGCTACCGTAGCCATTAAAAAACGGCCAGTGACTTTAAAGATAAACGGCTTAGCTGTTTCTTAAATTTAAGAA
>CAIMEB010000029.1 GCA_903839855.1 uncultured Methylococcaceae bacterium
AGCTAATGGCATGGATATAAACCTTCATTGTACAATGAACTGAAGGTTTGTGTTCATTTGTACATCGAAAGAAACCCGTTTTCATGACTTTATAAAGCCAGGAATTGCATAAAGTGTAAACCGGTAAATGAAGGATGCCCGAATTTGGTGCCGATTTGTTGGCTGGCCTGTCCATTGTGACAGCTGTTTTGCTGAATGAATATCTGGCGGGAAGTTTGGTGGTTTTAATGCTTTCCGGGGGCACCGCACTGGAACATTATGCCGTGCGCAAAGCCTCTTCAGTACTTGAGGCGTTGGCCAAGCGTATGCCGTCAGTCGCGCATAGAAAATCTAATGATGAGTTAACCGACATTACTACTGAGCAGGTTAATATTGGCGATACCTTATTGATATTGCCTCATGAAATCTGCCCCGTTGACGGCACGGTCCTGGAAGGTTCGGGTACTATGGATGAATCCTACTTGACTGGCGAGCCGTATATGATGTCGAAAACCACGGGTTCACTGGTCATGTCCGGTGCCATTAATGGTGATTCGGCGTTAACTTTTCGGGCCGATAAGCTGTCTGTTGATTCCCGTTATGCCAAAATAATGGAAGTTATGCGCTCTTCCGAGCAATATCGCCCCAACATCAGACGGCTAGGTGATCAACTTGGCGCATTGTATACGCCCTTAGCCGTAATCATTGCCCTGACAGCCTGGGCAATCACTGGCGATGTGGTTCGTTTTCTTGCCGTACTGGTCGTTGCCACGCCTTGCCCATTACTAATAGGTATCCCCGTCACCATTATCAGTTCAATTTCGCTGGCGGCGCGGCGAGAAATCATTATCAAAAATCCAGCCATTCTAGAAACTATCGGTAACTGTCGTACAGCCATTTTTGATAAGACCGGCACCCTGACTTATGGGCGCCCCTCTCTGACAGCGTTGATTCTCGGCGAGGGACACAATGAGCAGGACGTGTTGACCTTAATCGCCAGTGTAGAGCGTTATTCCAAGCATCCCCTTTCCAATGCCATCCTTAAAGCCGCTGAAAAAGCGGCACTATCTTTATTAAGCGTAATCAATATCACCGAGTTACCGGGTGAGGGGCTTAAAGGCATTGTTGATGGGAAACACATACAGATTACTAGTCGTAAAAAATTTGTCGAGCAACACCCGGATGTTGCTGAAGTGTTACCGCCTGTCACGGGTGGTCTGGAATGTGTCGTATTGATTGACGGGGCTTACGCGGCGACCCTGCAATTCCGGGATGAGGTACGTAGCGATAGCTCATCATTTATAAATCATTTGCGACCTAAGCATCTCTTTGATCGGGTCATGCTGGTGTCTGGCGACAGAGAATCCGAAGTTCGATATTTGGCGGAGCAGGTTGGCATTGAACATGTTTATTTTAGCCAAAGCCCCGAACAGAAACTGGAATTAGTCCGCAATGAAACCAAAACAGCAAAAACCATCTTTCTGGGAGACGGTATAAACGATGCGCCCTCTCTTACTGCGGCAACGATTGGTATAGCTTTTGGTCAGAATAGCGACATTACCGGCGAATCGGCGGATGCGGTGATCATGGACAGTTCCTTGTTAAAGGTCGATGAGCTTTTTCATATCGGTGAGCGGATGCGTAAAATTGCCCTGCAAAGCGCGGTAGGGGGAATGACGCTGAGTTTGATAGGGATGGTGTTTGCCGGATTGGGGTATCTAACCCCTGTCGCGGGAGCCATAACCCAGGAAATTATTGATGTCTTTGCCGTCTTAAATGCTTTGAGAGCAGCGATACCGCCCAAATCACTTTCAGATTTTATCAAAAAGGGTACCCCAAAATTAACCCTTCACCCTGAAATGCACCGATACCCAAACGGCTATTGATCAGCTTACTAACGATGGCAAACTAATACGAGTTGAATGCAATGAAAAAAGTGAAATCAGAAATTCTTGAAGCGGTCCACGAATCTGCAAAAGATTTATTCGACTCCGGCTTGATGGACAAAATGACAATGCGCGAGTTTGATCGTCTTTGTTTGCCGCCGATAAGTCCTCTACAGCCTGAGGAAATAAAGAAAATTCGTGAAGCTACCAATGTGAGTCAGGCTGTTTTTGCTGCGTTATTGAACACTAGTATTCCTACTGTGCAGAAATGGGAAATAGGCAAGAAGAAACCAAGTGGAACAGCGCTTAAGCTTCTGCATTTGGTACAGGAAAAGGGTTTAGATGTTATACTCGATGTTCAAGTTTTTATATTGACCTTTAAAAACAGTAAGTTAAGAATCATGAAATTCATGTTTTTGAGGTTATTTTATGTTGTTTCAAATAAAATAAAACATAACACATTGATTTATAATAAACTTAAATTAC
>CAIMEB010000030.1 GCA_903839855.1 uncultured Methylococcaceae bacterium
AGCTAATGGCATGGATATAAACCTTCATTGTACAATGAACTGAAGGTTTGTGTTCATTTGTACATCGAAAGAAACCCGTTTTCATGACTTTATAAAGCCAGGAATTGCATAAAGTGTAAACCGGTAAATGAAGGATGCCCCAGAACATTCACTTTTTTGGGTGCGTTATTGCTGGCATAACTCAACGGACAGTCATTCACCCAAGGCTCAAATAAATGTCCCATTTTTAAAAACTGAATGAAAAATGGCAATTGCCCCAAAGGGGTCACTTGAGCTTGCGGATCCCACTCAATATGGATTTTTCCTGCAAATGTGTCGGCAACCAGTGTGCTGATTTCGCGCTTTTTAAGGTTGGATTCTGCATCACCCTTTGGGTGAGTGTCTTTAGGCGGTAATACCATGGCTCAACTCAAGTAATTCGGTCGATACAGATTATAGCGCTTTGTTGAAATGATTTTTATAGGTTCAACAGGTCGTAGAAAGTCCGCTCCGCAGGTAGCTCGCCTTCAGAATACCCGATCTCAATCAGAGTATTGCGAACAGCTTTGACCGTGATATTAGTGTGTAGCAAGGTTGTTCTCAAATGGCTGTCCGATTCACTGTGTGGTTCCAGGATGCGTTCAATGTCCCTTAACAGTTGCGGATTGTCCTCTTCGACTTTTTTCTTCCCCCCGGGCGGAGACATCACTGATACAACGAATACCCGTGCGAAATTCGTTTATCCCCAACTCCACAGTATGTCGATTCCAACCTAGCACGTCCTCGGCTTTACGCGACTTACCATCCAGTAAGGTTTGCATAACATCACCCATCGCCTGACGTCGATATTCGTTGGGAATTTGTTTCACCAAGCGGGTGATCAATTCGGAAAGCTCTTCTGTAAATGGGATTGACGGGGCTATCACTTCTTTAATCTCTGTTGGTCTGGGTTATTCGCAATAACCACCATTATAACGGGATTTTAATGTCTGCGGTATCCCTTAATACGATGTTTACGACGCTGAATCATTTTGTAAATACGGTTGCAAATGGTGATGAGGTGATTGTCCGAGGCAGTGGTTTTAATGTTTTAAAACAACCCGTTCCTCATTCAAAATCTATATTGGAATTACGTTATACCAATCATAGTGGCACGCTTTTATTGGTGGCGGCTAAAATAGGTAAAGTTATTGCCTTTACTTGGCAGGTCTATATGGGGGTAGCGCCGATAGCCGAATCAGACTGGGTGCCGTTAAAAACCACAGCGCAAAGTAGATACACCCTGGAGGGCTTAATCCCCGGCCATTATATATCAGTTCGGGTCGCGCTTATATCAGCAGCCTGTACCAGCGACTTTTGCGCTCCAGTCACTATATTGATTATTTGAGGTAAAGGGGGCAGACCCCTTTACAGAAATTTAATAGCGGCGATAACTATACCACCAACGGTCAATGTAGTAGCGAATGACCAAATCATAAAATGATCCATACGCGAGGTCAGTTGATCAAAGCGTTTATCGACTTGTTCAAAGCGTTTATCGACTTGTTCAAAGCGCTTATCGATCTGTTCAAACCGCTTAACTGTTTCAGCTTGCATCTGTTCAAAACGTTTAGCTGTTTCAACTTGCATCTGCTCAAACCGCTTATCCATGTCTTCACGGAGTGCTCGCATATCACCACGTAAATCAATGTCTAAATGCGCAAAATGATTAGTTTGAGCTTTAAGCATCAAAATCATCATTTGATCAGACGAAATGCTTTGGCCGCCGGCCACTTGTTCCATCACTTTTTGTGCTTGCGTATCCAGCCAATCATCAAAAAACTTGTCATCAAACATCATGGGCGCCTTGTGTGTGCACGTAAATTCAGCGTTGAGTATAACATGAACGTTTTAGTTATGGCGTGCAATCGCTTCAACTACGGAGTGCAATCGCTTCAGCTATTGCTTATAAACAGTTGCCTATAAAAAACAGCTGAAGCGGTTTTACTCCATCGTTATATTGAAAGGGTCTATTGAAGGGGTCAGGTCCCGTCCTCTCTCTACTCTGAGATTATCTTCTACTGAGCTCTAAACGCGTCTTGGTTTTTTAAGAACCATTGATAAGTATCTGCAAGTCCATCTTTTAAGTTGATACTTGCTTGCCAGCCTAAGGCTTTAAGCTTTTCAACCGACATTAATTTTCTAGGCGTGCCATCAGGTTTAGTACTGTCCCACACAATCTCGCCAGTAAACCCAACCACCGCTTGAATCGTTTCGGCTAATTCTTTAATAGTCACATCCACGCCGGTGCCTACATTGACATGCGATAACATCGGTGCGGTATGGCTTTGATACGCTTCGGTACTTAAACCTAACACATGCAAACTGGCCGCCGCCATATCATCTACATGTAAAAACTCCCGCATTGCGGTTCCAGTGCCCCATTGGCGATTATACGATTCACATAATTTAATACCGGCAATCTTGGCAATGGCATACGGTTCATTGGTCGCTTCTAATAAACCGGTTAATAACGCAGCTTCGGTCATCGGTTGTGCGGCTAATTTAGGATAAATACACAAACTACCTAAAAATAAGTACCTATGAGGAACTTGCAAAACTATCGAGCAACAATAGGATTATGTTGATTTTGACACCCACTGAGCCTGTTTTTTTGAGCATGTAGCTCTATTTCCGTTTAGTAACCAAATATTTCGTCGTTTTTATCAAATTTAAGGCATAGCTG
>CAIMEB010000031.1 GCA_903839855.1 uncultured Methylococcaceae bacterium
GCTAATGGCATGGATATAAACCTTCATTGTACAATGAACTGAAGGTTTGTGTTCATTTGTACATCGAAAGAAACCCGTTTTCATGACTTTATAAAGCCAGGAATTGCATAAAGTGTAAACCGGTAAATGAAGGATGCCTATATAACCATGAATTTTATAGAATAGAACCTTCATAATACGTTCCTTAATGGTTTAATAACGATACGATTAGATAAGTATGCCAATAAAAATGTATCGACAATTGCCCGAACAACCCAAGCTAAAGCAGCTCCATATACGCCGAACCGGACTATAAGTTCGTACAATATATATAGATACGGTAAAACCTCTACGGAATGAATTATTGCAGAGATCTTAGGTAGCTCATTTGCGTGGAGAAATGCAGTGTACATTGTTCCTATACTATAAACATACACCCCGATACATAATATTTGCCCGATCAGAACTGACTCTACTGGCAAGTTATGGCTTATCCATAAAGGTAAAATAACGGGTAATAGCAGAGCTAATGTACCTGTCACAAGAAGCATAATCAATGCAACATTTATCAACCAGCGACAAAAAAGGGCATAGCCTTGACTGGGTTTTTCGTGCATAAGCTTGGCAAGACTAGGAAATGCGACTGTTGTAATAGCACCCGCTATAATAGAGCTTTGTACAATAACTTCATAAGGAATAGTGTATGTTGCTACTGTGGTAGCTGAGATGACCGTCGCTATTACAAAACGATCTGCTTGCATAAGCACGGGACTAATGATGCTGCTTGCTGTGACCCATCCGCCAAATGCAAACAAACGTTTCCTTGTTTTTACATTATCCAAGCTAAAAGATGTGTGAAGTTGATAATTAGGATTGCCGACAACACTGCGAATCGCTAAATGACGATAAACAACCAAGGCAACCATGCGCGAAACCAGTAATGTAGATACTAACCAAGGCAGGCTGGTTGTATAATACTGCGCAACTAAGTACGGCGCCAAAAAATTCAATAGCCCTAACGCCATGCGCAACACACTGATACCTCTGAAATTTTCAAATGCTTCGCTTACTCCTCGATAGGTTGCTGACATTGACTGTATTGGCACAACAAGCGCGATAATGAAAAAAGATATTGTTATTTCATTATCCATTCCCACAGAATGCTTAATTAGTTTTTGCACGTCCAATATTCCCGCCAGCACCAAAAGTAAAGCTCCAATTACTCCTGTTAAGAATGTAATTTGTATTGCCGAACGAATGACCGTTGGAATTTCAGCGTAGGAATCTTGCCCGCGTAATTGTGCAATAAACTGTGTTGCTGCACGCCCAATACCCAAATCAAAAACACCTGCGTAGCCAATAAGTCCCCATACTAACGTCAGTAGGCCAAAACGCTCCATGCCAATTGTTTGAACAAGTGCCGGAATTATAGCGACTGCGATGAGGAGTGGAGTGCCAAGTCCAACCAGACTCCACGCAATATTTTTAAACTGCATCTGGAACTAAAGACACAAACTATCTAGATTGCAACAAAGGAGGCAGGTTCTAATGCTGCTACCGCAAATATAAAACATAAATATCATAGAGTTGAGCATGCCTCGATTCTTGGTGTGGTCAAAAAAGGAAAAGGTTTGGGTTGGTGTTTGACAGTTCTTGGCTGACTCTGACGTTTTTGTTTGCCAATGACTGTTGATGTCATCGTCTTTAATAAATCCTGTAAAGCATTTTTGAGCTGGTTCCGTGACGTGCCTATAATCTCTTTTTTATAGCACGCCGATGGTGGAAGGGTTTTTGTGTTGTTCTCGGACATGTTACATAGGAAGTTAATAACAACAAACCCCAAGAGGGAATATGGTGTCTTATAGATGTACCCCAATTAATCGTACCTACAGACCAAATTATTTCAATAACTAAATATGCAATAAATATGAATATTAATGTCTTTCGGAGTTCTGAATGCGTAATACGAATATTTTTCCACGTTCGCCAAATTAACCATCCACGTAAAATGTTTTCTAAAAGGCTTACCAGATCACTCGCGGCTGAAATATGCCAAGGAAACGGTTCGAATAAATATTGAAAAATTGAAGTTGGCATAGACAAGAGCAAGTTACCTATTCCAGTAATTTCGGATTCTGATTTGTAATGGGTTCTTGCATCGATACTCAAAAGTCCTTGTTGATATGTATTGACTGAAGTGCTGAGACCATCCTCTAAGCTGTAAGCACTCTCTCCAAAAATAGTCAGCCCATACCCAATAACGCATACAGCAATTATTCCAAAAGGGATAATCTTAAACCATGAGATCTTTTTGCCTCGCATAGAAGTTAAAAACAAGGAGCCAGATAACAAAAAAACACCAAAAGACATTAAAGCGCCATGTAAAGAACTAGCGCCAACAATAGCGAGAATTAATGTGAACCAATGAAGAATGTTTTTACGTAGATAAATTTGTAATATTGCATACATGGCAATATTTACAAAAAGCAACTGATATGGTTCGCGCAAGGTAACGCTTGTTATAAAGATTGAAGAAGGTAATAAGGCATAAACTAGCATGATTTTATTTTGCATATTACATTTGGCAGAAAGTATATGCATACAATTAGTTAAAATAAGAGCTGATATAAACCAAGCAAGACAGGATAAAAGACTGCCAATAAATAAAGAATCAGTAGTTATCATATAAACAAACCCAAGGAAATTAATGTAAGGTGATGTGCCTATTTTATAATCATCGAATTTATTTAAATTAGCGACATCCACTGCAGCAAAATGAAACGTTAGTGCGTCTAAATCTGCCCCAAAGCTTGGTCCAAAAAAACCATTCCAGATGGCTATAATAATGCGTAACAAGAAACCAAAAAAAATATACTCGATGTTCAAGTTTTTATATTGACCTTTAAAAACAGTAAGTTAAGAATCATGAAATTCATGTTTTTGAGGTTATTTTATGTTGTTTCAAATAAAATAAAACATAACACATTGATTTATAATAAACTTAAATTAC
>CAIMEB010000032.1 GCA_903839855.1 uncultured Methylococcaceae bacterium
ACTTTGTCTGCCCCCGCATTCAGCATACGACGAATATCATCCAACGTTTTAATACCTCCACCAACGGTCAAGGGTATAAAAACTTCACTAGCAACCTGTTCAACCACATGAACCATCGTGTCACGATTATCATGCGTTGCAGTAATATCTAAAAAAGTAATTTCATCAGCGCCTTCACGATCATAGCGTCTGGCAACCTCTACCGGGTCACCAGCATCACGAATATCCACAAACTGCACGCCTTTAACAACGCGCCCATTCGCGACATCCAAACAAGGAATAATACGTTTAGCTAAACTCATGAGTTGTTATACGATTCAGCAAGTTTTTCTGCTTCGGCAAAATCTAATGTACCTTCATAAATAGCACGTCCTGTAATTGCGCCCATAATACCTTCAAAAGCTACGGCGCCTAGGGCTTTTATATCATCTATATTCGTAATCCCACCAGAAGCAATAACAGGGATTTTAATAGCACGAGCAAGCCTAGCAGTAGCCTCAATATTAACACCTTGCATCATACCGTCTCTGGAAATATCCGTATAAATAATGGCTTCTACTCCATCCGCTTCAAAGTGCTGAGCCAAATCAATGACGTCGTGTTTAGATAATTTTGACCAGCCATCAATAGCCACTTTACCGTCTTTAGCATCTAGGCCAACGATAATTCGTCGGGGATATTCTTGAGCCATATCTCTAACAAAGTGCGGCTCATTAACTGCTTTAGTGCCAATAATGACATACTCTACGCCAGCATCCAGATATGCCTGAATCGTGTCTTCATCACGAATTCCACCGCCAATTTGAACGGGGATATCAGGATAAGCCGCAACGATGGCATGAATAACTTCAGCATTAATTGGTTTGCCAGCAAAAGCGCCATCTAGATCAACGAGATGAATTCTTTTAGCACCGGCCGCGACCCAACGCCCAGCAACTGCCACAGGATCATCAGAAAAAATCGTGTTATCGTCCATTCGACCTTGACGTAAACGCACACATTTTCCTTCTTTCAAATCGATAGCGGGTATTAACAACATAGAAATTGAATCCTTTACAACAAATAGGGTGGGTTAAACTTGACCATCCCAGTGCAAAAAGTTATTCAGCAATTGTAAACCAACTACCTGACTTTTTTCTGGGTGAAATTGTACAGCAAAAACATTATCTTGAGCCAAAGCACAAGCAAAGGCGGTTGGATACTCTGTAGTGGCGGCTATTAGGGTCGCGTCATTAGGTATTGCATAGTAGCTATGTACAAAATAAAAGCGACTATTTTGTTGGATCTTATCCCACAAGGGATGAGACGAAAAATGAACCTGATTCCAGCCCATGTGTGGAACTTTTAAGTTATTACCCTGAACATCAATTAATGAATCTGAAAATCGCACCACATATCCAGGCAAAATATCTAATCCTTTAGTACACCCATTTTCTGCACTGTCCGTTAATAAAGCTTGCATACCTAAACAAATACCGAGCAAGGGTTTACTTTTAGCAACCTCTTTAATAACCTCCGCTAACTGTGTTTCATTAAGTGCTTGCATACAGTCACGCATCGCACCAACACCTGGAAACACCACGCGATCCGCTTTTAAAATAAGCTCTGGATCAGAAACAATGTGCACATCAACATGGGGCGCCGCATGTTGCAACGCTTTTGTAATTGAATGTAAATTCCCCATTCCATAATCAATAATAGCAACAGAAGACATAAAACAAATTTAAAGTGTAAGATTTAAGACTAAAGAGTCCCTTTAGTAGAGGGCATTATACCCTCCATTCGTTCATCTGCGGTAATCGCCATACGTATTGCCCGCCCTAATGCCTTAAAAATAGTTTCTGCCACATGGTGGGCATTAGCTCCTTTCAAGTTATCGATATGCAAGGTAACCCCGGCATGATTAACAAAGCCTTGAAAAAACTCCCTAAACAAGTCTACATCAAAACGGCCTATCATAGCTTTGGGATAGTTAACGTCATAAAACAAGCCCGGACGCCCAGAAAAATCAATTACCACCCGAGACAATGATTCATCTAAAGGCACATAAGCATGACCATAACGATAAATACCTTTTTTATCACCTATCGCTTTCGAAAAAGCCTGACCTAAGGTGATACCAATATCTTCAACTGTGTGATGTGCATCAATTTCTAAATCACCGACCGCATGAATGTCCATATCAATCAATCCATGCCGGGCAATTTGATCAAGCATGTGCTCAAGAAAAGGTACACCTGTCACAAATGATGCTTTACCCGTTCCATCCAGGTCAATTTTAATCTTAATTTGAGTTTCGAGCGTATTGCGCTCAACTTCAGCCGTTCTTTGAATCATTTTTTTCAAATAAAGTGGACGGACATTTTTTGTCCTATATTGATTAAAAGAAAAGTGGACAAGATTTTTTGTCCACTTTTCCAATCTTTATTATCAGAGATAACCCAAGCAAGGGCTTACCTAATAGGTATTAACTTTTAGACGCCCTTTTACGCTCGTTTTCAGTTAATAATTTTTTACGTAACCGAATTGATTTAGGTGTCACTTCAACTAACTCATCTTCAGCAATAAACTCTAAAGCCTGTTCTAGAGTTAACTTCTGGATACGTGCCAGTGTTAAGGTGTCATCCGTGCCTGATGCACGAATATTAGTTAATTGCTTTGCTTTACAAGGATTAACACATAAGTCATTACTACGTGAATGCAAACCAACCAACATACCCTCGTAGACTTCATCACCATTTACTAATAATAATTCACCACGTTCTTGCAATGGATGTAATGAATAAGTAACGGCTTTGCCAGCTACCATAGAAATCATTACTCCACGTAGTCTGCTACCTACATCACCCGCTTTCATTGGGCCATAATGATCAAATACATGGTACAACAAACCAGAACCTGAAGTGGCTGTCATAAATTCTGTTTGGAAGCCGATTAAACCACGAGAAGGCATCATATATTCTAATCGAATACGACCTTTACCATCGGGTACCATATTGGTTAAATCACCTTTACGATCCCCTAACTTCTCCATAATGGTCCCTTGGTGCTCTTCTTCAACCTCGATAGTGACCATTTCGTAAGGCTCACATTTAACACCATCGATTTCTTTAAGAATTACTTCAGGACGTGATACGCCCATTTCGAAACCTTCACGACGCATGTTTTCAATCAATACAGATAAATGCAACTCGCCACGACCTGATACTTTAAATTTATCTGGATCAGCGGTATCTTCAACACGCAACGCTACGTTATGCTGTAATTCTTTATCTAAACGATCACGAATTTGACGGGTAGTAACAAATTTACCTTCTTTGCCTGCAAAGGGTGAGTTGTTAACTTGGAAAGTCATACTTACAGTGGGTTCATCAACGGATAACGGCGTCATCGCTTCTACCGCATCGGGATTGCAAAGCGTATCTGAAATTTCTAACTTTTCGATACCTGCGAAAGCTATAATATCACCTGCACGGGCTTCAGCTACTTCAACACGCTCTAAACCGTGGAAACCATAGATTTGTAACATTCTGGCTTTACGCTCAACACCTTCACGATTAACAACCACTAAAGGTTGGTTTGGTTTAATACTACCGCGTTGAATACGACCAATACCAATGACGCCGACGTAGGTGTTGTAATCCAGACTAGATACTTGCATTTGGAAAGGACCCTCTATGTCAACCGGTGGAGAGCTTACTTTGTCAACGATAGTTTGGAATAATGGCGTCATGTCACCATCGCTTATGCTGTGATCCAAGCCGGCATAGCCGTTAATCGCTGAAGCATACACGATCGGGAAATCAAGTTGTTCATCGGTCGCACCTAAACGATCGAATAAATCAAACGTTTGATCAACCACCCAATCAGGACGCGCACCTGGACGATCAATTTTGTTGATAACAACAATCGGTTTTAAACCCAAAGCAAACGCTTTTTGAGTTACAAATCGTGTTTGTGGCATAGGGCCATCGACCGCATCAACTAATAGTAAGACCGAGTCAACCATCGATAATACACGTTCTACTTCACCACCGAAATCAGCATGGCCTGGAGTATCAACGATATTGATATGATAGCCATTCCAGTCTAACGCTGTATTTTTTGCCAAAATGGTAATACCACGCTCTTTTTCAATATCATTTGAATCCATTATGCGTTCAGTCACTTTTGCATGGGCTGCAAAAGTACCTGACTGCTGCAACAGCTTATCAACCAAGGTCGTTTTGCCGTGGTCAACGTGGGCAATAATGGCAATATTTCTTAATTTTTCAATCACTTTTTGTGTACTCTAATGGTTTTAATAAAATTGTGTATGGCGGGCGAGCCGTTAAACTTTCACCCATTTATAACCTGACGCGTTTATGATTCTTTGTTTGAACGATGTAGTTATTAGCTTTGAGTCCAAGGGAGATTATTGAAGCGCCATCCACCCAGATTACCGCGATGATTATCAGCATCTAAAGGGCCTTCAAAACCATCAACAATATTGATAAGCTTCTGATACCCAATAGTTTCAAGAGCCTTTGCCGCATCCAGTGAGCGTTGCCCACTTCGACATAGCAACAAGATAGGCGTATTTTTATCCGTCACCCGTTTTTCAACCTCTCTCAAAAAGAGTGGATTAACTTGCCAATCAGGTGCCTCTTTCCAGGCAATATGAATAGCCCCTAAAGGATGGCCAACAAAAATGTGTTCAACTTTTGAACGTACATCAATCAATACTGCACGGGTATTTTGTTGCAACAAATCCCAAGATTGCTTTGGTGTTAAATTCTCTATCATCGTATTACCCATTATTTTCGTTTTTGACCAATAAACTGCGCTTCATTCCTTTCATTCCTTAAACCCTGACTTAAATCACCCATCAAAGCATTTTCTCTATAAAAAATGACCCTTAATGATGAAAATTGACGTAATATACTTCACGCGGGCATAGATGCGGATTTTGTAAAAAGCTGAAACTTTGGATTCAAAAGCGTTTTCACCTGATCCTTATAAGTCGATTTCACCTTGTTGAGACAATCGTCAATAGCTTCCTTAAATTCAGAATATGTTTCGTAAAACTCA
This sequence comes from uncultured Methylococcaceae bacterium, assembly GCA_903839855.1. Taxonomy (GTDB): domain Bacteria; phylum Pseudomonadota; class Gammaproteobacteria; order Methylococcales; family Methylomonadaceae; genus Methylobacter_C. The sequence goes on from CAIMEB010000032.1 coordinate 5,071, forward strand.
TTATAAAGACATTTATTTTTAGTGAACTTCCACAAACGTTCAATCAAATTTAAATTGGGCGAATAAGGGGGGAGGAAAAGCAAGTCGAT
>CAIMEB010000033.1 GCA_903839855.1 uncultured Methylococcaceae bacterium
AAACATCTGAAGGTCGAGGGTCGTCAGTTGAAGTGTTACCAGGTGGTCAAAACTTAGGCGAAATTGACGATTTAAAATACTTTAATAATAAAATGGCACGTGGGTTACGTGTACCTAGTAGTTATTTGCCTACTGGTCCAGACGATAGTTCGGCACCAATGAATGATGGGCGAGTTGGTACAGCATTAATTCAAGAATTCCGCTTTAACAAATACTGCGAACGCTTACAAAAGCTGATTATGCAGAAGTTAGATGATGAATTTAAAATGTTTATGAAATGGAGAGGGTTTAATATTGATAATGGGCTGTTTAATATTAAACTAACAGAGCCACAAAATTTTGCCAGTTATCGTCAAAGTGAGTTAGATACCGCACGTATTAGTAATTTTTCAACCATTGAGCCTTTACCATATCTAAGTAAAAGATTCTTATTAAAACGTTATTTAGGATTAAGCGAAGAAGAAATTCGTGAAAATGAAAATTTATGGCGTGAAGAACGTGATAATCCTGAAATAAAAGGCACACAAGGGCAAGATTTGCGCAATATTGGTATTACTCCTGCTGGATTAGAATCAGATATTACAACTGGACAAGAAATTAACGACACTAGCTTGGGCGGTGCTGATGTTGATACCGGTGCTGGACCTGCCCCAGCAATTACACCTACTCCGGGTCTACCACCTACTGCCGGCGGGGCAAGTCTTTAAACTTTTATTTTGAATAAATAATATTATGATTCTCAACGAACTTTATCAACGTGATCCCGGAGCTTATCAAGATATTAACCAAGATAATTCACAACCTGAAATGGGTCAATTACGTAAAACTCGTCTAACATTAAGACAAATCAGTAAATTGAGACAAATGAATGATATAAGAAAAATTGAATTTAGTAATAAATTAAAACTCATTAAAACACAATACTCTCCCCCAGCTGAACCGGCAATGTAATAAAACTTACATAAATCTTATAATTATTACCAGTTTTTATACGGTAATATACGTCTTTTTCTCCGACCTGCTTAAATACTTTCACGAGCCATTCTAAAGGAGAATTAAATGACATCGAAATTTGAACAGTTGATCGAATATGTTATCAATGATGACGAAGAAAAAGCAAAAGCTCTTTTCCATGATATTGTGGTTGAAAAATCACGTGAAATTTATGAAAATCTCATGAACGAAGAAATGGAAGAATGCGAACATTGCCACGGTGACGGATGCGAGCATTGTGAAGAAGGTATGGAAGAAGGTATGGAAGATACTTCCGGCGATGCCAGTCAAGATCTCATGCGCGAAGTAGAAACAGAAGAAGAAGGCATGTACGAAGACGATACAGATGCTGAATTCGATGACGAAGCTGAAGAAGAAGGCGAAGACGAAACTAAAGACATCGAACATGAGCATGATGACGAAGTTGAGCATGACATCGAAGACCGCGTAGTTGATCTTGAAGACAAACTTGACGAGCTAATGGCCGAGTTTGAATCTTTAATGGGCGATGAAGGCGGTAGTGAAATGGAACCAAATGACGACGAAGTAGGCGGTGACGCTTATATGGACGACGACACAAGTGAATTCCATGACGAATCTCAACCAATGAGCGAAAATATTGCGTTAGATGCTACACCAAAACCAGTTACAACAGAACCTAGCTTTGTTAACAAAAAGTCTACAACAGCTTTTAACTCTGGCGCAGCCGGTATGGCAGCTAGACCAGTAAAGAATACAGCCGCTGAAGCTAACCCAGATGGTACTTCGGCTTATAAACAACCACATAATGAGTACAGTAAAGGTGAAGGTAATTTGCCAAACGCTGGAAAATTTAAAAACGTTCCTGCCAAAGACGGTTGGGGCGCAAAAATGGAACCAACACCAAAACCTGTAACATCACAGGCAGCTGGCGTAAACACCAAAACTCCTTTCCCAAAGGCGTAAGACAAAGATATGGCTCGAAATACTTATCTTAAAGAACATCTAAGCTTCACTCAGGCAGAGGTTAAACTCTTGTCTGAGGAAGCCGCAGATGGATCTGGTAAGAAAACGCTATATATGGAAGGTATTTGCATTCAAGGTGATAAACGTAATGCAAATGAACGCATTTATCCAGCGCACGAAATTGCTAAAGCAGTTCAAACTATTACAGAACAACTTAGAACAGGACATTCTGTGTTAGGCGAAGTTGACCATCCAGATGATTTAAAAATTAATTTAGATCGTGTTAGTCATATGATTGATAAAATGTGGATGAATGGTGCTGATGGTTATGGAAAATTAAAAATATTACCTACACCGATGGGCGAACTAGTTAAAACTATGTTAGATTCTGGTGTAAAATTAGGAGTTAGTAGTCGTGGATCAGGAAATGTCAACGACCATAACGGACATGTCAGTGACTTTGAAATCGTCACTGTTGATGTAGTTGCCCAGCCAAGTGCTCCAGATGCTTATCCTACAGCAATTTATGAAGGTCTTCTTAATATGAAGCACGGTCATAAATTGTTTGAAATGGCAAAAGAAGCAGGGCAGGATAACAAAGTACAGAGGTATTTGAAAGGCGAAGTAATGAAGCTGATCAAAGAACTCAAAATCTAAGGAAAACATAATGTTAGACATTATAAAACCATTATTAGATA
>CAIMEB010000034.1 GCA_903839855.1 uncultured Methylococcaceae bacterium
CACAGACGGTTTTTCCGGTATCTTCAGTTCCCACTGGTACACGTCCAGTGAGCAGCGCCATGCGTTCTGATAGCTCTAGGCTGTTTTTAGCAAACAAGCCAATCAACCAATGACGTTCGGGCAGATGATGATCAGCCGCAATAAAAATAACCGTCGTTAATACAGCGTCCACAAACAACGCCGCACGGTAAACACCCTGACTCGCATCTTGATACGTTTGCCAATGGTATTCCTCGGTTCGGTCATTAATCAAATACTCCTTGAGCGCCTCCAACCAACCACTGGCTAAACCTTGCCCCGCCAGTTCGTAACGAACATAATTACCGCCTTTGATTTTAACCACATAATCAACGTCACTTAAGCTTAATTCCTCACGCGATAAAATAAACCCCTGCCACACCGCTTGAAAGGGTTTGATGCGAACAGGCGTGTGTTTGCTCTCGGGTTGCTTTGATATCGGATCAACGGCTGGATTAACTAAAGCGCCCATCCGTCCTTGACTGGCATACTGTTCAGTCCAGTGCATAGGGACAAATAGATTGCCTACTTGTTGAGACTCCGTAATATTAACTCGTGCCAGCATCGATCCCCAATGACTTTCGATTACCGCCAAGGCGTTTGCTTTTAAGCCCGCAATTTCCGCATCTTGAGGATGTATTTCAATGAACGGTTCTGGACTGTGTTGATTTAATTTAGCGGATAAGGCCGTGCGGGTCATGGTATGCCATTGATCCCTTAGACGACCGGTATTTAATATCAGAGGGTAATCTTCATTCGGTAAATTAACCGCACTGCGTGCAGTCACTGCAATAAATTGAGCCTTCCCTGAGGGCGTAAAATACTGTCCATCTCCAAATAAACGCGCGGTTCCCTTAGGATTTGTCGAGGTAATAGGCCATTGAATCGGTTCTAATGTTTCATAAGCAGATTGGTCAATCGTTGCCAAGGCAGAGATATTAAAATCACGAATGCCATGTTCGAGGTTATTTTCAAACCCAGAGAGAGCAGCATGTTCTCGAAAGATCTCATAAGGCTGTTGATAGCTAAAAGCAGTTCCAAAACCCATGCGTTGTGCAACCTGAGTGATTATCCACCAATCTGCTTTAGCATTGCCAGCGGGTTTAAATAACGCGCGTTGGCGAGAAATGCGCCGTTCAGAATTAGTGACGGTGCCGTCTTTTTCACTCCAACCCAGCGCCGGTAATAATACATCCGCATAAGCGGTGGTGTCGGTTTGTGCAATACAATCAGAGACGACTACAAAGTCGCAACGTGCTAAGGCACGTTTGATATGATCGGCATTGGGTAAACTGACCACCGGATTGGTGCCCATAATCCAAACCGCTTTTATTTGACCGTCAGCCATGGCATTAAATAAATCAACCGCAGGCAGTCCGGGTTTAGTCGCAATGTTATCGGTGTTCCAAAACCTTGCGACCCGATCAATATCGGTTGGATTAGAAAAATCCATGTGTGCCGCTAATTGATGGGCTAAACCTCCGACTTCACGTCCGCCCATTGCATTGGGCTGTCCAGTCAGTGAAAAAGGTCCCATGCCGGGATGCCCAATTCTTCCGGTGGCTAAATGACAATTAATAATCGCATTGACTTTGTCCGTACCGGAAGAAGATTGGTTGATGCCTTGACTGTAAAGGCTCATGACTTTTTGAGTGTTGCTAAACCAATCATAAAAACACTGTACATCGGCTGCTGTTAAATGGCATTGAGCCGCAACGTCGGCAACACTTGGGGCGCTGAGTTCAGCGCTGTGCAATGCATTCTCAAAGCCTTCGGTATGTTGAACTATATAATTCTGATTGAGGATATTTTGTTGGCTTAAATAACACAACAGGCCATTGAATAAAGTAGCGTCGCTTCCACTGGCGACCGGTAAATGTAAATCAGCCAGTTCACAAGTAGCGGTACGTCGTGGATCAATAACCACTATTTTTAATTCTGGGTTAGCGAGTTTGGCAGCTCGAATGCGTTGAAAAATCACCGGATGACACCACGCCGCATTAGAGCCGATTAAGATCATTAAGTCAGTCTGTTCAAAATCGTCATAACAACCGGGCACGGTATCCGAACCAAAGGCGCGTTTATGACCAGCCACAGACGAGGACATACACAAACGACTATTGGTATCCATGTTGGCACTACCGATAAAACCTTTCATCAGTTTATTGGCTACATAATAGTCTTCGGTTAATAATTGTCCCGAGCCATAGATAGCGACCGCATCAGAGCCATAGCGTTCAAGGGTGTCTTTCAAGGTATTGGCGACGGTATCCAGCGCTTTTGTCCAAGAAACGGGATGACCGTTAATATGCGGGTTTAATAAGCGACTGTTTAAGTCAAGGGTATCACCTAAAGCAGAGCCTTTAGAACATAAGCGTCCCGAATTGGCCGGGTGTGTTTGATCGCCTGCAATTTTAACGGTGTGATGCGCTTCATTCACGGTGGCACTAATGCCACAACCTACGCCGCAATAAGGGCAGGTGGTTTTAACAGGGGACGAAGTGTTAAACATACGCTTTTCCAAAGATGAGTCCTGCTCGGATGTCCGCTATCGATTGTTCTGATTCGAGTAACTCTTGGTACCAAAAACTATCACGGGTGTCGCCATATAATACCGCACCGACCAGTTTATTCGCTTTAATGATCAGTTTTTTATAGATGCTTAAGTCAGAGTCGGTAAATTGAATTGTTTCTGAGCTTTCATCGCCGATAAAGTCGCCCATAGAAAACAGATTAATGCCGGTGACTTTAAGTTTAGTGGCCGTGGGTAACGTTAAGTATTGGGCCACGCCATGTTCGGTTAAATGATTGGCGCAGACTTTAGCTTGCTCATACAAGGGCGCAACGAGGCCAAAGGTTTCGCCTCGATGTTGAATACATTCGCCTACGGCATAGATACGGGGATCATAACTTTGCAGAGTGTCATTGACCACAATGCCTTTTTCACAGTACAGACCTGCGGCTTTGGCTAGCTTAATATTAGGTCGCACACCAATCGCCATGATAAATAAATCACAGTCTAAGCTGTCACCGTTATCAAAATGCACGGCTTTAATATGCCCCATTTCATCACCGACCAACTGTTTAACCTTGGTCGCCATTTTAAATTTTAAGCCTTTTTGTTCAAGCTCTTTTTGCAGTATTTTACTGGCGTATTGATCCATTTGACGATTCAATAACACGGCGTTGTTATGAATCACCGTCACGTTCATGCCTCTTAAGGCTAAGCCATTCGCGGCTTCAAGGCCTAATAAACCACCACCTAAGATCACCGCTTTTTGGTGCGTCTGGCTGTAAGACAACATAGATTGAACATCGGCAATGTCTCTAAAACTAAGCACGCCGGTTAAAGACTTACCGGGTATATCGGCTAACACGGCGTTTGAACCGGTGCTGATTAAGAGTCGATCATACTCTGCCACCGTGCCGTCTTGAGTCACTACCTGTCTTAATTGTCGATCAATAGACACCACGGTTTTATCCGCACCGGTATGCAGCGTAATGTTATGTTGCTGATACCACGCACGATCATTGATAAAGATGTCTTCCAGGTTCTTTTCACCGCTCAGTACAGAAGATAACATAATGCGGTTGTAATTAGCATGCGGCTCAGCACCAAACACGGTAATCTCATACTGATGCGGGTCGGCTTTTAACACTTCTTCGACGGTCCGCATCCCTGCCATCCCGTTTCCAATCACGACTAGCTTAGTCATAATCAAGATTAATCTGAACGTGTGACTGGTCAATGCGCACCGAATACGCGGGTATCTTAACGGTCTCGTCTTCAAGACAACAGCCGGTTTTTAAGTTGAAATGTTGCTTATAAACCGGGGAGGCCACAATAGGCTCGCCTTTCAGGTCGCCAATAATGCCTCGGGATAACACATTCGCTTTAGCAAAGGGATCATAATTATGCAGTGCAAACACCGATTGCGATTTAGGCATATAAAAGACCGCCACTTGTTGGCCTTCGACTAAAGCGCAGACCCCTGAATTAGCTTGCAAAGCGTCTACTTCACAAATAGTTTGCCAGTGTGACATTACGCAACCTCCACGAGTTTGAAATGTTTTTGGACTTTGGTTTCAGCCGGACGAAGCTGGCCACGTTCTTCAATAAAGACGATGTTGTCATCGGCTTGGTCGCTATTGATAAAGTGTTTAAAGCGTTTTAACTTGGATTCATCTTCAATCGTGGTTTTCCATTCACATTGATAGGTATCAACGACGTGTTGCATTTGCGCTTCTAATTGTTCACACAGTCCCAGGTTATCTTCGATAATGACTGACTTTAAATAATCGAGGCCGCCTTCCATGTTTTCCATCCATACCGAGGTGCGTTGTAAACGGTCGGCGGTGCGAATATAAAAACTTAAAAAGCGGTCTATGTATTTAATTAAAGTCTCTTTATCTAAATGGGTGGCAAATAAATCAGCGTGACGTGGTTTCATGCCGCCATTGCCGCACACATATAAACTCCAACCGTGTTCGGTCGCAATAATACCTACATCTTTACCTTGGGCTTCTGCACATTCTCGGGTACAGCCTGAGACGGCAAATTTAATTTTATGCGGGGAGCGGAGGCCTTTGTAACGATTTTCAAGTTCGATGGCTAAACCGACACTGTCATCAACCCCATAACGGCACCAATTACTGCCGACACACGATTTAACGGTACGTAAAGATTTTCCGTAAGCATGACCGGATTCAAAACCCGCATCAATCAAATCTTTCCAGATTAACGGCAGTTGTTCCACTCTCGCACCGAATAAATCCACCCGTTGCCCACCGGTTATTTTGGTGTAGAGTTGATATTTTTTTCCGACCTGACCTAAGGTAATCAACATATCAGGACTAATTTCCCCACCGGCAATGCGTGGTACCACTGAATAGGTACCATCTTTTTGAATATTGGCTAAAAAGGCATCATTACTGTCTTGCAAGGGGGCGAGTTCTGGTTTTAAGACGAAGTCATTCCAGTTAGAGGCCAAAATAGAGGCAACGGTGGGTTTGCAAATGTCACACCCTAAACCGTGCCCATGTTTTTCAATCAGGTCATCAAAGGTAGTGATCTTTTCGACTTTAATCAGGGTAAACAGATCTTGTCGGGTGTAGGCAAAGTGCTCACATAAATCGGTATTAACGGTCACGCCTTGTTTAGTCAGTTCTGAGTTTAAAACAGATTTAACTAAAGCCGCGCAACCACCACAACCCGAACCGGCTTTAGTGCCCGCTTTTAAGTCACCGACCGTGCTACAACCGGCTTCAATGGCTTGGCAGATATCGCCTTTACTGACGTCATAACAAGAACATATTTGTGCGGACAGTGGTAACGCATCAGGACCGAGTCCGCCGGACTCATCAGAACGACTGGGTAAAATTAAGGTGTCAGGATGTTCGGGTAATTCAATACCATTTAAACAGTATTGTAATAAGGTACTATAACCGGACGCATCACCAACTAAGACTGCGCCTAGTAAGTGTTTTTTATCGGCGCTGACCACAATACGTTTATAAACTTCAAGATCACCGTTTTGATAGGTGTAGGTGAGGGCGCCTTGAGACTTCGCATGGGCATCACCGATACTGGCTACATCAACACCCATGAGTTTTAGTTTAGTACTCATATCGGCACCGGTAAAATGGGCGGATTGGCTAGCAAGATCGGCTACCACTGTGCGAGCCATAGCATAACCGGGTGCGACTAAGCCATAGATCATGCCATTCCAAAGCGCACATTCACCTATCGCATAAATATTCGCATCGGAGGTTTTACATTGATTGTCGATCACAATCCCGCCTCTAGGCCCCACCTCAAGTCCGCAGGCTCTGGCAATATCATCACGGGGACGAATGCCGGCAGAGAATAAAATGAGGTCTGTTTCCAGTTCTTCACCATCGGCAAAACACATTTTATTAAAGCAGTGTTCGCCGTCTGTAATTAACTGGGTATTTTTTCCGGTGTGTACGGTGACACCTAAGTGTTCTATTTTATGTCTTAACATGGCGCCACCCGCTTCATCTAATTGCACCGCCATGAGACGGGGGGCAAATTCGACCACGTGAGTTTTTAGACCTAAATCATGTAAGGCTTTAGCGGCTTCTAAACCTAATAAACCACCGCCCACCACCACGCCCACTTTACTTTTTTGAGCAACCGTGGCGATGGCTTCAAGATCTTCAATGGTCCGATACACTAAACATTCGGGTCTATCATGACCGGGCACAGGCGGTACAAATGGAAAAGAGCCGGTGGCTAGGACCAAGGTATCATAATGAATGAGAGCACCTTTGTCTGAGAGGACTGTTTGCTCTTCTCGATTAATCTGGGCGGCTTTATCCCCGATATGGAGGGTAATACCGTGTTGTTCAAAGAAGCCAGGTTCGACTAAGGATAAATCGTCTGCGGTTTGTCCTGAGAAAAAAGCAGAGAGGTGAACACGATCATAAGCCGCTCTGGGTTCTTCGCAAAAAGTCACGATGTGATACGTTTCTTTGATGGGACTATTGACTAGACTGGTTAAAAAATGGTGTCCGACCATGCCATTACCAATGACAACCAGGGTTTTTTTAGGTGTGTTCATGTTCAACCTCAATGCTGATAGAGCTGCAATGTTGATAAGCTAATAGGGATAAAGCTAATAGGCATAAGTATTCAAGACTTAGAAACTAATATTGCCTTGTAACCATATTTTTTGAGTATCTGTATTAGCAAACGTATCCGCGACAGGGGTATAACTACCTGCACTGTAATAGGCATATTTCGCGAGTATTGAATAATGCTTACCAAATTTCTTAAGTGCTGAAACATCCACTTCCTGACCGTATTGGAGTTGTCCAGTATCATCGGTAAAATCATGGTAAACACCGGTTAAGACAATATCCCCTTGATCAAAAGTGGATACGACGGTACCAAACACATCACGAATCCCGTTTTTAGGGGTGACTAAGAATAGATCCGCCCAGCCTTGAAAAGCATGATTAGTGCCTAAAGGCGTATCAAAGGTTTTGTTCGTGCCATTACCATTCAATTGTTCAACCGCGCCTTGGAAGGTAACGTTATAAGCCGTAAAACCACCCATGAAGTTATAACGCTCTGCACTATAAGCAACGGTGCCATGTCCATAATCTTGTTGGTAACTGTATTCAGCGGTATACACCAGACCATAGTTATCACTGATTTTGAAGCTGTCCCCCGGTTTTTGGTAATTGTTCATTCTCAAACCATACGATTGGTTTGATTTGTTGGCATTTTCTGTTTCGGTATAATCCATCCAATAACCGTAGCCCACTAAATTGCCGTAATCACCGACTTTATAGTTCAGGTTTAAAATCGGTGCATTAATATTTTCTGTGGTCGAGGTAAAGGTATTGACGTTACCGATGTAGCCTGCATTAACTGTCAGTCCAAAGATTTGTTGGTTATTGTGGGTAATTAAGACCGAATCAAAGGTGGTTTCCATTTGGCGCCAGCCCACATTACCGATAAAGCGATCATCATCTAATTTAATGCGTTGACGTCCGCCTTTGATCACTGTATCGGCAATGCCGTTATAGCTTAACCACAATTGATTGAGTTCACTTTTTTGGGGATCAGGAATCTTGGAATAGGCGGTATTATTATTGCGGGTACTGTTGTAATCATCATCCATTGCCAGATTGCCTTCATATTCTGCAAAGCCTTGTAGACCATGAAATACGGGTGACAGTAGGCCAATGCGCAAACGAGAGGTCACCGCATTGGCTGTTTTGGGATTGGGCCTTCCACCCTGGGCTTGATTCACATCTTCCCAGCGGGTGTTTAAATCAAACTTAATTGCGCCATTTTTACCGTAATGATAAAAGTTAAGGGCATCTTCAATAGCTTGGGTTGTGCCCGCTAAAGCAGCAGGACTTAACACCGATGCCGATAAGATTGCAGCGGGTAATGAGAGGTTTTTATGAAATTTGGGCATAAAGCATCCTAGTCTTCTTAAATAAAGACGATTAATTTTGTGGGTTAAGAGGACGAGAGGGGCGTGCTCGTCCTTATGGGCTGAGTCGGTGTTTGTTATTAATGCGTATGATCACATTCCGCTAAAAAGCTCAGTAAACTCTCTCGGTATTTGTAATAATCCGGGTGGGCTAACAGTGCTTTACGGGTTCGAGGTCTAGGTAAATCAATGGTTTCTATTTTTCCAATTTTGGCATGAGGACCATTTGTCATCATCACCACGCGGTCGGCTAATAAGATGGCTTCATCCACATCATGAGTCACTACAATCGCGGTCACTTGAGTGCGTTCCCACACTTCCATTAAGACTTCCTGTAATTCCCAGCGGGTTAAAGAATCTAACATACCAAAAGGTTCGTCCAATAAGAGTAGCTTAGGTGATAAAGCAAAGGCTCTGGCGATACCGACCCGTTGCTTCATGCCATTGGATAAGGCTTGGGCTTTTTTGTGTAAGACATCGCCTAAGCCCACTCGGGTTAGATAATATTCAATAATATCTTTGCGTTCTCCAGCGGTGGCATGGGGATACACTTTCTCAACCCCTAAGGCCACGTTCTCATACGCGGTTAACCAGGGAAATAAACTGGGTGCTTGAAACACTACGCCTCGATCAGGGCCGGCGCCGTTAATTTCTTTATTGTCTAAAACAATGACGCCTTCAGAAATACTATTTAAACCGGCAGTCATGGATAACACGGTTGATTTGCCGCAACCTGAATGACCAATAATAGAAATAAACTCACCCTTTTTAACTTTTAAATCGAAGCCATCCACCACTTTAACGGTACTGTTACCATCGGGTGTTGGATAGATTTTTGAAAGTTGAGAAAACTCCAAATAACGGGGTTTAGCAACGTCGGGATGATTAAGAGCAGAACTACCCACTTGCCAATGATGACTGGTATTGGGCTGAACATTAGGCAAAGTGATTTTATCCGTGCCAACCGCCTGGTTCTTTTCAATACCAATGGCCATTAGATACTGCGTAATTTCAGCACGTAACTTTTTAAAGGTGTCGTTTTGATTTAACGCGGTTCTGTCCCGTGGGCGCTCAATATCAATAATAAAGTCAGGGCCAAAAGTGGCATCAGGCCCTGGGTTTAAAGCAATCACGCGGTCAGCCATATAAATCGCTTCATCCACATCATTGGTAATTAAAATAACGGTTTTCTTTTCTTGCGCCCAGATTTGTAAAATCTCATCTTGCAAGTTCCCACGGGTTAAAGCGTCCAAGGCACTTAAGGGTTCATCCAGTAATAAAATATCAGGACTGGCCGCTAAGGCTCTGGCGACATTAACCCGTTGCCGCATCCCGCCTGATAATTCAGCTGGTTTTTTAGTCATCGCAGCGCCTAAGTTAACCATACGAATGTATTTTTCGGTATGGGCTTTTCTTTGTGCGGCAGACCAGTCTTTAAAGATGGCATCGACAGCGAGAGCCACATTTTCATAAACCGTTAACCAGGGCATTAATGAATAGTTTTGAAAGACCACGCCCCGATCAGGCCCGGGGCCAGTAATCGGTGAGCCTTGTTTTAAGACGTCACCGCTATCCGCCTGGATTAAACCCGCAATGGTTGAAATAAGTGTCGTTTTGCCACTGCCAGAAAAACCGACAATGGCAATAAACTCACCTTCTTTGACCGTTAAATTAATGTTTTTTAAGATAGAGGTTTTAGTGTTGCCTTCACCGTAGCTTTTGCATACATTTTTTAATTCAACTAAAGGCAAGCACGGGTCATTTGACGGAGTATTGATAAACACAGTGCTTGCTTTTAGGTCCGTGTTTTCGTTAGCTGTAACCAGTTTAAGTTTTAAGGCAGACATCACAGACTCCAAATTAAAGGGCGTTACCGAAAGAAAATACTTTTTGAAACGATTGCATGATCCGATCTAGAATAAAGCCAATGATACCGATAGTAAACACGGCAACCATGATGCGTCCCAAGGAGTTTGAGCTGCCATTTTGAAACTCATCCCAGACAAACTTTCCCAAGCCAGGGTTCTGAGCTAACATTTCAGCGGCAATCAAAACCATCCAGCCTACTCCGAGTGATAAACGCATGCCGGTAAAGATATACGGTAATGCCGACGGTAAAATGATCTTCCTGATTTGCGTAAACCAGTTTAGGCGCAACACTTTTCCGACATTCACTAAATCTTTATCGATGGATGAAACACCCACTGCGGTATTAATTAAAGTCGGCCATAATGAACATAAGGTGACAGTAATGGCCGAGGTCAAAAAGGATTTCTGAAACCAGGAATCATCGGTGGTCACATACATAGCACTGACGACGAGCGTGACAATCGGCAACCAGGCCAAAGGTGACACGGGTTTAAAGATCTGAATCAATGGGTTAATAGCGGTATTAATCACGGAACTCATGCCACACAATAGCCCTAACGGGACGGCAATCAGGGTCGCAATCATAAAACCGGCAAATACTGTGTAGAGACTCGTAAAGATTTTATCCAGATAAGTCGCTTGGCCATTATAAGGTCGTGATTTAATCTCTACGGCTGGATTTTCTAACAGCGCTTGAGCATGACGGTCTTGCTGGCGTTGATAAAATGCGGCTTCTTTTTCTTTTTCAGCAAAATGTTCGGACAATAAGCCCTTGGCTTCATGCCAAACCGCCGTTGGACCAGGAATTGCACCTAAGCTGGTGTTGACTTGTGAAGCAGAGACACTCCAAACGCCCAAGAACACGGTAAAGGCGATAATCGGCACGCCCATAATTAAAAATAATTGCCGAAGTTGTTGGGTGGGGTTTTCACCGGATGCCATTTTTACTAAAGGCACAAACCAGGTTAAGCCGGTGATGTTAAAAAATTTAATGAGTTGGTTATTCATGGATTTTACCTTAAGCAAGTTCAACGGGTTTCTTAGAGCGCGTTAGAGTGATTATTCAACCACTTTGCCACCGACTACTTTTTGTTTGCCTTTTAGTCCAATAGCAAATTTATTTAAGTAATCATTCGGTTTCGTGGCATCAAAGACAACGCCGTCAATATAATCAGCATTCGGGGCCTTAATGCCGGTTTCCTGGTCTGAAGGAAAATCACTGGCTTTGGCTTTGCCTTCTTTGATTAAGGCATGGGCTGCCGTCATAAAGATATCAGGGCGGTAAACTTTCTTTGCGGTTTCAAGATACCAGGCATCGGGTTTTTGTTCATTGATTTGTCCCCAACGACGCATTTGAGTCAAGCTCCATATCGCATCACTGTAATAAGGGTAAGAACCGTTGTAGCGAGAAAACACATTAAAGTCAGTCAAGGGGCGTTTATCACCTTTCTCGTATTCGAAAGTACCATTCATGCTGTTAGCCAGTACTTCATAATCAGCCCCCACATATTGTTTTTGTGAGAGCATTTCAATACCTTCATTACGGTTCTTGTTATTTTCTGCATCTAGCCATAGTGAAGCACGAATTAAGGCTTTGATGACAGCTAAGTGGGTATTGGGATTTTTTTCGGCAAAGTCTTTGGTAACGCCAAAGATTTTCTCGGGACTGTTTTTCATCAGTTCGTAATCACTAATGACTGGAACGCCAACACCTTTGAAAACAGCTTGTTGATTCCAGGGTTCGCCAACACAGTAGCCTGCAATAGTGCCAGAGTCCATTGTTGCAGGCATTTGTGGTGGTGGCGTGACAGATAAGATGGCTTCTGCATCAATTTGTCCTGAGGTATCTTCAGGCGGCGCATAAAAACCAGGCTTGATACCTCCCGCAGCTAACCAATAACGTAACTTCATATTATGGGTGCCGACAGGGAAGGTCATGGCCATGTTAAAAGGCTTGCCAGCGTTTTTATATTTTTCCAGGATTGGTTTCAATGCATCTGCTTTAATAGGATGTACGGGTTTACCGTCTTTCATCGGTATTTGTGGTTTCATTTGTGCCCAAACATCATTTGAGACAGTAATGGCGTCACCGTTTAATGTCATGGAAAAGGCGCTTATAATATCGGCTTTCGTGCCATAACCTATGGCTGTACCAAATGGTAATGTGGCTAGCATGTGTGCACCATCTAATTCGCCATTAATGACGCGATCCAATAAGACTTTCCAGTTGGCCTGGGCTTCCAGTTGTACGGAAAGGCCTTCGTCTTCAAAGTAGCCTTTCTCATAAGCAACCGCTAACGGGGCCATGTCGGTTAATTTAATAAAGCCTAACTTTAGGTTTTCCTTTTCTAGCTTTTCCACGGCTTCTGCTGATGAGGCAAAACTTAAGGCAATAATGGCAGCGACAGCAGAAAGGGTTTTAAGACCTTTTTTAAGTGATCGTTTTTCAGGTTGTTTCATGATGATATTGTCCTATACAGAAATTTTTAGCAAAAAAAAACGCCGATTAATCGTGTGTTAAAAAAACACAGTGATCAAGTCGACGCCTTTGTCTGGTGCTCTACATTGAGCAATAAATGCTGATTCCCACGTTGGAACCTCTGCTAATTCTATTGCAGGAAGTCTGCCAGTTTTTTCGGTGAGTTGAATTTATTTTAAATAGTTTATTTATTACAAGGTGTTAGATTGATATGTTGGGGTGGTCTTTGTGACGCTTATGAGGCAGATTAAGGATGGGATGAGGTCTTATTGCGCCACTAATGTGCATAACATCGGCTTCTTTGCACCAAGATGCGTTTTAAAACCGCGTTATTTAATAATAAGGTTAATATCCGATTTTTCCCGTGATTCTAAATTCATTCATATCGGGGTTATCAACACGGTCGTAAATTTCTTCAACTGTAATAGTTAAGTCAATGGATTCAAAAGTAACTTCATCACCCAGGTAAAAATATTCGGGTAGCCAGTGCTTACTTTTTCGAAGTACTTGTACAGACACAAAATCCTGCTCTATTAAGACATACTCTTTTAAAGACGGTAAATTAATATATTGAATGAGTTTTGTTGTTGTATCCAGCGTTCGGGTTGATTTAGATAATACTTCAACAATAATGACAGGTGATGTTGAAAAATAATCATCGCCGGACAGGTCGCTACAGTCTACCAGCACATCAGGATAAACATAGTTCTTGCCTAAACGCACTTTGGTATCAACCATGAAAGTCGCACACGGAGTTGCTTTAAGGTGGCTTCTAAAGTTAGAATAAATATTGCCTGAAATATAATTGTGGTTATGTTTGGCACCTGCCATAACATAAATACGACCGTCGATATATTCCCGTTTGACTTCAGACGTTAATTCGCTTTGTAGATACTCTTCTTCAGTCATGAAAATAGATTCAGCTTACGCATTTTGAGCCATTGCGTTTGTCTCCGGTTGAATGTGATTTATTAAGGTCGATCCAACGCCATTATTTTATATCGGTTGTCAACAGTTAAACGAGCTATTTTAACAGCGGGCAAAAACTCATAATTGTTAGCATCGTTACAATCCGTTAAATCATATTCGTTTTGCAGGTCAATTTCGATCCGGTTATTTATTTTAAGATGAAAGTATAAGTCCATCACTGGGTGTTGTAAACGCTGCCCCCCGTTATCCTCGTTGTGCATCCGCTTACACAGCAAATAATTAGCATCTTGTGTTGAAACACTGGAAAGATATAGAATAAACTCAGCCCAAATAATCACTAATCTTTAATAAATAACGATGAATCTCTCTGTGCTTTGGCGATGGTTATCCGAATCTAAAAATCAGAAAACACTGGCCTGGCTGGGTGGCGGCGTGATTATTGTTATGGGTGGCCTCTGGCAGGTGTATGTGCATTTTTCTGATAGCCCAACCGAAGACAAGCCTTATATTAGCAACGTTTCGGCCTCAAACGGTGACATTGCTTCAGGGGGAGCTGTCACGATAGGCGATCATGCCATTGTTCAAACCGGTGCCGGAACTATTACTATCGGTTTTACGCTGGAACAATTTGAAACTCAACTAAAGCAAAGGGAACAAGCGGTTCGCACCGAATTAGATCAGGCCAATAAGGCAGACAAAGATAAAATCGCCAACCTTGAAAAACAACTTGCGGACATTCAGGCGAAATTAAACAATCCTGAAGACGCTTTAGAAGCATATAAGACCAAGCTTGCACAAGCTTACCAGGCTATCGACACTTTAAAGCGCGAAGTGTTGCCGGAACAAATCAAACAGGCGCAACAGACCTTAACTCAAGGCAACACAGCAGATGCCGAAACCTTGTTTAAGCAGGTATTGGCGAGAGGTACCGAAAATGCGGCTCAAGCGGCTTATCAACTGGGTGAGTTGGCTGAAAACCGGGTCGCTTATGCAAGCGCCGAGGGTTATTTTAGCAAGGCCGTACAATTACAAGCGGACAATACGCAATATCTTAACGCTGCGGGGCGATTGGCTTTTATTAGGGGTCATTACACCGAGGCCGAGCCCCTGATGAAACGCGCCTTGAGCATCGACGAAGCCAGCTACGGCAAAGACCATCCCAATGTCGCCAGAGACCTCAACAACCTTGCCCAGTTGCTTAAAGCCACCAACCGATTGGCCGAGGCCGAGCCACTAAGCCGACGTGCAACGCTGATTTTTGCCCGTAGCTTGGGCTGGCAACATCCAAACACTAAAATTGTAAGCAGCAACTGGACTGCAATCCTGAGTAAACGGGGTAAACAACCTGACGTCGAATTGAAAAAACTTCAGGCCGAAACACAGACCGCTCCCAATAGACCGTAACACCATGGAATAAAGCATGTTTCCAATTTTCCCCGATCGCGCCATGTTTATGATCGCCTATTACATTAACCAATATATGGGCAGATTTTTCCGGATCACCGGTTACCTAAGCTCATTTACAGACTGTTTTTTTATCATGTAACCGTCAATGTGCCGCCTGTATAGGCAAAGTACCCGGACAAGCATCCTAGACAATGCCCGTTAACTTTAACTGAAATTTTTCTCTCTATCCTTAATTAAGTCTGTTAATTGCCTTAAAGCCTGACCTCTATGACTCAAGGAGTTTTTAACGACGGGAGATAATTCAGCCGAGGCACATCCATGACTCGACACCCAAAAGATTGGATCATATCCAAAACCATTCGACCCGATAGGGGCATTTAATATCAAACCTTCCCAAACACCTTGCGCTATGAGTGGAAAAGGATCTTCTGGATTTGTCATAAATACCATGATGCAAATAAACCGTGCCGTCCGGTGTGCTTCTGGAACCCCCTCTAATTGCTGTAATAATTTAGCCACATTATCCTGATCACTGGCACCCACAGCGGCATATCGTGCAGAAATAACCCCTGGGGCTCCATTTAAAGCATCAACGATTAAGCCAGAATCATCGGCTATCGCGGGTAATTGACACTGTAAAGCGGCATTTCTGGCTTTAATAATGGCATTTTCTACAAAGGTAGATCCCGTTTCTTCAGCTTCTAATACGTTAAAAGAAGACTGGGGAACAATCAAATGATTTGCAAGAATGGCTTGGATTTCTTTGATCTTGCCTTGATTACCACTTGCTAGAACAATTTGTTGAGTTGAAGAAAACACCATACTAATCAAAGCTCAGGTTAATTATATTAAAGACCAGCAAAACGGCGGATGAATTATAGATGAGTTATAAATGCTCATCTAAGGCTGCTTGCTGTTTTTCAAGTAATTGCTTAATTCCAGTACCGGCTAATTCAAGCATAGCATCCATCTCTTCTTTTCTAAAGGCATGACCTTCAGCCGTACCTTGAACTTCAATAAAAGCCGCTGCATCATTCATAACCACATTCATATCTGTTTCAGCATTACTGTCTTCTGCGTAATCTAAATCCAGCACGGGTATACCATTATAAATACCCACAGAAATAGATGCTATTTGACCATGTATCGGGTTAGTTTTGATTAGCTTGCGTTTAAGCATTTTCTCAACAGCCAAGGATAATGCCACAAAACCACCGGTAATAGCCGCTGTTCGTGTGCCGCCATCCGCTTGTAAGACATCACAATCAATGGTGATGGTATGCTCACCTAAGGCTTTTAAATCAAGCGCAGCTCTTAAAGAACGACCGATTAGACGTTGAATTTCTAGAGTACGACCGCCTTGTTTGCCATGCGCAGCTTCGCGGCTCATGCGAGTGTGTGTTGAACGGGGCAACATACCGTATTCAGCCGTAACCCAGCCCTCACCCTTGCCTTTAAGAAAGCGTGGAACACTTTTATCAACACTAGCAGTGCAAATGACTCGGGTATCTCCAAACTCAACCAACACGGAACCTTCTGCGTGCCTGGTATAGCCACAGGTAAATTTAATATCTCTTAGTTGATCTGGATTGCGTCCGCTGGGTCTCATGTAGGTTCCGGTTTAATGAAAACTACACAGTATACCTGACTTGTCACTTATTCTGCTTTCAATTTATCTGTACTAACCTAAAAAGAAAATGGTTACTCACGTAGCTTAAAGAATTAGGGTGCTATACTTACCCGCTTAATTTTGTAACTACCTAGGTGAATAATGATTAAAAGTATGACGGCTTACGCAGGCAATGAGACTCTTATAGGAGACACTACTCTTTATTGTGAATTACGCTCTGTCAATCATCGCTACGGCGACATCACTATCAAGCTACCGGAACATTTACGCTTTATTGAAGCTGATATTCGAACGCTAATAGCCTCAAAAATTAATCGCGGTAAAGTTGAATGTGCAATCAGTTTAAAAAAACAGACTAAAGAGAGACCTACTTTTAACATCAATATGAACGCAGTCAATGCATTGCTTGAAGCAACAAATCAAATTGAAGAGCTCATGCAAGTCTCGTTGTCATTTTCGGCATTGGATATATTAACATTTCCAGGTATTCAGCAAGAACCCGCTGTAGATAAAACCAAGCTCAATGAAGCAATCACAGACCTAGTAAACCAAACACTAACGCAGTTTGTTGAAGTGAGAGAACGTGAAGGGACTCAGCTTAAACTATTAATTGAAGAGCGTTGCATAAAAATGCAAAGGTTTGCTGAACTAGCCGATCAACGTATACCCAAAGTACTTTTATTAATTCGCAATAAATTAATCGATAGAATTACCGAACTCGTCGCACAACCTGATTTTGATCGCCTAGAACAGGAACTGGTTCTTTTAACCCAGAAACTGGATATTACAGAAGAACTAGACCGACTCAAAACTCATATTAATGAAGTATTGCGTATACTCAATGAAAAAGAGCCTGTAGGAAGACGTTTAGATTTCTTAATGCAAGAGCTAAACCGTGAAGCTAATACCTTGGGTTCTAAATCAACTGACAAAGAAATGACCCAAATTGCTATTGAGCTTAAAGTTTTGATCGAGCAGGTACGCGAGCAGATTCAAAACATAGAGTGATGTTTCAGGAACGAAGATTAAAGATGCCTTTATGTTGGTTAATCAGACCAGCAATTCCCAAAACGCATCTTATCCAAGAAGAAACGTAACGACCACAATTGATTACGTAACGTAAGCAGTTATAAACGTAACGATCACAATTAGTTACGTAACGTAAGTAATTAGAAACGTAACGATCACAATTAGTTACGTAACGTAAGTAATTAGAAACGTAACGACCACAATTGATTACGTAACGAATGTAGTTTGAAACGTAACGATCACAATTATTTACGTAACGTAAGCAGTTATAAACGTAACGATCACAATTGATTACGTAACGTAAGCGGTTAGAAACGTAACGATCACAATTAGTTACGTAACGTAAGCAATAAGAAAAAGCCATGAAATAGTATGTTGCTGGTAAAATGACGCATCATTCAATAAACACGATTAATTATAACAATGACCACACAACCCACTAAAGACCTCGAAACATTTCCTAACCCACAACCCGAACGTGATTACACCATACGTATCGATATCCCAGAGTTTACCTGTTTGTGCCCCAAAACCGGACAACCCGACTTTGCAACCATTCAAATCGAATACGTGCCGAACGAGCTGTGTGTGGAATTAAAAGGCCTCAAATTATATATGTGGTCATTCCGTGATCAAGGTGCATTTCATGAAGCAGTGACCAATGAAATGCTTAATGATATTGTTAAAGCCATACAACCTAATTTTATGCGAATCCGTGCAGAATTTAATGTCCGTGGCGGTATCTATACGACGGTTGTCGTAGAACATAGAAATAGTGCTTGGCAAGCACCTGAATTAGTGACTTTACCTTAAGCTTTTTGTAAAGACCTAGCCCCATGACAATTAAAGACGCATTAACAACACTACCCCAATACCTTTTACCTCATCATGCCTTATCGACGTTGATGAGTAAACTGACTCATTGCGAAAATAAGACCTGGAAGAATCTGTTTATCAAACAGATTATTGCTCATTATGGGGTCAACATGTCTGAAGCGCTTGAGCAAGATATCAATGCCTTTACCTGCTTTAATCACTTTTTTACCCGTGAACTCAGAGCAGGAGTCCGGCCTTTAACAACCGAACCTCAGGCTATCGCCAGTCCTGCGGATGGCGCAGTAAGCCAAGCCGGTGCTATTACTGAAGGTTCTATTTTTCAGGCCAAAGGTAAAAGCTTTACGGTAACCGATTTATTGGGGGGCAGTGCAGAACGGGCAACTCCGTTTAATCATGGCGTGTTTACGACTATTTATCTTTCTCCTAAAGATTATCATCGCTTACACATGCCGTTGACAGGCACCCTAAGAGAAATGGTGCATGTGCCGGGTCGCTTATTCAGCGTTAATAGCGCTACCACCCGCTCTGTCCCCGGTTTATTTGCCAGAAATGAACGTGTTGTGGCTATTTTTGATACTGAGATAGGGCCAATGGCTTTAGTGTTGGTCGGTGCTATCTTTGTATCCAGCATTGAAACGGTATGGCATGGCGTCGTTACCCCGCCCACCATCAGCTCAGTCAGAAGCTGGGAGTATCAAGAGAATGCGCCCACCTTGAAGATAGGTGAAGAAGTAGGCCGCTTTAATATGGGCTCGACTATTATTGTTTTGTTTGGCCAAGACAAGGCAAAATGGAATGACGACTTTAGTGCAGATAAAGTCATTAAGATGGGTGAATCTATTGGATCTATATTCGTTTAACTAAACGGTGTAGGGACAGGTCGCGACCTGTCCCTACACCGTTTTAATCACAATCCGTTAATGGCTTCCGTTTTCTAAACTGTGGATCAGTTTACCTGCCTGTAAGGTATGCGTCACCCTGCCTTTAAACGTCTGCCCCCAATACGGTGTATTCATACCCTGGCTTTTCCAGTTTTCCGTATTAACTTGCCACTCTAATTCGGGATCAAAGATGCAGACATCCGCGTTAAAGCCTACCGTTAATGCCCCACTCTCAATACGTAACACCCTGGCTGGATTAGCGGTTAATGAAGCAATACCCTGTTCCATCGTAATAACGCTTTCAGCAACCAATTTAAGCATTAACGGTAGCAATGTTTCTAGGGACGACATGCCAGGCTCAGTTTCTGGGAAGGCACCCAATTTAGCATCAATATCATGCGGCTGATGATCAGAACAAATGCTATTAATCGTGCCACTGGCTAAGCCTTGGCGCATATACTGTTTATCTTCTTCGGTGCGTAAGGGAGGCAATACGTGATAATTACTGTCAAACGGGGTAATGTTATTTTCTGTCAAATGCAATTGATGAATCGCCACATCCGCACTGACCTGTAAGCCATACTTCTTGGCCTGATAAATTTTAATCACCGAACGCCGACAACTTAATTGTCCAAAATGTACTCGACAGCCCGTTAACTCAACTAATTCTAAACACTGGGCTAAAGCAATGGTTTCTGCTGCTTCTGGAATACTCGGCAAACCATAGCGCGTAGCAAATGCCCCCTCGTGAGCGCATCCATTATTACCCAACCAATAATCATTGGGTCGAAACATAAACAACAGATCGTGACTGACCGCATATTCCATCGCGCGTCTTAATATCAATAAATTTCTAACCGGATGATTTGCATTACCAACAGCAATACAGCCTGCCTGTTTAAGCGTTAGCATAGTGCTTAATTCAGTACCTTCGAGTTGACGAGTCAAGGCAGCAATCGGATATATTTGTGGATAGTCGGCTTTTTTAGCTAACTCTTTAATCAATTCAGCAACAGCGGGCGTATCAATAACGGGATGGGTATCTGGCTGTAAGCACAAGGTCGTCACACCGGCACTGGCTGCAGCCGCCGTTTCGCTTTTAAACGTGGCTTTACGGCTATGTCCAGGCTCACGTAAACGGGTGCTCAAATCGATAAAGCCGGGACAAACAAGCTTATTTTGAGCATCAATAATGGTATCAGGCTTAAAACCAATGGGCTCGTTAGTGACCGAAACAATTTTGCCCTCAACAATATAAATGCTGCCAGCACGATTAATCTTATTGACTGGATCAATCAGTTGACCGTTTTTTATTAGTATTTGAGTCATTACACTATTCCCTGCTTCTGCATTGCCATTGCCATAATCGCCATCCGAATCGCAATACCATTGCTGACTTGGTTAAGTATCACTGATTGTGGGCCATCGGCCACTTTTGATTCAATTTCTACACCACGATTAATAGGGCCTGGATGCATAACAATCGCATCAGGCTTAGCGATTTTTAACTTGTCTTCGGTGAGCCCAAAACACTTAAAGTATTCGCTTTCACTGGGTAACAGTGCCGAAGTCATCCGTTCTTTCTGTAACCGCAACATGATCACCACATCCACATCTTTCAGTCCGACATTTAAATTATGAGAGACATTGACGCCCAGACTTTCAACATGAGCGGGTAATAAGGTTTTAGGCGCAATAACTCGCACCTCAGCGACACCTAGCGTATTTAAAGCTTGAATCTGTGACCGCGCGACTCTTGAATGCAAGATATCCCCAATAATAGCGATCCGTAAATTAGAAAAATCTTTCTTTATTTGCCGGATAGTAAACATATCCAGCATTGCTTGAGTCGGATGAGCATGCTGTCCATCGCCCGCATTAATTACACTGATATGAGGTGCTGTTTGTTGCGCAATAAAGTGCGCCGCGCCACTAATCGCATGTCGCACCACAAACATATCCACAAACATGGCTTCAAGATTGCGTATGGTATCAAGTAGACTCTCACCCTTTGAGGTGGATGATGTCGCAATACTCATACTGAGCACATCGGCTGATAAACGCTTAGCAGCCAATTCAAATGTTGTGCGGGTTCGAGTGCTATTTTCGAAAAAAAGATTAACAATCGTTTTGCCCCGTAATAAAGGGACTTTCTTGATTTGTTGATCAGTCATGCCGACAAAAGACTCTGCGACATCCAGAATTTCTGTCAGTAATTCTTTTGGCAACCCTTCAATACTCAAAAAGTGTTTCAGTTTGCCTTCTGAATTTAATTGGAGATTGTCACTCATAGTTTATGCAGCCACTGTTAAGGTTTGTATCTCAATCGCTAATGGGTCAGGGCCGGTTAATTTAATTCTCTGTCCCACATTTAAAGTAATACTGGCTCCTACACAATCAGGACTCAAAGGGATTTGCCTGCCGTCACGCTCTATCAATACCCCTAAGACCACCTGATTAGGTCGTCCATAATCAAATATCTCGTTTAAAGCTGCCCGAATCGTTCTGCCTGTATAAAAAACATCGTCGATAAGAATAATATCTCGACCATCAACCCGAGCGGGTAACTGACTAGGTCTTACATTGGGATTAACCCCAATTTGGGAAAAATCATCCCGGTAAAAAGAAATATCCAGTAAGCCCAAGGGGTCTGAGATGTGTAAGCGCTGATACATTTGCTCAGCAACCCAAACTCCACCCGTGCGAATACCTATCATCAGTGGATTAGATAAACGCCTATCAATGATGGTTTGTTTTAATTCGGCCTCTAATTGATTGAGTAACCTAGGTATCTCTAGCATTTATTAATCCTTCTTGTGTTCATTTAACCAGGATTGCAAAATAAGTTGGGCGGCTAACTGATCTTGCACTTCCCAGAGTTTAGTCGCGTTAACACTCACTTCATCAAACAATCGTTGTTTTGCTTCAAACGTTGTCAAGGCTTCATCCTGTTGATAAACGGGAAGCTGATAACGACCGTTTAATTGGTGGCAAAATTTTATCATACGCGGTGTTACAGGATTATCAGAACCATCAGCTTGTCTGGAAATACCCACGACTAAACCACAAGGTCGCCACTCCTGTATCAATTGACTGATGATTTGCCAATCAGGACTCTGATTAATCGAGTGAATCGTTTGTAAGGGGCTGGCTGAGCCGGTGATCGTTTGGCCTACCGCAACGCCTATTTTTTTATACCCAAAATCAAAACCCAAATAGGTATCCGCGCTGGTTCTTGTTAACAATGGATCTTGCATTAACAATGCCCAGCCTGGGTCGTTAATTGATTAATATTAATTCCTATTTGTTCTGCTGCCTCTCGCCAACGTTTATCAATAGGTGTATCAAATAAAACACTTTTGTTAAACGGCGTATTAAGCCAGGTGTTGGCTAATATCTCTTGTTCCAACTGACCTTCGCTCCACCCCGAATAGCCTAAAGCCACTAAATAGTGTTTAGGGCCTTCATCAAGGGCAATGGCCTCAATAATATCGCGTGATGTCGTTAGGGAAACCGTATCAGAGATAGGCATGGAGACATCCCATTTACCCTCTTTTGTATGCAACACAAAACCATGTTCCTGCTGCACAGGTCCGCCCGCAAAGACCGGCATATCTGAGGCAATTGAAGACGTCACAGGGATGTTCATTTGCATAAATATCTCGCCTAACTTCATTTGAATAGGTCGATTAATCACGATGCCTAAGGCACCCTCATCATTATGTTGACACAAAAATGTGACAGTATGAAAGAAATTAGGATCAATCAGACCTGGCATCGCTACAATGAACTGGTTATTTAAATAAGTTGCTTGATTCATGTTTTTTTTATTCATTCTGTAACCAACCCTGATTCATCTGAAAACTTCCAAACGCGCGTTATGAACAAAACCTCAACTTCCTTACGTAAATCTAAAGGCAAAGGTGGAAACGGTGCACTCATACGCACAATATTTTTTGCTGCCTCATCAAGCTCAGGGTTACCCGAGGATTTATTGATGCGGATACTATAAATACTGCCATCGATATTAATACCCACATCCATCGTCAAGGTTCCTGAAACGTTTTGCCTAGAAGCCGCTTCAGGATAATTAAGATTACCTGTTCTCTCCACTTTACTTTCCCAATCCTTTACATATTGAGCAGCTAAATATTTGTGGGTACTCACTGAATCAACGAATTTAATTTTAGTTTGCTGAGCACTAGATTGAGTCTGTCTAATTTCAGCGCCTAATTGCATAATTTGCTGCTGTAATGATTCTGCCGTTAATTTTGGCGTTGTTTGTAACCGATTATATCCCTCCGCTTTATTCGCTACATTATCAGATTTTTTGGCATTAGGCTGAGTAATAAATTCTTTTTCTGCTTCGGGTGTACGGCTATCCTGCGTTTTATAATTCTTTGGTTTAGCTTCTTTGGACGCATTTAATAATTTTTTAGAATGGTCAGCCTGAATCTTTTCAACTCCGGATATTGCAGGCTTTGGCTCCGGCTTTTTAACTTCTTGACCGGCGCCCGCATGATTTTCTTGAGCTAAAGAATCAGCTTTTTCAGATAGGTCGGCTTGTGGTGTATTAACCAAGGTTATATCAATCGGCTTATTGATCGGGTCAGGAAAAACAGGTGACAATCTAATACTTAGCAACAAAACGATATGTACAATCAGTGCTATCAACAAAGCGACCAATAACGAATTATTTTTCTGAAGCAAGGTGGTAGATAGAACAAACATCGCCTGCCTATTCATTTTAGTGAAGTTTCTTTTCAATATGATCCATTAACTGACCCGCTATATTTAAACCAAATTGCTTATCCAGTTCCTGCACACAAGTAGGACTGGTGACATTAATTTCAGTCAATTTATCACCAATGACATCTAAGCCAACAAATACCAAACCTTTTTCCCGGAGCGTTGGCCCAACCTGCCGGGTAATCCACCAATCCTGTTCTGTCAATGGACGACCTTCTGCACGTCCACCAGCCGCTAAATTACCACGTGTTTCACCTTCAGCTGGAATACGGGCTAAAGCATAAGGAACAGCCTCACCATTAATCATTAAAATACGCTTATCGCCTTTTTTTATTTCAGGTATGTACTTTTGAGCCATCACGTAACGAGTTTTATAGTGCGTCATCGTTTCCAGGATAACACTCAGATTAGGGTCGTCTTGTCGAATATGAAAGATAGAGGTGCCGCCCATACCATCTAGGGGCTTTAAGATAATTTCCCCTTGCTCCTGTAAGAAACTTCGTATTCTAGCGGGTTCTCTTGCCACTAATGTTTCCGCAGAGCATTGCGAGAACCAGGCAGTAAATAACTTCTCATTAGCGTCCCGCAATGATTGCGGTTTATTAACAACATAAACCCCGCCGCTTTCAGCACGCTCAAGTAAATACGTTGCATAGATGTATTCTTGATCAAAAGGCGGATCTTTACGCATCAGGATAACATTCAGTTCATCCAGAAGGATATCTTGCTCGCTGATAACTTGATACCACTGCTGTATATTTCGCTGCACCGTCAAGGTTCTGGTTCTGGCGTAAGCTCTACCATTCCTGAGATACAAATCATTAAGCTCCATGTAATGCAGTTCCCACCCCCTGGCCTGCGCCTCAAGTAACATGGCAAAACTAGTGTCTTTTTTGATATTAATATGATCAATGGAATCCATGACCATGCCGAGTTTGATAGGCATCATTGTCTCATTTAAATGACTTAAGAAAAGTATATTGTGCCTTATTTTATAGATAGTTATTTACCTTGAAAAGATTTTTTGGTATAAAGATCGGCTAACTTTTAAATTTAGGCACCACCAAGAGGTTAATTATGTCTAGAGTATGTCAAGTAACAGGTAAGCAACCCGTTACAGGTAATAACGTATCACACGCAAACAACAGAACCAAAAGACGTTTTCTCCCTAATCTGCAACATCACAGATTTTGGGTAGAAAGTGAAAATCGTTGGGTACGTCTTAGAATTTCAACTAAAGCAATGCGTATCATTGATAAAAATGGCATAGACGCTGTATTAGCGGATTTGCGTAAAAACGGCTCAAAAGTTTAAGGAGATAAAAAATGCGCGATAAAATTAAACTAATTTCTACCGAAGGCACTGGTCACTTTTACACGACTACAAAAAACAAGCGTACTATGCCAGAGAAAATGGAAATCAAAAAATTTGATCCTGTTGTACGTAAACATGTTATTTATAAAGAAGCTAAAATCAAATAGACTTTGATAATCTTCTTGATGAGTGCTTAAGATGGCTACACCTAACTTATAGATGTAGCCACCTGTCGGTTATTAGCATCAAATCAAGCATTGCTCATCATTGATTGCCTCAAGTTCCTCATTTCGCATGAACCGCCCTACGCCACATATCATTAACTCTCAACAGACCAACCCTAGGGACATTTAAGGTCGCGTATACTCTAAAGGTAATTGACGTGAGTACAGACAACTGACGTCTATTGCAAATAGGGATGTACTATCTACTCCATGAGTCTACTCACTACAAATAAGGCTACAATAACGGTAGAATAGTCATTGTTTACAGCATTCCCATGCTTACATACGGCATTCTGTAGTTTTACGCGTAGAAATAAAGGGTATTATTTGGATGGAAGATGTAAGATTGAAGAAGTGGAATGATTTAGGTTGCCGTGGCGGCTTAATCAAAAGACAAAAAAAACCTTCCAGAGCGAATCCGCAATGGAAGGTGAAAATTCAAGCAGAGCATTTATGAGGAGGAACTGCTTGGAGGTATAACACCAGGAGGTAGTTAACTGGTTGCGCTTAGCTGTTCAGTTTTGCTCGCATGACAATGTTGCTACAAATAGCAGCTGAAGCAAATAATACTGTCGAAACAATGAATTGATCGTAAATAAAACTGCCTATGCCCGCAATAAGAATTAACCCAATAATAGTGAATTTTTTTGAATGATTCATTAGCTTAATCCTGTAATAAAGTTTAAAACTGTTTAAGCAGCTGAGTTGCTGATTTACAAATTTTGTTGCGTTCTTACATGGGTATTACTATACAGGGATATTTATTGTATACAATATGCTAAATAATAAATAAATTGTTTCATATTTAGAAATAGTGTGTAATGTCAAGTTTTTTATTGTAGTCGGTTTCGACGACACGATGATTTGCCCCAGATTAATGAGGATTAGATGGATAAATTAACGAGTATGACCGTTTTTGTTCGTGTTGCTAAAGCAGGTAGTTTTGCGGGTGGTGCCCGTGATTTGGGAATTTCTAGAGCCATGGCAACCAAACATATTATGCAACTTGAGGGCTGTTTGGGCACACGATTGATTAATCGTACCACACGCAGCCTAAGTTTAACAGATGTAGGTGTTTCATATTTTGAGCGCTGCCAGCAAGTGTTGCTAGATGTTGAAGAGATGGAGTCCGCAGTAACACATTTACAAACCGAGCCTCGAGGGCTTTTAAAAATCAGTGCGCCTCCCGCTATTGGTGCGACTCATATTGCGCGTGCTGTCGCAGAGTTTTTAAAAATTCATACGGATTTAACCGTTGAAATGATTTTACAAGGAAGTCCAGGTGATTTGATCGATGAAGGTATTGATGTGGCTATTTTTCTGGGTGCTTTAGAAGATACCAGTATGGTGGCTCGAAAATTAGCGAGTTCTTCCTTGGTTGTATGTGGTTCGCCCGATTATTTAGAGCGTTATGGAGTTCCTCTGACACCAGAAGATTTAACAGAACACAGTTGTTTGGTGAACTGGGCTATTTCACCCCGCAATAAATGGCAATTTAAATGCGATACTGGGGTCAAAGTAGTAACTGTTTCAGGTAGAATGCAAGCCAATGCTGCCCATCCAATACGTATTGCAGCCATTAATAGTTTGGGGCTTGTCATGTTGCCAACTTATATTGTGGGTAAAGACATTGAAAATGGTACTCTTAAAGTGGTATTGGAAAACTATCCCTTACCGCCTTTGGATATTCATGCCGTTTATCCTCATAGGAAATATTTGTCGGCAAAAGTTAAGGCGTTTATGGATTTCTTACAAGGTTGGTTGGAGCACCGCGTGAGCATGCCAGGGTCAGAATGATAGACGCTATTCAAATTAAGTGGAATGTTATTTATGACGGTATGGAACCAGATGATGCATCTGCTATTGGGGTATTAACGGAAAATGATTTATTGTTACCTTTTAACTGAAAACGCTTTAGATCCAGCCTCTGGATTAGGTGCTAATACTATTTTTAGCCAACAGAGGATTGGCGGTGGCAACCATTGATATTTCAATGGTTGCCATTAAGAAATTAAACACTTACTCTGTCCTGCAGGGATTAGATATTAATGCCTGCCAAGAAGAAATCGTCCCCGACTCTTTAACAGAAAATGCTTTTGATGTCATCGTGGTGAGTCGTTTTCTTGACCGTACTCTAAGTGATGCGATAATAGACGCACTTAAACCTGATGGATTGCTTTTTTATCAGACTTTTACAAGAGATAAAGATAACACTGACTCCACCTAATAATCCTGATTATTTGCTAATAGAGAATGAACTATACTCGGCGCGGTCACAGATGCGGAAAATGAAAGAGGTATAATGCTCCAATTTACCTAAAAATATGACATGCTTAAAATCAAATTCACAGAGGCCGAAGTTGAACAGTTATACCAACAATTCATGGAACATCCTTC
>CAIMEB010000035.1 GCA_903839855.1 uncultured Methylococcaceae bacterium
AGCTAAGCCGTTTATCTTTAAAGTCACTGGCCGTTTTTTAATGGCTACGGTAGCTTGTTGTTAATTTTTTATTGACATCAAAAGTGTCAACTACTTTTAGGCTGCTATGAAGGATGCCCTATTTTCTTTAATAAACAAGCAAAATATCCACTACCACAGCCCATATCTAAGCCCATAGCGGCTGGAGCTTGCTGTAGTATAAAATGTCCAAAGAATGAACGAGTAATACCAAAGTCAGAAGGGAAGACATTCTTGGCAATCATTAAATGAATTCCATCTAACTCTACCGGATAAGGCTGTCTATCTAAATAGTAAGATAATTCTTTTTCTCTTTTTGCAATACTCATAACTGGAGTATTCATATTTTTTAACCTCTACACTTAATTCAGGTTTAAGTCCGACAGTATTTAATTCAATTCCGGTGTAACTTCTTCTGCTATTCGTTTAATGTACTCATCAGCTAATATATCAGTTATTTGAGTAATTCCATGTTATTGCATTGAGGCGACTAGAGGTATAATAATCTCAATCGAGTCTGTTATACTCGCAACAGGTTGTTAATTTGATCATACAATCACTCACTCAGTTAAAAATGTCAACTATCAAATCAAACATAAACCATAATGATATCGACTCGGTGTCTATTTGAAGAACTTCCAAGAGAAGAAATACTTTTTATCATTTTATCATTAATTTCTTGGGAGAAATCCGCTACTAAATAAAAGATCCTTTAGAATTAAATGAGGAGAAACGATAAAAAACGTAATCAAAATCTCTTTCACCTTTTAATTAAACTTAAAACACTCTGAATATTATCGCACCCACCTCTGACAATGACATAAAATACTGGTTTGCCTTATTGCGTACGCCTGGTGTTGGTTGTCGAACGTTTCTTAACTTATTAAAAACACATACGCCCGTACAACTGTTTAGTGAATCCACTTCTGTATTGTCATCCTTGGGCTTAAAAAGCCCTAGTATTGAAGTTATCAAGAATCCCGATTGGACAACCATTGATAACGATCTCACCTGGTTAAGTCTAAGTAACAACTATGCCATCACCTTCAATGACAGCAATTACCCTTATCAATTAAAAGAGATTGCTGATCCACCGCCCGTGTTATTTGTACGGGGTAATCCTAATTTATTAGCCGCGTCCCAAATAGCCATCGTAGGCAGTCGTAATCCCTCTACCTTAGGCGAAGAAACAGCCTTTAACTTTGCCAAAACATTAAGTCTGTATGGCTTTACCATTACCAGTGGGTTAGCTTTAGGTATCGATGCAGCAAGCCATCGAGGCGCATTATCTGCAAAAGGTTATACTATTGCCGTGGCAGGCACCGGATTAGATCGGGTTTATCCTGCATTACACAAAGACTTAGCCACTGAAATCGTCAATACCGGCGCCATCATTTCCGAGTTTCCTCCTGGCACAACCGCTAAGGCGAATCACTTTCCAAGACGAAACCGAATTATCAGTGGCTTATGCCAAGGTTTGCTGGTGGTCGAAGCAGCCAAACAAAGTGGCTCCTTAATTACTGCGCGTATGGCTTTAGAACAAAATAGAGAAGTATTTGCCATACCCGGCTCTATACATAACCCATTAGCCCGTGGATGCAATGCATTAATCCGTCAAGGTGCCAAACTTGTCGAAACAAGCCAAGATATTATTGAAGAATTACATCAATATTATCAATCAGATAAGAAAATACTGTTACTCCCTGATGAATCAACACTTGACCTAGAGCAACAAACATTATTGAATCGCATTATGTTTAGCCCGACTTCTATTGATGAGCTAGTGCAAATTACCGGAAATTCTGTTGAGATTATTTCGTCAATGCTACTTATCTTAGAGCTACAAGGCTACTTAGAAGGAACGGCTGGCGGTTGCTATATACGCTTAAAATAATCATTAAAGAACGAATATACTATGAAAGAAAATATTTTTGATGTGCTAATGTATCTTTTCGAAAACTATATGGAAGATGAAATTGACTTACCGCCCGATAGTGATGTCATCAGGACAGAATTAGAGGAAGCGGGATTTCAATCGTGCGAAGTCAATAAAGCATTTGACTGGCTAGACTCATTAGCTTTAGAAGGCACCATAAAGCCGACCATTACCTCTGCTTTTCGGATTTTTTGCCCACAGGAAAACGAAAAACTTGACCTTGAGTGCCGTAACCTTATTATGTTTCTTGAACAAAGTGGTATTTTAACGTCCACTAATCGAGAGCTTGTGATTGATCGTGTTATGGCGCTAGAGCATGAAGAAATATCAATAGAAAAGCTTAAATGGATTATTTTAATGGTATTGTTAAGCCAGCCTGATGAAGAAATTGCTTTTTCCAGGATGGAAGATATAGTCTATGATTTGATTCCTGCTTACTTACATTGATATTGATTCAAAGTACGGTGTCCAACCCTTTTACATTCATATCCTCCTTCTATTGAACCTTAATCGTTATTAAAGTAAATGAGTAAAAATCTTGTCATTGTAGAATCGCCTGCAAAAGCAAAAACCATAGAGAAGTATTTAGGTAAAGACTTCCATGTTTTAGCTTCCTATGGTCATGTGAGAGACCTTGTTCCCAAGGAAGGTGCCGTTGATCCTAACAATGACTTTGCCATGAAATATGAAGTCATAGACCGTAATCAACGCCACGTTCAGGCAATCAGTAAAGCCCTTAAATTAGCAGACACTTTATATCTGGCAACCGACCCTGATAGAGAGGGTGAAGCCATTTCCTGGCATTTGTATGAATTATTAAAAGAGAAAAAACTACTCAAAGACAAACCGGTACATCGAGTCGTTTTTCATGAAATTACTAAAAAAGCAGTCACCGAAGCCATTGCTAATCCAGAGAAGCTGGCTATTAACTTAATCAATGCCCAACAGGCTCGTCGTGCACTTGATTATTTAGTGGGTTTTAACTTGTCTCCTCTGTTATGGAAAAAGATCCGTAGAGGCCTTTCTGCTGGCCGCGTTCAAAGCCCTGCTTTACGGATGATAGTCGAACGTGAACTAGAGATTGAAGCCTTTAAAACCCGTGAATACTGGTCCGTTGATGCCACATTAACCAGTCAAGAGCAAAGCTTTAAAGCCAAACTGACCCATTTTGATAACATCAAACTCAATCAATTCAGTATTACTGACGAGATACAGGCCGAACAAACAAAACAAACCTTGCTAACAGCTGCCGATGGTCACCTATTGGTGAGTAAACTCGAGAAAAAGCAACAAAAACGTAACCCTGCTCCCCCGTTTATAACTTCAACACTGCAACAGGAAGCGTCACGTAAATTAGGCTTTACCACTAAACGCACCATGATTGTTGCCCAGCAGCTCTATGAAGGCATTGATATCGGTGGAGAAACGCAAGGTTTAATTACCTATATGCGTACAGATTCGGTTAATTTATCCATTGAAGCCGTGGAAGAAATACGCGCACTGATCGTTGAAAAATACGGCGCTAAAAACATACCGAAAGAACCTCGGGTATTTAAAACCAAGTCAAAAAATGCTCAGGAAGCGCATGAAGCCATAAGACCGACCAATTCAAGCTATCTACCAGCTCAAATCAAAGACTATCTGACAGTTGAGCAATACAAACTCTATGATCTTATCTGGAAACGAACGATTGCCTGCCAAATGATCCACGCGACACTCAATATGATCGCAGTAGATTTAACTTGTGGAGAAGATAGCCATATTTTTAGAGCGGCTGGCTCCACGATTGCAAGCCCCGGGTTTATGGCTGTTTATCTGGAAGGAAAGGATGATAGCAAAGAGAGTGATGATAAGGAAAGCTTTTTACCCCCCCTCGAAGAAGGTCGCCCAATCCCGCTCAATGACATTATCACGGGACAACACTTTACCGAACCCCCACCGCGTTATGGTGAGGCCAGTTTGGTTAAATCGCTTGAAGAACACGGCATTGGTCGACCGTCAACCTATGCTTCGATTATTTCTACGCTCCAGAATCGTGAGTATGTTACGCTGGACAGTAAGCGCTTTTACCCTACCGATGTCGGTAGAATTGTTAATAAGTTTCTAACCGAGCATTTCACTAAATACGTTGATTATGATTTTACCGCCAATCTGGAAGATGATCTGGATGCAGTTTCACGCGGTGAAAAGGATTGGATCCCGTTAATGCGGGAGTTCTGGACACCGTTTACCGCGATGATCCATGAGAAGGAAACCAGCATCCAGCGTAAAGATGTGACTCAAGAAGCCCTTGATGAAAAATGTCCTGAGTGTAGCAGCCCTTTATCGATTCGCTTAGGTAGAAATGGTCGATTTATTGGCTGTACAAATTATCCCGAATGCTCGTATACCAGAAACTTAAACGGCGATGCCACGACAACTGATGAACCCGAAGTATTAGATGGCAGAACCTGCCCGGCTTGTGACTCACCGTTAATTTTTAAAACAGGTCGCTATGGCAAATTCATTGGTTGCAGTGCTTACCCAAAATGTAAGCATATTGAACCCATTGAAAAGCCATTGGATACTCAGATCGAATGCCCTCAATGTAAAAAAGGCAGCATTCTTAAACGTAAATCACGTAATGGAAAGATCTTTTACTCGTGCTCAGGCTATCCAAAATGTGATTATGCACTCTGGAACAATCCGATTAAAGAAAGCTGCCCACAATGCCAATGGCCTATTTTAACAGTAAAAGAAACCAAACGTCGAGGTGTAGAAAAAGTTTGTCCTCAGAAAGATTGTAACTATGCAACGCCTTATGAAGGTGATCCCGCTGATGTACAGGGGCCGACAGCCACCGCAAATCAGGAGGCAGAAGTCGTTAAAGATGGATGAGCATGGTTTTAATTGGCTTAAACGACTTTCTATGGATAGGTAAAACACCAAACGTTTCAATCTCGTTTAAGTGCTGTTTTGTCCCATACCCCTTATGCTGACCAAAAGTAAATTGGGGGTATTCCTTATCAAGATTAACCATCAGCCTATCACGCTCAACCTTCGCTAATATGGAGGCCGCGCTGATAGCCTGTACTTTACTGTCACCTTTAATAATCGCCTGCCCATGCATCAATAACTTAGGGAGTTGATTACCATCGACCAAAACCTGTTCAGGCTGAATGGCTAATCCATTCACGGCTCGCTGCATAGCCAATAAGGTTGCTTGCAGAATATTAAGCTCATCAATCTCTTCGACCGTTGCAAACGCAATGAACCAGCATAGGGCTTTTTCCTTTATCTCTTGAAAAAGCATATCCCGTTTACGCTCACTCAGCACTTTGGAATCGGCTAAACCACCAATGGGTCTGGAGGGGTCAAGAATAACCGCAGCGGCAACAACAGAACCAGCAAGCGAACCTCTACCGACTTCATCAACCCCCGCAATTAAGGGACTATAGGATAAATCCTTAAAACCAGCTGCTGAGCTTATCTCAATATCCCTCTATTCACATTTCTTAAAAAGCTAATCATTTCGGCTACCTGTTCACTTTCTCCCGCCATTTCTTCCATTTTCTCTATGGCATCTTCCAAACGTAAATTCATTTTGTAAATGAGCTTGTAAGCATTTCTGATTAAACGGATGTCTTCAGGAGAAATGCCATTACGTTCCATACCCACTGAATTGATACCATGAGGACGGGTTGGCTTACCGCCGACCATAACGAAAGGTGGAATATCCTGTGTTATTGCGCTACCCATCGCTGCAAAACTATACTGACCAACTTGAGTAAATTGATGCACTAAAGTAAAGCCACCCAAAATGGCGTAGCTATTAAGATGCACATGTCCCGCTAAAGATGCTCCGTTAGCCATAATGACATGATCACCAATAATACAATCATGAGCAATATGGGTATAAGCCATGAACAAATTATCATGACCTATTTTGGTAACACAATTATCTTGCTGAGTCCCTCTATGCATAGAAGTAAATTCTCTAATGGTATTTCTATCGCCAATTTCAAGTCGCGTTACTTCAGCCGCATATTTTTTGTCCTGAGGATCATCGCCAATAGAAGCAAACTGATAAATACGATTATCTTTACCAATACTGGTTGGGCCTTTAATGACTGTATGCGACCCTATCACCGTACCCGAATCGATTTTTACATCAGCGCCAATGACAGTAAATGGCCCAACAGATACATTATCCGCTAATTCAGCTTTTCTATCGATGATAGCGGTCGAATGAATCAAATTCAATCTACCACCGCTGCACATCTAATTTCGGCACTGGCGACAAACTCGCCATCAACTTCAGCACGACATTCAAAAGCCCATATATTCCGTTTACTTTTAACAAATGTTGACTCTAACATCAATTGGTCACCCGGAACTACAGGTCTTTTAAATTTAGCCTTATCAATACCCACTAAATAATAAATCATGCCAGCTAATTCGTCTCCAGCCGTTTCAGAGGCTAACAAACCGGTCGTTTGTGCCAAGGCTTCTAAAATGAGTACGCCCGGCATAATAGGCTTTTGTGGAAAATGGCCTTGAAAAAAGGGTTCGTTATAAGTGACATTTTTCACGCCTAACAACCGAATCCCTGGCTCACATTCAATCACCTTATCAACCAATAAGAACGGATATCGATGAGGCAAAAAGGCTTGAATTTGTAAAATATCTAACGTAATAGACATAATTTAGATTTCTTTAATTAAAAAAAGAAGTTATCAGACTCATAACGTTAAGTCTCCTTAACAAGACATCAGTCCATAACTTAGAACAATCTTTCACTATTACCTATAACTGAATTACTCAGGCATTGTAGACAATTTCTTTACCACTTGTTCTGTAATATCAAATTGTTCTTTTTTATAAACAACAAAATCTGAAAGAAGTAATAAATCAAAATCTTCATCTTTAGCAATTTTGCTAGCGACTTCCACAATACCGCGCTGCAACTTGCCTAACTCTTCGTTACGATTAGCGTTAATGTCTTCATTAAATTCTTGCTGTGCTTTTTTGAAATCTCTCAACTTTGTTTGAAAATCCTTTGAAATATTGCGCTTTTCATCTTCACTCATGATAGCCCCATCCTTGTTTACCTTGTCTTCTAATGCCTGAATTTCTTTACCCTGGCTTTCTAACTGCTTACCACGCGCACCAAACTTAAGGTCAAAGCGTTTGTTTACTTTCTCCAATTGCGGGGTTTTTTCAAGAACTGCGTTCATATTAATAACGCCAATCTTTAAATCTGCATAACTGACGTTTCCAACAAACATGAGTCCTAAAAATAAAGCAATTTTCTTTTTCATTGTTAAATCGATCTCTGGTTATAGTTAAGTTAAAAAATAGGTAAAAGGAATAATATCTGTTAAATTATAGGGGATAAGCCCTAGAATCTAAACAACTTCTGTTAGAAATTTTGACCAAAATTGAATTGGAAGAACTGTGTTTGGTCTTTGCTGGTTACAACAGTGCCGGGGTCAATGCCGTTCGTTGGATTATAGGTGTTATAAGTATAGTTTCCTCTATTAAGAGGGTAAGCAGCACTCACTGATAACGCACCAAAAGGCGATAGCCATTCACCTGAAAGACCCGTTGAAAACTTCATGTTACTCGCCGAAAATGTATTACTAAGGGATCCGGCATCGAAAAAAGCACCCAAGCGAACCGACTTGGTATCTGACATAAAGGGCACGGGGAAAAATAGCTCGGCATTAGCAATCATTTTAACGGAACCCCCCAAAGGATAACCGTTCGAGTCTCTAGGCCCCATGGTATTGTTTCTATAACCACGCACCGAGCCAGCCCCCCCCATAAAATAATTTTCAAAAAAGGGTAATGCATGAGTATTTCCATAACCGCCTGCATAACCAATTTCACCATTTAATTTGAATGTAAAGTCTTTCGCTAATGGAAAATAACGCTGCTGCCTATAACCCACCTTGTAATACTCCAAATTACTACCCGGTATCGTTGCTACACCAGACAAACGCTGTTGAGCACCCGAGTTAGGAAACATTGCTCGGTTAAACGTATCATGCACCCAACTGATGCCCTGACTATACGTCAAGAAAGAACTCCCTTCCGCAACAATAAAGTCATTAATCTGTTTCGATGAATAAGCTGTTGTCCCTAATGAAGTATGCTTTACATCAGTATCAAAACGAATCTGATCAAACTCATTTAATGGGATTCCAAAATTGATGCCTGCATTCATAATATTAGTATTGTAGTTCGCGATATTAATCGCCCCAGCATTTCTCTTGGTATAACCCAGGTTATAACCTTGACTCACGCCATCCGTGGTAAAGTAAGGATTAGAAAAACCAAATTGATAACTGGTTAAATAACTACTGTTATTAAAAGCAATATTAACCTGCTTACCTGAACCAAAAATATTGTTCTGAGCAATATTTGCGTTCAACACAATACCCTGAACCTGAGAAAAACCAATACCTGCCGATAAATTACCTGAAGATTTTTCGACAACCGTGTAATTAACATCAATCTGATCTGTTGTGCCAACAACAGGCGGATTTTCCACATTAACACTTTCAAAATAACCTAACCGTTCAAGGCGAGTCTTTGAACGTTGAATCTTGGCACTGGATGCCCAGCTCGCTTCCATTTGGCGCATTTCACGGCGTAGAACTTCATCTCGTGTTTTAGAGTTACCGCTCATATTGATACGATGAACATAAACACGCTTACCGGGTTCTACAAAAAAAGCCATGTCGACGGTTTTTTGTCCCTCATTAATTTCAGGTACCATATTCACGTTTGCAAACGCATAGCCTTCATCACCCAAACGATCTTGAATGGCTTTTGAGGTTTCAGTCGCATTTTTTCTAGAGAACGTCTCACCTGGCCCAACAGTCATTAGCTTAATCAATTCATTCGGAGCAACCACCAGATTACCTGATAACTTGACTTTATTCAGCTTGTAAATATCACCTTCTTTAATATTGATAGTGACATAAATATCCTTTTTATCCGGCGTAATGGCGACCTGAGTAGACTCGACTGAAAAATTAATATAACCGCGATCCAGATAATAAGAGCGCAATGTTTCCAAATCTGCGGCTAATTTCTGTTTAGAATATTGATCGTCTTTGGTATAAAAAGACAGTATATTCGACGTACTGAGTTCAAAGGCTTTAAGCAAGGTCTTTTCGTCAAAGGCAGTATTGCCAACAATATTGATCTGCTTAATTTTAGTCACTCGACCTTCAGAAATTTTAATATTAATGCCGACCCGGTTTCGGGTCAAGTTGGCAACATCAATTTTGATCTTTAAACCATACTTACCATGACTCAAGTACTGCCGTGTCAACTCTTGCTCAACTTTATCCAATATTTGCCGATCAAATATTTTACCTTCAGCCAAACCTATCTTATCGAGTGCTTTAGTTAAATCGTCTTTACTCAGATCCTTATTACCTTCAAATACAATCTTTGCAATAGACGGGCGCTCAACCACATTAACAATCAGTGTTGAACCCTCTCTTTCCAGGGAAACATCTTTGAAAAATCCGGTTTTAAATAGTGCTTTAATAGCGGGAGACACGTTGTCTAAAGAGAATTTCTCGCCCACATTCACTGGCAAATAACTATAAACAGTCCCTAACGCAATACGTTGCAAGCCTTTAACCTGAATATCTCTAACAACAAACTCTTTACCCGCCTCAATCCTAGATGAGACCAGTAAACCAAGCAATAATAAGCAAGAAAAAGTATTTGATTTCATGTAGGAGGTTAAAAATAAAAGATCAAAGTCTAAACAATTAAAAACAGTTGAATTATATCACAGTAAATATTAAATAATCTTAAGCCCTATGGACAGGAAACCCAAGCACATCATTAATGCTTAAACTACCTGTCAATGCCATTATTAGACGATCCAGACCAATAGCCATACCAGAACACTCTGGCAAACCATGTTCCATAGCAGCAATAAGATGTTTGTCTTTAACAGTGCCTGGACGGTTATTTTGTAATCTAACAGCTATTTCCTCATCAAACCGCTTATTCTGCTCTCGAGCATCCGTCAATTCATAATAGCCATTACCCAATTCAATGCCGTTAATAAACACCTCAATACGGTCTGTAATGAGTGGATTAAGAGGATTGATACGCGCTAAGGAAGATTGACAGACAGGATAACCGTAAACCATGCAGACAGCATTTTCTCCCAGATGAGACTGAATATAGTGGCTAAAAATAAAATCTAGCCACAAGCCGTGCTCATAACCACAAATAGCCAAAGCTTCGGACTGACCATTAGCCAACGCGAAAGTGCTATAATCGACATAAGAAAACGTTAAAGAGTTCAATCCCGTATAACGCTGAAATACATCTTGATAAGTAAAGCGCTGAGTTGCGTCTAAAGACAAATATCCCTGACTCAGAGTTTCAATCAATTCTGAAATTTCATCCATTAACTCAGTTAAGGTAAATCCGACTCTATACCATTCCAGCATAGTAAATTCAGGGTTATGAAAGCGCCCTGATTCACCATTTCGAAAGGCTTTACAAATCTGGTAAATAGAACCACTACCCGCAGCCAGCAACCTTTTCATTGCAAACTCAGGTGACGTTTGCAAAAACAACTTATCACGCTGTGGATGAGCAATATAATCCGTAGTAAAAAAATCTAATTGTGGATCTGTTCCACACGCATGCCCCAACAAAGGTGTTTCAACTTCAAGCACAGCTCTTGCTGAAAAAAAATCCCTTATGCTATTAAATACTTGCGCTCTTAACCGCAGAATATCAATAGCACAGGTTGGCTGCCAATCCTTAAGCACTATTCTTTTACACGTGAAATATATTCACCGGTACGGGTATCGACTTTAATCACTTCACCTTGCTGAACAAATAACGGTACCCTCACCACCGCACCTGTTTCTAATTTAGCAGGTTTACCACCACCACCCGACGTATCACCACGAACACCCGGATCAGTCTCAACAATAGCTAATTCAACAAAGTTAATCGGTGTTACTGATAAAGGTGCGTCGTTCCAAAGCGTAACGGTGCAGTTATCCTGATCTTTAAGCCATTTACAGGCATCCCCGACTAATTTTTCATCGCATTGATATTGTTCAAACGTATCCGGCACCATAAAGTGCCTAAACTCACCATCGCTATATAGATATTGCATCCCAACGTCGATAACATCCGCGCTGTCGAGAGACTCGCCCGATTTAAAGGTTCGCTCAATCACCCGTCCCGTTTTAAGATTTCTAATTTTTACCCGATTAAAGGCTTGCCCCTTACCTGGCTTTACAAACTCATTTTCGATAATTGCGCAAGGATCATTATCTAACATGACTTTCAACCCTGCTTTGAACTCATTGGTACTGTAAATGGCCATTCTATCCTCAATATGACAAACAATATAAAACGAACACATTATAATGGACGTAACAATTGATAGAAACTTTAAATAATCATTTTCATGTTTGACCACACAAGCGAAACCCTACACTTTACTAAAAATTGGCAGCAACAACTGACCGAGGCGTTTAACAATATTGAAGATTTATGCCATTATCTGCAGCTAGCTCTTGAGGATTTACCGACGTCTGTCAGTGCAACCAAAAATTTCCCTTTAAGAGTTCCCGTCAGTTTTGCCGCCAGCATTCAAAAAGGTAATCCTAACGATCCTCTATTACGGCAAGTATTGCCAATTAAAGATGAGCTTTCAATATACTCTGGCTTTAATAACGACCCTGTGGGAGATTTAGCCTCTACGGTTGAGGTAGGTGTGTTACATAAATATCACGGTAGAGTATTATTGATTAATACGGGGAGCTGTGCAATTAACTGTCGCTATTGTTTTCGACGAAACTTTCCCTATTCAGATAGCCAACTCAGCAAGCAATATGAAGATAGCGGTATTCAATACCTTAACGAACACACCGAAGTTTCTGAAGTCATTTTAAGTGGTGGTGACCCCTTATCATTAAATGATGAACGGTTGAAAAGTATTGTTCAAAAATTAAACGCCATCAAACATTTAAAACGCATCCGAATTCATACTCGCCTACCTATTGTTTTACCGGCCAGAATAACAGAAAGCCTTATTACAACCTTAACCGGAAGCACCCAACAAGTAGTACTTGTGGTTCACTGTAATCATGCTAACGAGATAAACGTCCGGGTTAAAAACGCCTTGGATTTATTACGAAACAACGGCATTAACCTATTTAATCAATCCGTTTTACTAAAAGATGTCAATGATCAACCAAACACTCTTTGTGACTTAAGTGAGAGCCTTTTTGCACACGGTGTAATACCTTACTACCTACATCTATTGGACAAAGCGACAGGAACCGGACATTTTGAAGTGTCAGAAACAATCGCTAAAGAACTTATTAAACAAATGCAACTCAGACTACCCGGCTATTTAGTACCTAAACTAGTTAAAGAACAGGCGGGAGCTTTGTCAAAACAAACTGTTTTATAAGTCAAACTCCACATCATGCTTAAAACTAGTGAACGCACCCCGCCCTAGTCACATAACCGCCTATTTCGGTTTTAAGGCCTTAAATTGCTTAAATTTAATTGCCTGCTCCAAAAAACCAGCCGGATTAATCGGTACCGAATCAATTGCCAGTATCGCCCCTAACTCACTCATCGCTTTTTGATAAACCTTACGCTTAAAATACACCACATCATTCAATGGCTCCCAATAATCCACCCAACGCCAACTATCGAACTCGGGCTTCGCACACTGGTCAAACCGCACATTTGAATCTTGAGTTAATAAACGCAA
The DNA here is from genome assembly GCA_903839855.1 of uncultured Methylococcaceae bacterium. GTDB lineage: Bacteria > Pseudomonadota > Gammaproteobacteria > Methylococcales > Methylomonadaceae > Methylobacter_C. Next base: position 12,726 of record CAIMEB010000035.1, read on the forward strand.
CATGTACCAAATTTGTTTTTGTCCGATGCACAATGGCATAGAACTCTTACGAATATAGCGCTCGGGTAATTGGTATCTCAACCAATAGCGTGTTCGCCCCAGCAATTCAACGTGTTGTTGCTGTAAGCCTGTTTCTTCCCACAATTCCCGATACATCGCGGTTTCAGGGTCTTCGTTATCATTGATTCCGCCTTGCGGAAACTGCCAAGCATTTACGCCCATCCGTTTTGCCCAAAACACACGACCCTCGTCATTGCAAAGGATGATCCCGACATTCGGTCGGTATCCTTTAGAGTCTATCATGTTAAAACCCGTATCTTTTATCTACCCTATCTTAATCTGACTCATTGGTTAAATTACAAAATAGGTTAGGTTGTTTATAATGGCTCCATTGTTCCATAAAAGCTACTTAGATACCAGAGCGCACAGCCCTTTTAATTACTTCAGACAGGATTAACGTGAGTTTAGCAATTTTTGATTTAGATAATACCCTGATAGCCGATGACAGCGATTACTTGTGGGGACAGTTTCTTGTCGACCAACGCATTGTTGATAGATCTTATTATGAAGATTCCAACTTGAAATTCTACAATCAATATAAGCAAGGTACCCTAGATATCGTCGAATTTTTAACGTTTTCTCTAAAGCCTTTAGCAGATAATAACCCAGCCCAACTTGTTAAATGGCGCTCTCAATTTATACAGGAAATCATTACCCCTCTATTATTGAAGCCGGCTCAGGAACTGATTGCCAAACACAAAGCCAAGGGTGATACCTTATTGGTTATCACCGCAACCAACCGCTTTGTTACCGAACCCATCGTACAACTTTACGGCATTGATCATTTATTGGCTACAACCCCAACGTTTATTGAAGGAAAATATACCGGTGGTTTTGATGGCCTTCCTTGCTTCCAGGAGGGTAAAGTCAAACTATTAGAAAAGTGGTTACAAAACACCTCAACTGAAACAATGCAAGGTAGCTGGTTTTATAGCGATTCACATAACGACTTGCCCTTACTTAAATTAGTCGATCATCCTGTCGCTGTTGACCCTGATGAAAAGCTCACCACCTATGCGGAAACTAATCACTGGCCTATTATTAGCTTAAGACAAGAAAAATGTCCTACTGACCATTTTCAGAAGTAAATCATTACACCCAATTTTCATAAATACCCGTTACACTTAACAACTTTAATCATTCTTACACTGGAATATTCATGGGACCACATTATTTAAACCGTTTTTTTACGCCTAAATCAGTGGCTATTGTTGGCGCTTCAGAACGCGAAGAGAGCGTAGGCTATCGATTATTGCTAAATATGCAGGAAGCAGGGTTTTCTGGAGGGCTTTATCCAGTCAACAATAAACGTGAACAATTATTAGGTTTAAAAGCCTACCCCGATTTAAGTGCCGTACCTGAGGAATTGGACTTAGTCGTTATTGCCACGCCAGCACCCAGCGTACCCAATATTATGCGTCAATGCGGAGAAAAAGGCGTTACCTCGGTCATCATCATCACCGCCGGATTTGGTGAATTAGGTGTGGAAGGCAAAAGACTTGAGCAAGAAGTGCTTGATATCGCTCACCGCTATAGTATTCGACTGATTGGCCCGAACTGCTTAGGCGTTATTCGCCCAAGCGGACAACTTAACGCAACGTTTGGTGATGGTATAGTTAAAGAGGGCAGTTTAGCGTTGCTCTCTCAATCGGGTGCAGTCTGCACAGCCATTTTAGACTGGGCTAAAATACAGGACATTGGGTTTTCTACTGTGGTTTCGATGGGCGCAGCAGCGGATATTGATTTCGGTGAAGTCCTCGATTATTTAGCCACCGATAGTAAAACCACCGGTATATTGATGTATGTGGAAGGCATTCGGGATGCCCGTCGATTTTTAAGTGGTCTGAAAGCAGCTGCCCGCTTAAAACCCGTCATTCTCATTAAATCAGGCCGTCATGAAGCAGGCTGCAAAGCCGCCATGTCTCATACGGGCGCCATGGTCGGTGGCGATAACGTTTTTGATGCAGCCATTGCTCGCGCAGGTGTCGTTAGAGCCTATAGCATCACTGAGTTATTCTCGGCTGCACGCGTATTAGCTAATAACTATGTGGTTAAAAAAGATCGTTTAGCGATTATTACCAACGCAGGCGGACCAGGTGTGATGAGTACAGACCGGGCTGAAGATGTGGGTATACAAATGGCTGAACTAAGTACTGCCAGCATGGAAGCCTTAAATGCTGTTTTACCTGTACACTGGTCTCATGCGAATCCTATTGATATCTTGGGTGATGCTACCTCAGAGCGTTACCAAAAAGCCTTGGAAGTGTGTCTTGACGATAATAGTATAGATGGTGTGCTCGTTATTCTAACCCCTCAAGCAATGACCGAACCTACCCAAGTAGCTCAATGCATTATTGACGGTGCAAAAAACAGTAATAAACCCGTCTTGGCATCATGGACAGGTGGCGCAAAAGTGCAAGAAGGCCGCAACCTTTTTGCTAACAGTAAAGTTGCACACTTCAATACGCCTGAAACCGCAGTGGATGCCTTTGCTTTTTTAGCAAACTATGCTGAAAATCAAATCCTGTTAAAGCAGATTCCCTCTACCGCCAAAGAGCTTGCCAAACCGGATGTAGAAGGCGCTCGCTTAATTATTGAGCGGATTCTTTCAGAAGGCCGTCAAGTTCTGACTGCGCAAGAGTCAAAAGCGATATTGGCCGCATTTCACATTCCAGTCACCCAAACTATTACCGTCACTAGCGCCAAAGACGCGATGATTGCAGCCGAAACGTTGCGGTTTCCAGTGGTATTAAAAGTTAACATGGCTGAATTCAGCCACAAATCTGATATCGGTGGCGTTAGACTTAACATAAACAGCGTTCAGGATATCTCCCGTCACTATGCAGAAATGGAAGCTGCTATAAAACAGGCTTACCCTGAAATAACTGAAGTGGGCATGACTGTTGAACCTATGTATAAATCCCCAAGTGGTCGTGAACTTATGGTAGGTGTGGTCAGAGATCCGGTATTTGGGCCTGCAATTAGCTTCGGTTTAGGTGGCACCATGGTGGAGATATTACAGGATAATGCCGTTGCCATACCGCCGCTTAACGCCTATATGGTTGAGCAAATGATTGCAAAAACCAAGGCAGCTAAATATCTGAAAGCTTTCCGTCAATTACCACCTGCCAATAGTAAAGCACTCATTGATACCTTACTGAATGTATCTATCATGGTAAGTGAGCTGCCGGAAATTCTGGAACTGGATATTAACCCGCTGATCGTCGATGAACACGGTGCAATGGCAGTAGATGCCCGTATTAAAGCAGAGCTATCACATCAACTCACCCGTTATTCACACATGGCGATACATCCGTATCCGCATGAACTGATACAACATCATCAATTGACGAATGGCGTTAATATCACTATCCGCCCTATCCGGCCTGAAGATGCTAACCTGGAAACAAACTTTCACAGCCGTCTCTCTGACCGCACTAAATATTTTCGCTTCATGCAAGCCCTGCAGGAATTAACACCTGAAATGATCGTACGTTTTACACAAATCGATTATGATCGTGAAATGGCATTTGTTGCTGTCACTGAAGATCAAAACCAGCCCTGTGAACTCGCCGTGGGACGTTATGTGATGAACCCCGATGGTAACTCTGTCGAGTTTGCTTTAGTGGTTGCCGATGATAGTCACTGCCTAGGTATAGGAACCCGACTCATGACCACCCTCATGCATACTGCAAAATCGAAAGGTATGTCATTTTTTGAAGGTGAAGTGCTTGCTATTAACAAACCCATGCTATCGCTTATAAAGAAACTAGGCTTCAGTATAGAGCCTATAGCTGATGATCATGAAGTTGTGCGAGTCGTTAAGGATTTGAGACAATAAATAACGTCATAACGTAACCCTTAGATTAATTACTACTCAACAGGCCAATTCATGTTTAATACATTAAAACCAGTAAAAGTCGTTCTAATTATGCTAGCCACATTCATGTTGTTCAAAGCCCAATTAGTTTCAGCTCAAAATACCACCACACTGAGTAAAACCTTGTTATTAGAAAAAGCTGTAGAACTGACCAGTGGCTCCGTTAATACAAAAACAATCCACGTTAGCTTTCCAGTTGGCTTTAAAACACCTTGGCATACTCATGAAGGATCGGGGCCACGCTATGTTGTCAAAGGCACACTGCAAGTCATTGAAGAAGGTAAAACCAATACTTACTCAAGCGGTGATGTATTTTGGGAAACAGGCAGCTTAATGTCAGTAGAAAACATTGGCAAGGACACTGCCGAATTAATTATTTTTGAGTTAACCCCCACTCATTAAATACTCAAAAATAATCTCTGTCTGGATATTGGAACCGTATTTAAACGACGGGCTTAAAACCAATCACCCCTCTCTTTATCAAGGGAGGTGATTGATCCAGACAGAACCCACTTATTTTTTACTGGTGATGATGTTTAACCGGCTGAGGTGTTAGTTTCCAAATGTCCCGATTATATTCGTTAATCGTTCTATCAGTAGAGAATTTCCCACTGTTTGCACAATTGATGATACTCATTTTTGTCCAGTGATCTTGATCACGATAAGCATCTTCTACCCGTTGTTGAGCATCAATATAACTTCTAAAATCAGCAATAGTCATCCAGGGATCATGTGGACTCTTTATAGAATCAATCACATCATCAAAAAGACCTGGTTCAAATTGATTAAAATATCCCGACTCCAATAAATGCATAACTGACTGTAAGTCTTCATCTTGAGAAATAATTCCCAATGGATCGTAATGACCTCGTCTTTCTTCGATCTGCTCCTCCGTTAAGCCGAATAGAAAAAAGTTCTCATCACCGACCTCTTCACGAATTTCAATATTAGCACCGTCTAAAGTACCAATCGTAATGGCACCATTCATCATTAGCTTCATATTGCCTGTTCCCGAGGCTTCTTTACCCGCTGTCGAAATTTGCTCAGATAAATCAGCGCCAGGACATATTTTCTCCATGGCTGAAACTCGATAGTCAGGTAAAAATAGTAAGGCTAACTGGTTAGCCATATCAGGATCCGAGTTAATGACATTGGCAACATTATTAATTAACTTAATAATCTTTTTAGCCATTCGATAACCTGGCGCTGCTTTACCACCAATCAGGACACATCTAGGTACATGATGAACTGCACCGTGCTTTTTAATATCGTTATAAAGATAAATCACATGCAATACATTAAGTAATTGACGCTTATACTCATGTATTCGCTTTACCTGTACATCAAAAATGGCATTAACATCCAAATGCAGTGTCATAGGATGCTTACGTTTTTTATAATCTATCAAGCGTTGCTTAGCGACTTGCTTAATGTCTCGCCAACGCTTTCGAAACTTAGCATCTTCCGCATAAGGCTCTAGTTTTTTTAACTCTGATAAATCAGTTATCCAATGATCGCCAATCGTTTCTGTAATTAAACTCGCCAGCTCTGGGTTACATGCAGCCAACCAACGCCGAGGCGTCACCCCATTGGTTTTATTATTAAACTTATGTGGCCATAGTTCATAAAAGTCTTTGAATAATCCTTGTTGCAATAATTGAGAATGTAACTGAGCAACACCGTTTACAGAAAAACTACCGACTATCGCCAGATAGGCCATTCTGACATGTTTATCTGGGCCTTCTTCTATAATGGACATTCTTTTTAAACGCTCACCATCACCAGGCCAATGCATAGACACTTCTGCCAAGAAGCGTGCATTAATTTCAAAAATAATTTCCATTAATCGTGGCAATAAGCGCTGCATCAATCTAACCGGCCACTTTTCTAACGCTTCGGGTAGTAAAGTATGATTAGTGTAGGCCATCGTATTTTTGGTAATAGCCCAAGCTTCATCCCAAGTTAAGCGATTGTTATCCATTAACAACCGCATGAGTTCGGCAATGGCAATACTGGGATGGGTATCATTTAATTGAAAACAGTTTTTGTCTGCAAAGCCATTAAAGTTTTTACCATGCACAGCAATCCAATGAGAAACAACATCCTGTAAACTGGCAGAGGCTAGAAAATACTGTTGTCGTAAACGCAGCTCTTTCCCATTTTCATTGGCATCATTGGGATATAGCACCATCGTAATATTTTCTGCAGTGATTTTTGAAGCGACTGCTTCGGCATAATCACCCGCGTTAAATTCATCTAAATTAAACTCTTCAGTAGCAACCGCTTTCCAAAGCCTCAAAGAGTTGACCGTACCATTCTTATAACCTGGAATCGGTGTATCAAAAGGCACAGCCAATACATTACAAGACGATATCCAATGGGAGTATTGATGACCCTCTTCATCGGTATGAACTTCAGTATGTCCCCCAAATTTAATACAGTGCGAATATTCTATTCGCTCAATTTCCCAGACATTGCCAAAGCGCAGCCAATGATCTGGTTTTTCTACCTGCTCTCCATTCACAATAGTCTGGGTAAACATACCGTATTCGTATCTTAGCCCATAGCCAATGACGGGTAGTTGCAATGTTGCACAACTATCAATAAAGCAAGCGGCCAAACGACCCAAGCCACCATTACCTAATCCGGCATCTTGTTCCGCACTGATCAACTCTTCAATCTCAATGCCTAAATCATACATGGCCTGAGTTACGGTATCGGTAACACCTAAATTAAGCATCGCATTACTTAAGCTTCTACCCATCAAAAATTCCATTGATAAATAATAAAGCCGACGACAATCATTACTTTTATAGTGTTGATGTGTTTCCTTCCAACGCTCCATCAACCGATCACGTATCGCTTGTGATAAAGCTTCGCTAGCATAATAAGGGGACCTGCAATGCTCATCTCTACCTAATAAATGCACATAATATTGCTTAAAATCATCAATAAAATCATTCTTTTTCATTCCCTGCTCGGGAAGCTTAATAATGGATAACTTAGGTTTACTAATAACAAACTTGTTACTCGGCATAATATGTTCCTAGGAGCTTATAAATTGACAATCTAAAAGTATGAATAGAATTGCTCTTTTTCAGTGTGTGCTACGCGCCCAAAAGGCCTATCCTACTTCCACTATGCTTGGAACATAATCTTCTGGTGGCTCAAAACCCAACAGCGTGATACACGTTGCCGCCAGATTCGCAATACCCGCCTTCGGCACATCCGCTAAGCGCACATTAGCTACCCCAGAAGGATCGTATACAATGCCCGGAACCGGATTCAGGGAGTGAGCAGTCTTAGGTAGGCTACGTCCCTGTTTATCTAGTTTCAGTTCACCTGTTTTGGCATCCAGTTCGCACATATCATCCGCATTACCATGATCTGCCGAACACACCAGAATGCCGTTGGCTTTTTTTAGCGCATCCATAATCTTGCCGACGCCCTCATCCACCGCTTCAACAGCCAGTTTAACTGCACTCACTACACCGGTATGTCCAACCATATCACCATTCGGATAATTCAGCCGAATAAACTGATATTCACCACTTTCAATAGCTTTAACGACTGCATCAGTAATTTCATCGGCTTTCATTCGTGGAGCATCTTCAAACGGACAGACATCAGAAGTGATTTCTTTCCAAGTCTCAGTTGCAAATTTACCTGAGTTATTGCCATTAAAGAAATAGGTTACATGCCCAAACTTTTGGGTTTCTGAAATAGCAAACTGTTTTACACCTGAGTTTGATAAATATTCACTCATGGTACGATCAATCGCAGGCGGTGTAACCAGGTAACGTTTGGGTACGCCTAAATCACCGTCATATTGCATCATGCCAGCATACAACACCGCTGGTTTTTCACCTCGATCAAACTCTGTTAACTTATCCGCTTCAAATGCTTTGGTAATTTCTAATGCTCTATCACCACGGAAGTTAAATAAGATCACGCTATCGCCATCCACAATCGGACCCACTGGTTTGCCATCGCGTTCAATAACAAACGCAGGCAAATCCTGATCTAAAACACCCGGAATTTCACTGCGGAAAGTTTCTATCGCAGCTTTGGTTGAAGCAAATGTTCGACCCTCAGCTTTCACATGCGTATCCCAGCCTCGTTTCACCATATCCCAGTTCGCGTTGTAACGATCCATAGTGATGTTCATACGTCCACCACCGGATGCTACACAATAATCAACCGAACCATCCGCATTAATTTCTTTCAGGAAATTGTCGAAACGTTCCACATACTCTAACGCTGACGTGGGTGGTACATCCCGACCATCAATCAAGGCATGTATACGTACCTTCTTAACCCCCTGCTCTTTAGCCTTGAGTAACATTGACTCCAGATGATTAATATTTGAGTGGACATTCCCATCTGAAAATAACCCAATAAAATGTACAGTTGATGCTTTGCTATTCACATTGGTTATGAGTTCTTGCCACACAGAACCGGCTGCATACATCAGACCTGATTCAATGGCTTTTCCGACCAGGGACGCGCCCTGAGCAAAAACCCGACCACAACCAATCGCATTATGACCCACCTCTGAATTACCCATATCACCATCGTCTGGTAATCCCACTGACACCCCATGCGCCCGTAACTCTGTATAAAGTGCATTTTCATGAAGCCAATTTAAATTTGGAGTATTGGCCTGCTTTACAAAATCACTTGCCGGATTCTTACCAATGCCGACACCATCCATAATGACTAATACCACTGGACCTTTCGGTCCCGCATAAGTCACACTCTTTTTAAGCTCAATCATTTCAATCTCCAACAGACGGGTTATCTGAATTATTATCTGATGTTACACAACGGCATCAGATGAAGTGTATTCTTCCAAGATGGAAAAAAGTAAAACCAGAATTATACACAGACTACCTAATATGCAATAACGGATTTGCAACCGCGACCGGATTGTCAGCCATAATAGAGGGGAATATAAGCTATGACCAGATGACGCGATTTTTGAGTTTGTTTTTTCCGTAGATTCACCTTCTAATTTTATTTTATAAGCGTTATGTACCAAGCGATCCATAATATGCACCTGTATAACCCGCCCCATCCGGGCAGTATTTTAAAAGAAGACATCTTATCTGAACTTGATATCAGCATTACAGACGCAGATAATCAACTTGGTTTATCACGAGTAAGGCTATCTCGTGTCATTCTTATTGATATACAACATCATTCGTGGGAATTTGGCACAGGCCGCCAGTCTGCATAAAAAAAAGCCACTCGAACTTGGTTTCAGAACAGCAATTCAGCTTATCATTCAAGCTTCCAGGCAGATTGTAGGCATGACAGGGAACCGGCTCAATTTTCATTTAAAATAGCCTGACTTAACTGATAAACCGCCATTGCATATAAAGGACTATGGTTATAACGAGTGATGACATAAAAGTTGTCTAAACCAAGCCAAAGCTCTTCAGTTGTTTTTTTCCCTAAGGCTTCCTGTTCATAAGCAAGCAGCTTTACTTTTGTATTTAAAGGCAAAGTGGTCGATATTTTTAAGTTAAGTGATGCTAACTGGTCAAGCCCTAACGCTGGTTTAAGTTCATTATTCAAAGCTGTTTTATAGTTTTCTCCGGTTGCGCTAACAGGCACAGCAATCGCTTGACCAGTTTGCCACTGATGCTTAATAAAATAATTTGCGACACTGGCAATAACATCACTGTTGTTATGCCAAATATCGCGACGTCCGTCGCCGTCAAAATCATCCGCATAGCGCCTGAAACTGCTAGGCATAAACTGTGGAGAACCCATGGCTCCCGCATAAGAGCCGATAGGATCTAAAGGATTAAGATGTTCCTCACGACACAACAACAAGAAGTTTTCTAACTCACCAAGAAAGAAGGGACTACGCGCAGGATAAGCAAAACCCAATGTAGACAATGCTTGAAGCACTTGAAAATTACCCGTCTTCTGACCATACATAGTTTCTACACCAATGATCGCGACAATAATTTCCGCAGGCACACCGGTCTGCTTTTCCACCGCAGTCAATGTGGATTTATTTTCCCGCCAAAACGTTACTCCACCTTTGATACGGGCATCCGTTATAAATATCTTCCGGTATTTATACCAGGGTAAGCTTTCTGCCGGGCTTGAAATTTTTTTGAGAATATCCTGGTTTATCTCGACACCCTGAAATAATTGCTCAAGCTCAGCCTTATCAAATTGATGTGTCACTGCCATCTTATTAATGAAGGTAGTGACTAGGTCAGCATCCTTTATATTAGCAGTGCAAGCGATCAGCGCTAGACTCACTGCCAGCAAAATAGGTTTTAAGCTTGCTTTAACCAATTTATTATTCATAACCATTAACTAAATTTTCTATGCGTATGAATTGACATTAAAATGCCAAAGCCCGCTAACAAGGTAACAATAGAAGTACCGCCATAACTAATGAGCGGCAAGGGCACGCCCACCACAGGCAGAACACCAATGACCATACCCACATTAACAAACACATAAACAAAGAAAGTAAATGCCAGGCTACTGGCCAATAACCGACTGTAACTATCCTGCGCTTGGGAAGCAATATATAAACAACGTGCAATAATCAACAAATATAAGGCTAACAAGCCTAAACAGCCCATTAAACCAAACTCTTCCGCGAACACAGCGAAAATAAAATCGGTAGAGCTTTCGGGTAAAAAATCTAATTCTGATTGAGTACTACCCAACCAGCCTTTACCATAAATACCGCCTGAACCTATAGCTATTTTTGATTGAATAATATGATAACCCCGCCCCAGAGGATCTGCCTCAGGATTTAAAAAGGTAAGCACACGATCACGTTGATAGTCATGCATGAAATGCCAGATAATCGGTGTCAAAGCGGCTAACCCAGTCACAATAGCTACTATAATCCACCAGGAAAGACCCGCAAAAAACAGTACACCCGCACCTGAACTGGCGACCAATAAAGCCGTCCCTAAATCAGGTTGTTTAGCAATCAGCAAGGTGGGTATAACGATAAGGATGACCGCAACTAACAATTGTTTTGTCCTAGGAGGCAGGGGATATTCAGCCAAATACCAGGCAATCATCATAGGCGTAGTGATTTTAATCATTTCTGAAGGCTGAAAGCGAAAAGACCCTAACTCAAGCCAACGTTGCGCTCCTTTACCTATCTGCCCCATAATTAATACCGCTATCAACAAAATAATCCCAAAAGCAAATAAAACGCTGGAATAACGTTTGAATTGATAGGGATCAACATGAGCCAGTATAATCATTAATGCAAAAGCAAGTGCCACACGGCTGAACTGACGCACTAATACTTCCATATTTTGACCACCTGCGCTATAAAGAATAACGAAACTAACGATTGAGGTCAGCAATAATCCTATAAACAAAGGTATATCAATATGCAGTCTCCTAAGCATAGTTCCCAACACTGAAGGCGCTTCAAACTGCTCATGACGTGTTTCAGTTTTCATAGTTTTCCTGTAAGAATTGCTTGATAATCTCTCCTGCTATTGGAGCAGCAACCGACCCACCGTGCCCACCATTTTCAACAACTACGGCTACCGCAATCTGAGGATCATCAACCGGCGCAAAAGACACAAACAGGGCATGATCCCGATACTTAAAGTCGATACTATTTTCATCATATTTTGCATTTTGCTTAATACCTAATACTTGTGCAGTTCCTGTTTTACCGGCAATTTGGTAGGTGATATTTTTATTAATGCCTTTAGCCGTGCCATGCTCGCTATGCACAACATTAATCATACCTCGAACGACTGAATTAAAATGTTCCTGTTTTAGGGGAATAGTGTAAGCACTGTGTTCAATGCCTAACACAGTACTTTGTGTACCGAGCATTTTATCAACTAAAAAAGGTGTCATGACCTTACCGTCACTGGCTAATGTAGCGGTCGCTTTCGCTAACTGCAAAGGCGTGACTTGTAGATAACCTTGGCCAATACCCGTTATCAATGTCTCACCAGGGTACCAGGCCTGGTTTTTTCGTTCACGCTTCCACTCACGAGACGGTAATAAACCCGACTTTTCACCCACAAGATCAATCCCTGTTTTTTCGCCAAAACCAAATTTATGTAAGAAACTATACATATTATCGATGCCTAGCGAGGATGCCAGACGATAAAAATAAACGTCACAAGACTCGGTAATCGCTCGAGTCAAGTCAACTGCGCCATGTCCACCTTTTTTCCAGTCCCGATACCGATGTGTCACGCCAGGTAACAGATAGTAGCCGGGGCAGAAAAACTTTTGCTCAGCATTAATCACCTCAAACTCAAGTCCGGCCAAGGCAATAAATGGCTTGATTGTGGAACCCGGCGGATATAAACCACGCAACGCCCGGTTATAAAGAGGTTGGTTTTCAGAGGATTGTAAGGCCTGATAAGCATCGTTAGCGATACCCACCACAAAAGGATTAGGGTCAAAACCCGGACGACTGACAAATACTAAAACACCACCGGTTTTAATATCAATAGCCACCACGGCACCATTAAATGAGCCTAAAGCATCATAAGCGGTTTTTTGCAAATCGATATCTAACGTTAAATAAAGATTTGCTCCTGGCTGGGGATTAACTTCCTTTAACGTATTCAGTAGACGCGCCTGAACATTCGTTTCTATCTCGGCATAACCCGTCTTACCGTGTAATTGACTCTCATAAGAACTCTCTATACCTAACTTACCAATATGGGAAGAGCCACGATATTCGGCTATCGGTAAATCTTTCATTTCGGCCTCATTTATTCGGCCAACGTAACCAATAACATGGGCGGTCAAATCACTATAAGGATAATGCCGAACCAGTTGCCTATGAATATCAACTCCCTGAAAATAAGGTCTGACAACGGCAAACCTTGCTAACTGCTCCTCATTCATGCTGACCAACAAGGGAGAACTAATAAAGTTTTTTTGGCGTTTCCGTAATTTTTGATATTGTTCAATATCTTCATCAGACAGGTCTAGCAGTTTTTGTAACCGAGATAGCGTATCCTCCATGTTACTCACCTGCTCAGGAATAATCTCCAAACTATAAGATGGCCTATTCTCAGCTAACACCCTACCTTTTCTGTCAAAAATCATACCTCTTGTGGGCACTAAAGGAACGATCTTGATACTATTATCTTTTGCTAATGATGAATAATGTTCGTGTCCGGCAACTTGTAAATAAACAAGCCTGATAACTAACCCCGCAGTTAAGAGACTAACAAGAATGAATGCCGCAACAATCCGGTTTATAAATAAGCGCTTTTCCGATGAATGGTCTTTAATAGCATATAGACTCGACATGTGTTGCCAGATATTTTATTTTATAAATCTAAAAAAACTGATAAAGCGCATTAAGCTATAGACGAAAGGCCAGCATAACGTACCGGTAAAAACAGGTAGCCAAAATGAAGCATGTAACTGTGCGGGGTGTTGAAGATTCTTTGTAAAAAAAAGCAATAATTGAGAGAGTAATAAACAGAAAAAAATAAACAGGCCTTGCTGGAAAAAAGGAAACTGGCGTAATCGGTTATGAAATTTAAGACACAAATAAACAATCAGTGAATAAGCCAACGCATACTGACCCAATAATCGGCCAGTTAGCTCGTCCGTCAATAAGCCAAACGTCCAGGCATAAAAAATACCTACCCGATCGGGCAAACTCAAGACCCAATAAATCAACACTAACAGCACCCAGTCTGGATTCAATAAAGCCATTTCCTCCGATAGAGGCACTACCCTTAAGCACATCGTAAACACCAGCGTTAATATAACTTGAAAAAACCCAACCTGATTATTTAACCTCATCAGTATTATCCTTTTTATCCTCTTTATCGGTTATTGACTTTGTAATCAGAGGAACCGGTGCTGATTGACTCCAAACTATCATTAATTCTCTATTACGATCTAGCAAGGCTTTTGGTGTTGCGGTAATCGTAGCAAACGCTTTATCAGGTTGTGTCGTAAACTCATCGACTATCGCAACGGGGTAACCTTGCGGAAAAGTCCCACCCAGACCAGATGTTATCAGTAAATCACCTGGTCGAATATCCGCGTTACTTGGCAAGAAGGGTAATATCAGTCGATTCAGTTGACCACTGCCCATTGCAATAGTGAGCAAACCATTACGATTGACCTGAACAGGTATCGCATGATTAGGGTCAGTAATCAACATAATTTCAGACGTAAAGGGCAATGCTCTAAAAACCTGCCCAACCACACCGTTTGCATCTAAAACAGGCTGTTGTGGATGAACTCCAAAACGGGTTCCCTTATTAACCACCACAATATGTTCATAAGGCGCCATATTAACCGATAATAACTCAGCCACCAGCACCTGCTCGCCTAATTTAAACGAGTTTTCTAATAGCGCCCGTAAACGAATATTTTCCTTTTCTAAAGCATCAAACTTAAGTAAACGTGTTTGATGAATAACCTGCTCTTCACGTAATCGTTCATTTTCTAACTTTAATGCGCGATAACTAATCACAGAGCGAGCCGCATGTTCAAAGAGAGATGTAGGTAAGTCGACCAGATATTTTAAGGGATCAACAAGCACTGAAATTGTGCTATGAACTTTATTTTGAGAACTTCTATACTCAGTCACAAGTAAAATGGTTGAAGCAATAACAGCTACCAATAAACGCGTGTTAATTGATGGCCCCGTGGCAAAGATAAGTTTTATAGCTGCGCCTCTTATTAATTAAATATCTCTTGTCAAATATATCTGGAGATATTACTCCAGTGAAAAACTTGACAGTCCCTTTCTATCCAATAGCTCTAATACCATCCCTCCACCCCTTGCCACACAGGTTAATGGATCATCCGCAATATGAACCGGCAAGCCTATTTCCTCGGAAATAAGTAAATTGATATCTTTTAATAAAGCCCCTCCCCCTGTTAAATAAATCCCCTGATTAGCCACGTCCGCACCCAGCTCAGGAGGTGTTTGTTCAAGAGCTACTTTTACTGCACTGACAATACCCGCCAAAGGCTCTTGCAGTGCTTCTAAAATTTCATTGCTGTTTAAAGAAAAACTGCGAGGTGCACCTTCTGCTAAATTACGGCCTTTAACTTCAATCTCTTTGACCTCCTTACCAGGATAAGCCGAACCAATGGCTATCTTAATTTTTTCCGCAGTCACTTCTCCGATCAACGTACCGTAGTTTTTCCGCACATAGTTAATAATAGCCTCATCAAAGCGATCACCACCAATACGGACAGAACTTGAGTAAACAATACCATTTAATGAGATAACCGCCACTTCGGAAGTACCCGCACCAATATCCAGCACCATAGATCCACACGCCTCATCAACTGGCAAACCCGCGCCTATCGCCGCAGAAATAGGTTCCTCAATCAAATAAACCTCACGCGCCCCGGCCATCGAAGCCGATTCACGTATGGCTCGACGTTCAACCTGAGTTGAGCCTGAAGGTACACAGATTAAAATACGCGGACTGGGACGCAACCAACGATTTTTTTTATGAACCTTCTCAATAAAAAAACGCAACATACGCTCAGTAATAGCAAAATCAGCAATAACCCCGTCTTTAAGTGGACGAATTGCAGTAATATTGTTCGGGGTACGTCCCAACATTAATTTTGCTTCAGCCCCCACCGCCGCAATGGTCTTTGCACCACGAATCTTGTCTTCTTTGATAGCAACCACCGATGGTTCATTCAGCACAATGCCTTGACCAGGAATATAAATCAGCGTATTGGCCGTTCCTAGATCTATAGAAAGATCATTAGAGAAAAGACCGCGAATTCTTTTGAACATCTTTACCTGTTTCCTGTGGGAAATAAAAACTGTGATACTTTATCAATCAAGCAGGTATTTGGGCAAGCTATAAGTATCGTATTTGTAGTAATATACTCAGCAATGACAGAAGGTACAAGGTTAAATACAAAGATCGTCTGACTGAAAACCCCAATTTTTAACTACAACACCTTTTCTATCACTTGACCTCACCGTGTTATAGACGTTCAGAAATTAAATTTCCAAACTCATTTGCTACAGACCTTTAAAATAAGGGTATTCCTGTACATTATTGGATTTTATTTATCTGAAAGTCCATAGCAGAATAGTAATGCGTTATAAACCGAACGAAAAAGGGAGACAACCATGTCGTTAACGGCAAATGATGTAACCCAAATTGCGCACTTGGCGCGTTTGGGAATTGATAAGCAAGATATCGACTCTTATGCAAAAGATCTATCGGGCATATTAGACTTAATGACTCAAATGAGTGAGTTAAATACTGATCATGTAGACCCAATGGCACACCCAATGGATCAAGTGCAACGCCTAAGAGTAGATACTATCTCAGAACCCAATAATCGCGAAAAGTTTATGTCCATTGCGCCACAGACAGAAGCAGGACTATATCTTGTTCCAAAAGTGATTGAGTAAAGGTAACCCAAATAATGCATACGAAATCATTAACAGAATTAGCCCATGGCTTACGTTCGGGCGAATTTTCCAGTGTAGAACTCACCCAGCATTTTTTAAAGCGGATTAAACAACATCAAGATTTAAACGCTTATATCACCGTTACCGAAGAAACTGCCTTACAAAATGCTATCGTTGCGGATGCACGGATAGCTAACGGACAAAGTACAGCCCTCACCGGCATACCGATTGCCCAAAAAGATATTTTCTGCACCTTGGACATCAAAACGAGCTGTGGATCAAAAATACTGGATAACTTTATTGCCCCCTATAACGCCACCGTCGTCGAAAAATTTAATCTGGCCGGTGCAGTGTTGCTAGGTAAACTCAACATGGATGAATTTGCCATGGGTTCATCGAACGAAACCAGCTATTACGGCGCAGTTAAAAACCCCTGGAACATTAACACCGTTCCTGGCGGCTCATCAGGCGGCTCGGGTGCGGCGGTTGCCGCACGATTAGCGGCCTGTGCAACGGGAACCGATACCGGTGGTTCAATACGTCAACCGGCAGCTCATTGCGGCATTACAGGTTTAAAGCCTACTTACGGACGCGTATCCCGTTATGGCATGATTGCTTATGCCTCCAGCCTGGATCAAGGTGGCCCCATGGCGCGTAGCGCAGAAGATGTGGCCATACTATTACAAACCATGGCCGGATTTGACCCAAAAGATTCCACCAGTGTGGACTTAAGTGTACCTGATTATAGTGCGGGATTGAATAACCCACTGGCTGGATTAAAGATTGGCTTGCCTAAGGAATTCTTTAGCAATGATTTAAACAGTGATATGGCGGCAACCCTTGAAACCGCTATTAATGAATACCGTAAGCTAGGAGCAGAAGTTAAAGAAGTATCCATGCCCAATCTTAGACTGGCTATTCCAGCTTACTATGTTATTGCTCCAGCCGAATGCTCAGCGAATTTATCCCGTTTCGATGGCGTTCGTTTTGGCTATCGTTGCGAAAATCCGGTAGATTTAACTGATCTTTATACCCGCTCTCGTGGCGAAGGCTTTGGCAAAGAGGTTAAACGGCGCATTCTGATGGGTACTTATGCTTTATCCACGGGTTATTACGATGCTTATTATGTTAAAGCTCAAAAAATTAGACGGCTCATCAGTGACGACTTTAAAATGGCTTTGACTGAAGTGGATGTCATCATGGGGCCAGTGACACCGACCCCCGCTTTTGGCATTGGTGAAAAAATTGCAGACCCTATCGAGATGTACTTATCGGATATTTATACTATCGCTATCAACTTGGCTGGCTTACCTGCCCTATCGATTCCCGCAGGCTTTATTAATGGTCTACCAGTAGGTTTACAGATTATTGGTAATTATTTTTCCGAAGACCGTTTATTAAACATTGCTCATCAGTATCAACAGGTCACCGATTGGCATCAACACACGCCTAAAGGCTTTGAATAAGGAGATAACAATGGAATGGGAAACAGTAATCGGCTTGGAAATTCATACCCAATTAGCCACACAATCAAAAATATTTTCCGGTGCATCAACTGCTTATGGCGCTGAACCCAATACCCAAGCCTGTGCCGTTGATTTAGGCCTACCCGGTGTTTTGCCGGTATTAAACGAAGAGACCGTACGACTGGCGGTCATCTTTGGTATGGCTATTGAGGCACACATTGCACCTTATTCAGTGTTTGCCAGAAAAAACTACTTTTATCCTGACTTACCTAAAGGCTATCAAATTAGCCAAATGGATCATCCGATCGTAGGGCAAGGGCACTTGGATATTGAGGTCGAGGGGGTCACTAAACGCATTGGTATAACCCGTGCCCACCTTGAAGAAGATGCGGGTAAGTCATTACATGAAAGCTTTCATGGCTTAACAGGCATCGATTTAAACCGTGCCGGAACGCCGTTATTAGAAATCGTCTCTGAACCCGACATGCGTTCAGCTAAAGAAGCGGTCGCCTATATGCGAAAACTGTATGAACTGGTACGCTATTTAGGTATCTGTGATGGTAACATGCAAGAAGGCTCTTTCCGGTGTGATGCCAACGTCTCAGTACGCCCCAAAGGCCAATCAACATTTGGCACTCGCGCGGAAATCAAAAACATTAACTCATTTAAGTTTGTTGAGAAAGCCATTAACCATGAAGTCGAACGGCAAATTGAGCTAATTGAGAATGGCGGCAAAGTTGTTCAGGAAACCCGTTTGTACGACTCGGTCAAAGATGAAACCCGTTCTATGCGTAGCAAAGAAGAGGCTAACGACTACCGCTACTTTCCAGACCCTGACTTATTACCCGTGCTGATTGATGAAGCGTTTAAAGCACAGATTAAAGCCCATTTACCTGAATTACCTCAGGCTAAAAAGCTTCGCTTTAAAACCGACTACCAATTAGATGAAGAAAGCGCGACTATTTTAACCACGTCACGTCCCTTAGCGGATTACTTTGAAGCCACGCTGAAGGCCTCACAGTCTGAGCCCAGGTTATGTGCCAATTGGATTACTGGTGATTTATCGGCGGCACTCAATAAAGCAGGACTAGAAATAACTGACTCCCCCATTAGCGATGAACGCTTAGCGGGTTTATTAAAGCGTATTAGCGACAATACTATTTCAGGAAAAATTGCTAAACAAGTCTTTGAAGTACTCTGGCAATCACCAGCCACCGCCGATGAAATCATTGCTGAACAAGGCTTAAAACAAATCACTGATACCGGTGCCATTGAAGCTATCATCGATAAGATCATTGCCGATAACCAAGGTCAGGTTGAGCAATACCGGAGTGGCAAAGATAAAGTATTCGCTTTCTTTGTAGGCCAGGTTATGAAAGAAATGAAAGGTAAAGCGAATCCAGCAGAAGTGAATAAGCTGTTAAAAAATAAACTACAAGGTTAAAAACAGCCTGCTTGAAATATATAAAAACGGGAACCTAAGCTCCCGTTTTTATTAGTCGTTAAATCAGCCCATTAAAATCAGCATTACAATTATAAATGGTAAGCCGTTTCGCCATGCTCAGAAATATCCAAACCTTCACGCTCGGCTTCTTCACTCACTCTTAAGCCTATTACAATATCAATCAATTTGAAGGCAATAAAAGACACTATACCCGACCAAACGATACAGAGACTTACCCCCCAAAGTTGGCTGATAAACTGTGTTGTAAAACTATACTCTGCGACCCCATTAGCAACATAATCCCATACGCCAGTACCCCCTAAAGCTGGGTTTGCCACTACCGAAGTACCCAAAGCACCAATAATTCCGCCAATTCCGTGAACACCAAAGGCATCCAATGAATCATCATAACCCATAAGACTCTTCAGACTTGTCACCGCAATAAAACAGGCAACACCTGCAACCAAACCTAAAACGATAGATCCCATTGGACCCGCCCAACCACAGGCAGGCGTAATAGCCACTAATCCTGCAATCGCTCCAGAAGCGCCACCCAACATGCTTGGTTTACCACGAACAATCCATTCTGCCCCACTCCAGGCTAATGTAGCTGCAGCACTGGCTAATAAGGTGTTAACAAAAACCAGAGCAGAAAGACCGTTAGCTTCTAAATTAGAACCTACGTTAAAACCAAACCAACCCACCCATAATAAAGAAGCACCCACCATTGTCATCGTGACACTGTGTGGCGCAAGTGATTCTTTGTTATAACCAATACGTTTACCAACGATCAAACAGCCGACCAAGCCAGCAATACCGGCGTTAATATGAACAACCGTACCACCCGCAAAATCTAAAGCGCCTTTTTGAAATAGAAAACCTGCTGTCGCACCCGCAGTAGTCCCCGCTGCGGCATCAGTATAGGCATCAGGACCCGCCCAATACCAAACCATGTGAGCCATAGGTAAATAAGCAAACGTAAACCAGATTAACATAAACACTAATATTGCTGAAAACTTAACCCGTTCAGCAAAAGCACCAATAATCAAAGCCGGCGTGATACCCGCAAAAGTCAGCTGAAATGCCACATAAATATATTCAGGTATATAAACCCCTTTAGTGAAGCTAGCTGCCATTGAGTCTGGCGTGATACCGAACAGAAACAGCTTACTAAATCCACCAATAAAAGGATTACCTTCTGTGAAAGCAAGACTATACCCATAAAGAGCCCATAGCACAGCCATCATAGAAAAAATAATAAATACCTGCATTAATACAGAGAGCATATTTTTGGCACGTACCATACCACCATAAAACAAAGCTAATCCTGGAATAACCATCAGAATAACCAGAACGGTTGCTACAATCATCCAGGCAGTATCGCCCTTATTGATACTAGGCGCAACTACTGCGGCGGGATCTGCCAGCGCAAATCCGGCAAAACTTACCAACGCAACAAAAATAAAGCTATTTAATAACTGTTTCATAACTCCCCCGTACCAAGACTAAAGCGCTTCATCGCCGGTTTCACCGGTACGAATCCGAACAACCTGTTCTAAATCGGTTACAAAGATCTTACCATCACCGATTTTTCCCGTGTTAGCTGCTTTAGTAATAGCTTCAACAGCCTGAGTTAGCAGTTGATCGGCAACCGCCACTTCAACTTTCGCTTTAGGCAAAAAATCAACCACATACTCCGCTCCACGATAGAGTTCAGTATGTCCTTTTTGGCGACCAAACCCTTTTACCTCAGTTACGGTCACACCAGAAACCCCTATATCTGAAAGTGCCTCACGGACATCATCCAGCTTAAAAGGTTTAACAATAGCTGTTATCAATTTCATTTGATCCTCTCTCTTTAGTTTTAAAGTAACGATTCGAGATTACTTAAAGCAGAGAGTGTGCCAAGTATAATTTCATCATTATTTTTATTATCTATGTACAGGTAATAGGGTCAGGTAATAGGGTAATGTCAATAGGGTAATAAAAGAAACCTTAACACAATGAAAGGGGAATAATCGGGAGAACCTCTTAAACAACCCTGCTCTTACAAGCATTTATATGCACCAGATCAGCGCGTAAGAAACTTTACGTTCCACGATGGTGCAAAAAACCTATTCAAAGTCTTTAACCAACATAAACCAGATTGAATGCGTACAAAAGTAACACCATAACAAATCACCCGCAAACATAGACACTAATCTTCTGCCTCTATCCCCAACTCTTTTATTTTACGGGTCAGTGTATTTCGCCCATAACCCAATAAAACGGATGCTTCATGACGACGTCCATGGGTAAAATCAAGAGCAGCTTTAATTAAAATGGCCTCAACGATTGGAATCGTCTGTTTTGCAACCTCCGGCTCTTTTATAAGCAGTTGCTGATCTACCCAGCTTCTCAATAAGGCTTCCCAATCAGCACCGGCATTATCTTTTTCGATAGGCGCACTCATTAATTCTGGCGGTAAATCATGTAAATGAATTTCCCTACTGGATGCCATGACCGTTAACCAACGACAACTATTTTCTAATTGCCTAACGTTTCCAGGCCATTCCAGGGTACTCAAATAAGCTTCTGCATCGGACTTTAAAACTTTATTTTCGACGCCTAACTCGGAAGCCGCCTGTTGTAAAAAGTGCCGTAACAACAAAGGAATGTCTTGCTTTCTCTCACGCAGAGCCGGAATATGAATACGAATAACATTCAGTCGATGAAATAAATCTTCTCGAAATCGACCCTGTTCAACCAAAACCTCCAGATTTTGATGCGTAGCCGCAATAATACGCACATCAACCTTAACAGCCAAATGAGCTCCTACCGGATAAAACTCACCATCCGCCAGAACCCGCAATAACCGGGTTTGTAATTCTGCCGGCATATCGCCTATTTCATCCAGAAAAAGAGTTCCTCCATTAGCTTGCTCAAAACGTCCCGCTCTCCGTGCTTGAGCACCCGTAAAAGCCCCCTTCTCATGCCCAAATAACTCAGATTCCATCAAATCTTTGGGAATAGCTGCCATATTTAAAGCAATAAAAGGATTTTTAGATCGAGGACTATGACGATGCAACGCCTTAGCCACTAACTCCTTACCCGTACCCGACTCACCATTTATAAGAACCGTAATATGAGAGCGTGCCAAGCGTCCAATTGCTCTAAAAACTTCTTGCATAGCAGGCGCTTCACCAATAATCTCGGGCGTTGGCTCACTAGCGGCAACTGCAAAACGAGACGCATCGTTTTGCAGTTGCCGACCGTGTAAACAAGCACGTTGTGCCAGACTAACGACTTCCTTAATATCAAACGGTTTAGGCAAATATTCGAAAGCACCGCCATGAAAAGCAGACACTGCGCTTTCTAAATCGGAATGAGCGGTCATAACAATCACCGGCAAGTTTGGATGACTCTGTTGAACCTTATCCAAAAGCTCTAGACCATCCATTCCAGGCATCCGAATATCGGTTATCAAGGCATCCGGCAAATCACTTTCTAAAGCACTTAACAAATCGTGCCCGGCAGAGAATGTCCGAGTGATAATATCTGCTTTTTGTAACGCCTTCTCAACCACCCAACGTATTGATTTATCATCATCAACAATCCAGACAGTATCATGTTTAGCCATGACCTATCTCCATAGGCAAAAAAATTGAAAACACCGTTTTTCCCGGTTGACTATTACATTCTATCAAACCGTTATGCTGCGTAATTAAGGCTTGAGCAATCGACAACCCTAACCCAGTACCTTCTGCTCGCCCTGTGATCATCGGGTAAAATATTTGATTCATCATACTGGCATCTATGCCCGGCCCGCTATCGGTAATGTCACATTTAACGGCTAATTTATAGCGTTTACGGCCTACGTTCAGATGCCGGTAGATGCGTGTTTTAAAAATAACACGTCCCTTCCCTTCCATTGCCTGTACCGCATTTTTAGCAATATTTAAAATGGCTTGAATCAACTGATCTTTGTCCGCAAAAAGATCTGGAATACTCGGGTCATAATCACTTTGGATAGTCAGACTACCCGTGGATTCGGCTTGAACCAATTGCCTGACTCTCTCTAACACCTCATGAATGTTAATCGCTTTTTTATTCGGCAATTTATTCGGCCCCAACATCTTATCCAACAACCCCTGAAGACGATCTGATTCAGCAATAATAATTTGGGTGTATTCTTTCAATTCCGGGTCTTCCAACTCCAAGTCCAACAATTGCGCAGCACCACGCAAGCCACCTAATGGATTTTTAATTTCATGAGCCAATCCCCTAACCAACAACCTGGCTGTATTCTGCTGGGTTAATAACTGCTCTTCCTTAGAAATCCGTAAATGATTGTCTACTTGTTGGAATTCAACTAATATTTCATCGACTTGCTCATTAACCAATAAAGGCGTAGCGCTGAAATTGGTAGTCACATTATGAGGCATCCGACTCAAAGTTAACGCTCGATCAACCAGCGGCTCGGCCATTGTTAAGGACTGCCTCAAATTATGCAGTACCGCCGGATCAGATGCCTTAAATAATTCATCAGCATTTTGTCCCACTAAATGATGGGCACTATCAGCGAACAGGATCTCTCCTGCCGTGTTAATAAAAGTAAGTATTAATTCACGATCAAATAGTAAAATTGCAGTATTCAGATGATCTAACATTCGCTTATACATATACTTTTTAATCAGTCCTTTTTTGATATAAAGATTTACAATGCTATATGCAAGTTATAGACCAACCCCCATACAAAGGTTAGAAGTAGAAATATTTTCTTGTTTTACTCGCTATAAAAACAAAAAAACGCACCAAAATAGGTCGAAAATCAAACCAGATAAACACTATGCGCATTAGTGTTTAGCGCAGAACTATTAGAAATAATATTAGCAAATATAATTAATTACATAGAGAAATTACATAGAAAAACGCCTGTCAACCGAACTCATCCAGACAGGAAATCCAGTGACGATATAGGAGCAGTAAACAATTACCATAGCAATAGAAAAACCCAAAAGGGTAATCATAACTCTTAAAGTATTAGGCCAGTTCTTTGATAAAGAAAAACGATAGCTTCGTTCAGAAGCAAAAAACAATACAAAAAATAGGCATCCTTCATTTACCGGTTTACACTTTATGCAATTCCTGGCTTTATAAAGTCATGAAAACGGGTTTCTTTCGATGTACAAATGAACACAAACCTTCAGTTCATTGTACAATGAAGGTTTATATCCATGCCATTAGC
>CAIMEB010000036.1 GCA_903839855.1 uncultured Methylococcaceae bacterium
AGCTAATG
Organism: uncultured Methylococcaceae bacterium; assembly: GCA_903839855.1. Taxonomy (GTDB): domain Bacteria; phylum Pseudomonadota; class Gammaproteobacteria; order Methylococcales; family Methylomonadaceae; genus Methylobacter_C. Next base: position 9 of record CAIMEB010000036.1, read on the forward strand.
GCATGGATATAAACCTTCATTGTACAATGAACTGAAGGTTTGTGTTCATTTGTACATCGAAAGAAACCCGTTTTCATGACTTTATAAAGCCAGGAATTGCATAAAGTGTAAACCGGTAAATGAAGGATGCCTAATATTGGGTAGTAATTTGCCAGTTTAAGTGCTTATTATGTCTTAAAATGCAATGTTTTCATTCTATTTAAGATAGAATGTTAAGGGAATTTCTTGTTAACTAAGTCAGTGATAATATTATGCCGCATAGACGATTTAAAAAAAGCCAACCGATTAAGTCCATTTCCGCTTTACCTGATTTAGGTATGAACGCTAAACAGATTGAAGCGGATATAAAAAGCTATTATGGGCATAGACTGGGTATGGATGAAAACTGTAAATCCGTTCACTATGTTTATGAAGCGCTGTCATTAGCGGTGAGTGACCGACTCACCGAGCGTTGGAAAAAAACCTATAACGCTTACAGGACTGACGATTGTAAAAGAGCTTATTATTTATCCATGGAGTTTTTAATGGGTCGGACGCTCAGCAATGCGATGTTGAATTTAGGTATTACGGATGCAATATCACAAGCGGCTTATGATCTAGGTCTTGATCTTGAAGAGATCATTGATTCAGAACCCGATGCAGGTTTGGGTAATGGTGGTCTAGGTCGTTTAGCGGCTTGTTTTATTGATAGTTGTGCTACTTTACAATTACCGGTAACGGGATATGGCTTACGCTATGAATATGGGATGTTTTCACAAACTATTGTTAATGGTGAGCAGGTAGAAGAGCCAGATCATTGGTTGCGTAATGGTAATATTTGGGAAATTCAACGCCTCGAATATACGCAGCGGATTAAGTTTGGTGGTCATACCGAAACACATCTTGATGAAAAGGGTAATACGCGAGTCTATTGGGTCGATACCTACGATATATTAGCCGTTCCTTTTGATACGCCGATACCGGGCTACCAAAATGGTACGGTGAATACCTTGCGATTATGGAAAGCAACAGCGACCGATCAATTTGGTTTGCAAGAGTTTAATGCGGGGGATTATGCCGAATCAGTGGCCGCAAAGAATGGCGCGGAAAACGTCACTATGGTTCTGTATCCCAATGATGCTAATGAAAACGGCAAAGCACTACGCTTACGTCAGCAGTATTTGCTGGCTTCGGCCAGTTTGCAGGATGTTATCGCACTTTGGGTGGGTCGGCACGGCAATGATTTTACTAAATTTGCTGAGAAGAACTGCTTTCAGTTGAATGACACACACCCCAGTATTGCTGTTGCTGAATTAATGCGTTTGTTGATTGATATTCATGGTCTGAAATGGGATGTGGCCTGGGCTATTACCAAGAAGACCATGGCTTATACGAATCATACCTTGTTGCCTGAAGCCTTAGAACGTTGGTCGGTTAATCTGTTTAAGCAGTTGTTGCCTCGATTGATGGAAATAATCTTTGAAATTAACGCCCGTTTCTTGGTCGAGGTCTCTGCACGTTGGCCGGGCGATAGTGAGCGTCTTGCACGTATGTCGTTGATTGAAGAAGGTGGTGAGCAACACGTTAGAATGGCTTATTTAGCTATCGTTGGAAGTTATTCGGTCAATGGCGTTGCTGAATTACATTCAAAATTACTACAGCAAGGTTTATTCCATGATTTTTATGAGTTATGGCCAGAGAAGTTTAATAATAAGACGAATGGAGTGACCCCTCGTCGTTGGTTGGCCGCCTGTAATCCAGAATTAGCTGAGTTAATTACCGAAACTATTGGTGATGGTTGGTTAACTGATTTGTCGTTATTAAAAAAACTGGAGCTTCACATTGATGATAAGACATTCTGTAAGCGCTGGTACGCAGTTCAACAAGCCGCGAAGCAACGACTGATTGATTATAAAAAACAAGAGTTAGATATTGATGTCAGTGTTAATGCTTTATTTGATGTGCAAGTTAAGCGTATTCATGAGTATAAGCGTCAGTTATTGAACGTCCTACATGTGATTCACTTATATGATCGTATTAAACGGGGTGATACTGCAAATTGGACAGATCGTTGTGTATTAATTGGAGGTAAAGCAGCGCCAGGTTATTACATGGCAAAGAAGATCATCAAATTAATCAATAACGTTGGAAATGTAATTAATAATGACCCTGAAGTGGGTGACAAATTAAAATTAATTTTCCTGCCAAACTATCGCGTGTCAGCGATGGAAAAGATTTGTCCAGGTGCTGATCTTTCAGAACAAATTTCAACGGCCGGGAAAGAGGCTTCTGGTACCGGCAATATGAAGTTTATGATGAACGGTGCTTTAACCATCGGCACACTTGATGGCGCAAATATAGAAATTCGTGAAGAAGTGGGTGATGAAAACTTCTTCCTGTTTGGATTGACCGAAGAGCAAGTTGAAAGCTTACGTGATAACTATGATCCTATCGCTATTATTAACCAGGATGAAGACTTGCAACGAGTGATGAACTTGCTGGAGTCTGGGCATTTTAATCAGTGTGAACCCAATATTTTTGATGCTATTGTGAATTCATTGAGAAGTCCTCATGATCCTTGGGTGACTATCGCTGATTTCCGTAGTTTTGTTGATGCTCAAAAACAGGTAGAAGTTGCCTATCAAGATAAGGAGCGTTGGACAAAAATGAGTATTATCAATTGTGCGAACAGTGGTAAGTTTTCTACCGATAGAACCATCTCTGAATACAACAATGAGTTATGGAAGTTGACGCCTGTAAAAGTTAATAAATAGCTATTAGTTATTTTATGTTTCATGTTGTTTTATATGAGCCAGAAATTCCTGCCAATACGGGTAATATCATTCGTTTATGTGCCAATACAGGGACGCAACTGCATTTAATCAAGCCGTTAGGCTTTGAGTTAGATGATAAGAAGTTACGTAGGGCAGGGCTGGACTATCATGAATGGGTCTCTGTTAAAGAACATGAAACCTTGGATGCTTTTATTGAAGCCGTTCAACCCAAACGGTTGTTTGCATTAACGACTAAGGGGCGTCAGTTATTGAGTGACCAGAGTTTTATGGATCAGGATGCGTTTTTGTTTGGTCCTGAAACTCGCGGTATTCCTGAGGCTATTCTCAAAAGTATGCCGGCTGAAAATTGTTTATATTTACCCATGAAAGCAGAAAGCCGGAGTCTTAACCTATCCAATACGGTCGCCATCGTTTTGTATGAGGCGTGGCGACAGTTATCATTTTCGGGCGCTTTGATAAAATAAGCCACTTGTGTCGGTATGTTAATTCAATCAACATTTAAATCGGCCTGGTGGCTTAATAACACCCATCTACAAACGATATATCCTGCTTTAATGCGCAAAACGCCACCACTTTTCGGGGTGCGACGTGAGCGACTTACTACACCCGATAATGATTTTATTGATATCGATTGGTATGGGGAGGAGAGTCTTCAGCCCTTGGTCATTTTACTGCATGGCTTAACCGGTAGCTCTCAATCTCAATATATTAAGGGGTTGCAGCGCACCTTAGTCATACAAGGATATCGCACTGTTGCATTAAACTTTCGAGGTTGTAGTGGTGAGTTTAATCATTCAGCGCGTTGCTATCATTCGGGTGAGACTGAAGATATTCAGTTTCTTTATCAAGTATTACGCCAGCGTGAACCTGAAACGCCTTTTGCTGCGATAGGTTTTTCATTAGGCGGTAATGTATTATTAAAATGGTTAGGCGAGCAAGGTTCTAAGCTGTCACTTTTTGCCGCGATAGCGGTTTCAGTGCCTTTAGAATTAAATATCTGTGCGACCAAATTGGATAGTGGTTTTTCAAAGATTTATCGGGAAAACTTAATAACCGAGTTAAAGCAGTTTGTTAAAGCAAAGCAGGAATATTTAGAGCAATTAGGTAGAACCCATGAAGCGAGTAAAATTGAACAGTTAGGTGATTTATCAGCGGTAAAATCATTCTGGCAATACGATGATCGGGTGGTGGCTAGATTGCATGGATTTAAAGATGTTAATGAGTATTATCAAAGATCAAGTTCCCGGCAGTTCCTCAAATCGATTCGTGTTGCTACCTTGGTGATTCAAGCGATTGATGACCCGTTTATGACAAAAGAGGTGTTACCCACCGTAGATGAGCTGTCCTCGACTGTCCATCTTGAGGTAACAGAAGGCGGTGGGCACGTTGGGTTTATTACTGGCAGACTTGTTTTTAAGCCTGTTTATTGGCTAGAACAGCGTGTTCCAGAGTTCTTGAACAAGCAACTTTTGTTGTTTAAGACTGGGATTTACCCCGGTGGCCAAGTGAGTTGACGCCCTCCTAATAAATGCAAATGTAAGTGGTAAACTTCCTGTCCCCCGTGTTTGTTACAATTAAACACAGTTCGGTAGCCTGTTTCACAGAGTCCTTCCGTTTCGGCGAGTTTAACGGCGGTTTGTAATAATTGTCCCGCCAACAGGGTATCATCTAGCTCATTTAAAGTGGTAATATGTGTTTTAGGGATAATTAAAATATGTACAGGGGCTTGTGGGTTAATATCTCTAAAAGCAAGTACAGCATCATCTTCAAAAACTATGTCAGGTTTAATAACACCCGAAACCATTTTACAAAATAAACACTCAGTCATTTTCTCTACCTTTAAATTATTTTACGACCGTTAAACGCATGGGAAAGGGTGCTGCTATCCGTGAATTCAAGTTCACCTCCCATGGGCACACCATGCGCGATTCGACTGGCTTGTACGTGATATTTCTTAGCTATTTCACTGATGAAATAAGCGGTTGCTTCACCTTCCACTGTTGAGTTTGTTGCTAGAATAAGTTCTTCTATCGTACCGGATGCGAGCCGCTTCTCTAATAAATTGAGTCCGATTTCATCGGGGCCAATGCCATCGAGAGGTGATAAACGTCCGTGTAGAACAAAATAACAGCCTTTGAATGCGGTTGCTTGATCAATAATCCAGGCATCGGCAGGGCTTTCGACGATACAGAGAATCCCGGCGTTTCTTGAGCTGTCGGAGCACGTTTCACAAAGCGTTTGATCAGTCAGGGTTCTACATTGCTGACAATGACTAATCTGATCAAGTGCTTTGAGCAATGTCTCTGCTAATAGTTTTGCGCCATTCCGGTCGCGTTGTAACATATAAAACGCAATACGTTGTGCTGATTTAGGTCCAATACCGGGTAAGCAGCAAAAGTTCTGTATCAGTTGTCCGAGTAGGCCTTTTTTTTGCATATTAAAAAGGTAGTTTAAATCCAGGAGGCAATGGTATTCCTGAGGTTACGTCAGACATTTTTTCTTTTTTCATTTTTCCGACTTTATTAACCGCATCATTAATAGCTGCCGCGACTAAGTCTTCAAGCATATCCTTATCTTCGCCGATTAATGAGTCATCAATAGTTACTTTTCTAGCTTCTCGTTTTCCCGTCATTATAATGGTAACTAAGCCACCACCAGATTCCCCTTGGACTTGCATTAGGGCAAGTTCATCCTGGGCATTTTTTAAGTCTTCTTGCATTTTTTGGGCTTGCTGCATCAAGTTGCCTAAGGCATTTTTCATTTTCTATTCCTCTTTGGTAATTATTGGCTCAATGGTGCCGGGTAAAATCCGTGCATCGAAGTGTTCTTTGAGTGCCAGGACATTGCGATCTGAATTAATAGTATCAATGGCGCTTTGTTGTTGATGCTCTCGCTCTTTAGATAGCTGTATTGCCGGTGTGTCAGCCGTGGTTTTTTTTGCCACTATATTAAGCTTAATCTGAGTGCCAAGAAAGAGTTGCAAGGCTTTATGTAAAGACTCTTCGGCTTTACTGCTTCTAATGTAATTGGGATCTATGACGAGAGTACAGCTTTTGTCGTCAATAGTATCAAGTACGCAGTTATTGGCAAATTCTTTGGTGAGCCCCGTTAGTTTCATCGCAACAATCATTTCTAGCCAATTCGGTGTGCTCGAATTAATTGGCGATCCTGTGCGAGATGCTACTCGATTAGTACTTGGTTGAGCTGGACTAATAATCGGCATGCTTGACTGTATTTGAGCTTTAACCGGTCTGGCAGTCGTGGTGCTTTGTTTGATTGATGTGGGTTTAAAGGTGAGCATACGTAGCATGACCATTTCAAAGCCACTGCGAGGATCAGGTGCTAAATCCAGATCTCTTTGTCCTATTAAGCCGATTTGATAAAAAAGCTGCACATCTTCCGGTGTTATTTGTGATGATAAGTCGGTGATCATGTCAGTATCAAAGCTATCGTCTATTGTCGAGGGTATCTGCTGAAATAAGGCAATACGATGTAATGTTTGTAAAATCTGCTGTAATACATCGCTAAAATCAGGTGTCAGATTGGCGATTTCATCAATCTTATCAAGAATGGCTGGAGCATCATTTTGTGCTAAAGCCATTAAGATGTCGTCAATCGGTTGAAAGGCAACAGTGCCTAACATCAGTCTAACTTCTTCAAGGGGAACTTTGCCGTTACCATACACGATCGCTTGATCCAGTAAGCTTAAGCCATCACGCATACTGCCGTCAGCCGCACGGGATAATAATTTTAAGGCAGCGGCTTCAAACTCAATCTGTTCCTGCTGCAGGATAAATTCCATTTGGGAAAAAATCTGGGCAGGCAATAGGCGTTTCAGATTAAATTGCAAACAACGAGATAATACGGTGACAGGGATTTTATGAGGATCCGTTGTTGCTAAAAGAAACTTTACATGCGCGGGTGGTTCTTCGAGTGTTTTTAATAAAGCATTGAAGCTATGCCCGGACAGCATGTGAACTTCATCAATAATGTAAACTTTATAACGTCCTTGGTTGGGTGCGTATTGAGCATTATCGAGCAGATCTCTGGTGTCTTCAACCTTGGTGCGTGATGCGGCATCGACTTCGATTAAATCTAAAAATCGGCCTTCATCAAGGTCTCGGCAGACAGGGCATTGACCACAGGGGTTAAAGTCCTGGAGATTTTCACAGTTAATGGCTTTTGCCAGAATCCTGGCGATAGTTGTTTTTCCTACACCACGTGTACCAGTAAATAAATAGGCGTGATGAAGTCTATTGTGTTGCAGAGCGTTAACTAAGGACTTGACGACATGGTCTTGTCCGACGACTTCTGTGAAATTGTGAGGACGCCATTTTCTGGCGAGAACCTGATAATTCATTGCAGGCTCGAAAAGTAATAGAGATATTGGGCGGTAATCGAATCAGCCACATCCCGGCACACGAATCTGCTGCTACCGTTGCTTCCTTCCGAACCTGGCGGGGTTTACAGCGTATCGTTGCGAGAGGACCAAGACGATTACCATTACGTTTCAGTCTTACCGACTAAAGCGTGACATTATCATCTAAAAATAAAAATTATACAAGCTTATAAGTAATGATTTAGTTAAAAAATCAACAATCGATTATTAGCCTTTAACTCGAATGATTTTTAAAACGATGGGCAATTCTTTTAAGCGTCGGATAATTTTAGCTAAATGGGTACGATCTTTAACGGTGAGAGTAATTAAATCAACGCAAACCCGATCATCTTGATCAACAACGGTGACATTCTCAATATTAGAACCAGATTCGGAAATAGTCGCTGTAATCGTTGCTAGAGAACCTCGCTGGTTCAGTATTTCTATACGAAGTTCAGTGGGAAAGTCACTGCTTACTTCTTTGCACCACTCAACATCTAGCCAGTTAGTGTGGTGTTTGCTAATCACAGAGCGATTACGGCATTCATGATGATGTATAACGATGCCTTTACCAGGATTAAAGTAACCTATGATTAAATCACCAGGAATAGGTCTGCAACATTTTGCCAACGTAATCACCATACCCTCAGTTCCCTTAATAATTAATGGTGATTGTTCGGTATTGTGATGGTTATCCAGCTTGGTATTCGCATTAATATCAACCTGTGTTAGTCGTTTGGCAATCAGGAAAGGCATTTTATTGCCTAAACCAATATCCTCCAGCAATTCATCAAAAGACTGTAGTGCTATGGCTTTGAGTAGCGCCTGGATACGGGATTCTTCGATGCTTTCCAGATTAATATTTAGTGTGTGTAATTCTTTTTCCAGCAGTCGTCGACCCAAGCTAATAGCTTCTTGCTGCTTAAAATTCTTTAGATGGTTGCGGATACTGGAACGTGCTTTGACTGTCGTTACATAATTTAGCCAAAGTGCGTTAGGTCTTGCCCAGGAGGCCGTAATAATTTCTACGGTCATCCCGTTTTCAAGTTTGGTTTGCAGTGGCACCAATTGCTTGTCAATACGTGCAGAAACACAGGCATTGCCAATGTCTGTATGTACAGCGTAGGCAAAATCTATGATGGTTGCACCACGCGGAACTTTGATAATTCCGCCTTTAGGGGTAAATACAAAAACCTCTTCCGGGAATAAATCGATCTTTAAGTTATCGATAAATTCAAGAGAATCGCCCGCAGTTTTCTGGATTTCCAGTAAATCCCGTAGCCACTCATTCGCTTGCGCCTGAAATTTTTCAGTCTTATCGTCCTCAGATTTATAAAGCCAGTGAGCAGCTATACCCGACTCTGCCATGCGATGCATTTCATGGGTTCTGATCTGGATTTCAATCGGTAAGCCATAAGGGCCAATAACTATGGTATGCAAAGACTGATAGCCATTCGCTTTGGGTAAGGCGATATAATCCTTAAAGCGCCCGGGGATGGGTTTATATAAATTATGAATAACACCTAAGGCACGGTAACAGGTGTCAATATTGTCACAAAAAATTCGAAATGCGTATAAATCAAAGATAGCTGATAGCGATAGCTTTTTTTGAAACATCTTTTGATAGATGCTGTAGACATTCTTTTCACGGCCTGAAACTTCATAGTGAAGAGACGCTTGTTCCAGACGATTTTTTATAGTGCTCTCAATGGTAGCCACAATTTTACTGCGGTTACCTCTGGTCTTTTTTATGGCGTTAGTGAGTACGGCATAGCGCATCGGATACATGGCTTCAAAGCTGAGTTCTTCTAACTTATGCCTGATTTTACTCATGCCCAGACGATTGGCAATTGGCGCATATATATCCAAAGTTTCACGGGCAATACGGCGTTTTTTTTCAGCAGACATTACGCCCAGTGTTTGCATATTATGCAATCGGTCTGCAAGCTTTACCAGAATGACCCGTAAGTCCTTACCCATGGCAAGAAACATTTTGCGAACATTCTCTGCTTGCGCTTCAGCCCGGGTTTGTGATTTGCCATCAATTTTTGTTAACTTGGTAACACCGTCAACCAACTCTGCTACTTCTGTACTAAATTGATGGGCGAGTTCTTTTTTCGTGATGGGGGTATCTTCTATAACATCATGCAGAATCGCGGCCATGATGCCGCTAGGATCCATGCGCATTTCTGCCAGTGTAATCGCCACAGAAACCGGGTGACAAATGTAAGCTTCACCACTTTTACGAAATTGACCGGCATGGGCATCCGCGCCAAATTCATAGGCGCGAATGCAATCATTGATTTGATTTTGATCTAAATAGCCAGACAGTGTGGTACGCAGGCGTTGAACCAGCTCATCCTGAAGTCGATGTGATCCGGTAGCATCGGCTATTTTCGACATAAAAGGCTTTAGAACATCGGGGTATGGTCGTGCGAATCCCCCACACGATGCAATAAATTTATATTCTCGGTTGTGACATGACCCGCTGCAATTTCACGCAGAGCAACAACAGTATCTTTATCTTTTCCTCTAGGAAGAAACTCCGTTGCGCCATGACTTAACTGGCGTGCCCTTGTACTCGCTAATAAAACCAGTTTAAACCGGTTTTCAACATTTTCTAAACAATCTTCAATTGTAACTCTGGCCATTATTAAACCTAAAATAAGTAAAAAGCATACTATCCATTGAAATAGACAGTGGGTGAATCAAAAGTACAAGGTAAGGGATATAAAGTCAAGCGACAAGATTGATTAAGCGTTTAAAATAGCTCAGATAATACTCCGTCACAATAAGTGTAATGAGTATTATCTGTCGATTCGTTAATAATTATGTTTAGTCTCTTGATTTTAATATAGCAACTGCAGGTAATTCTTTGCCTTCCAGGAACTCAAGGAAAGCGCCACCGCCTGTAGAAGTATAAGAGACTTGATCATTAATACCATATTTGTCGATAGCCGCTAAGGTATCGCCACCGCCAGCAATTGAGAAAGCAGTGCTTTCAGCAATAGCCTGTGACAATGATTGTGTACCGTGACTGAATTGCTCTATTTCAAAAACACCAACGGGACCATTCCAGACAATAGTACCCGCTGATTTTAAGATTTCAGCATATTGTTTTGCGGTATCTGGACCAATATCCAAAATTAAATCATCTGCTTCAACATCTTCAACTTTTTTAACGGTAGCTTCGGCGGTTTCAGAGAATTCTTTTGCACAGACTACATCTACAGGGATGGGAATGTCTGAGCCGGCTGCTTTGGCGGCAGCGATAAGGCGTTGAGCTTCTTCAATCAGATCGGCTTCATAAAGTGATTTACCGACTGGAAAACCGGCGGCTGCAATAAACGTATTTGCAATGCCACCGCCTACGATAAGTTGGTCTACTTTTTCTGAGAGAGACTTTAAGACGGTTAATTTAGTGGACACTTTAGAACCACCTACGATAGCAACCAAGGGTTTTGTAGGCGTTTCCAGGGCTTTGCCTAGCGCATCTAACTCACTGGCTAATAAAGGCCCCGCACAGGCAATGGGTGCAAACTTAGCAACACTGTGTGTTGATGCTTGCGCTCTATGTGCAGTACCAAACGCATCCATGACAAAAATATCGCAAAGAGCCGCCATTTTTTGACCTAAAGCATCATTGTTCTTTTCTTCGCCGGCATTAAAGCGGACATTTTCACAAAGAACTACCTCACCCGGTGCAACAGTAATACCGTCTAACCAGTCTTTCTCAAGGCGTACAGGTTTACCCAGCAAGCTTGATAAACGTTCTGCGACGGGTTTTAATGATGATGCTTCATCATACACACCTTCAGCTGGACGACCCAGGTGAGACATTACCATCACTGCTGCGCCAGCCGCTAAAGCGAATTCAATGGTTGGAACACTGGCTTGGATACGAATGTCGCTAGTCACTTGGCCATTTTTTACCGGCACGTTCAGGTCTTGACGAATAAGTACTCGTTTTCCCGCTAAATCCAGATCAACCATTCTTTTAATCGACATATATTTTCTCTCGTTTATGTTTATAGTTTAAGGTTAGGTGGTTTGGTATAAAGTATATCTTAATACTAAAGTATATCTTAGGATACTGTAAAAAATGACTTCCCGAAATTTGAATTATAAAACTGAAGCAATGATAGGATACTACAAATAATTAACTGCAGACGAATGACAAAGAATGACAGGTTACGAAAAAAGCATTGAGATCAAAATGCAACGATTGTTTGCAACGTTATCGGAA
>CAIMEB010000037.1 GCA_903839855.1 uncultured Methylococcaceae bacterium
ATATGACTGGTTGCCTTTTGACGCTTATAAGTCTTTTGCTGATCTCAAAAGAGAATTATTTGATGTGCTTGCTAATATTGGACTATCTTTCACCGTAGACTTTTCTTAAAAGTTAAATTAATTTTACATAGGTACTTACTTAACTCCCGAAATGAACAGGATTTGTTTTCAGGGATTTGTCGTGTTGCTGTTCAAAATGGACTGGCTGATCTTGCATGGATAGGCGTTCAGGACAGCAATGGCACGATGGTTTCTCCACATTATAACTATTCAGCTAATAGTGGTGTAGACGTTGAAACTATCTTGAATCAGCCTATAGTGAAAAACCTTACAGCACTAGCCTGGATCAATCGACATTTAACCCATGCCAATGATATAGCCTTGGAACAAAGATCTATGCTTCAAGGAGCGCTAGACTCGCCTCACTCTTCAATCGCTTGTTTTCCTGTGTTTCGAGGAGAACAAATTTATGCCTTATTGACACTTTACACCAACCAACCACTTTTATTTGTTCAAAGCAATCTTGATTATTTAAACACATTGTCCAATGATATTTCTTTGGCTCTTGATGGAATAGACAATCAAGAAAAGCTGATAAAAAGCGAGTCTCGGTTTACTAATTTATTTCAGGAAAACATCGAAGCCTGTTTTATTTTAGAGGGTACGGATTTTATTGATGCAAATAAGGCGGCTCTTAAACTCTTAGGGTTAGAAAACCTGGAGCAAATTAAGGGTAAATCTCCATTAGATTTCTCACCCCGATACCAGGTAAGAGGCGAATTGTCAGTCAACAAACTGACTGATCTTTATCGTAACATTCTTGAGAAAGGTGCTCAACACTTTGAATGGCGGTATATAAAAGCGGATAAGCAATTAGTTGTGACCGAAATATTTGCCACTATTGTGGATTATCCTTCTCGCAAGCTTGTTCACGCGGTCTGTCGCGATATAACCAAAAGCAAAAAAAATGCAGAGCAGCTCAATCAATATGAAGCTATTTTGCAATCGTCCAACGATGCCATTATCAGCAAGAATTTAGAAGGCACTGTCCTTAGTTGGAACCGTGGTGCCGAAATTATGTTCGGTTACACCGAACAGGATATGTTAGGACAGCCCATCAATAAGTTGCTTAATAATGAGCAGTTAAAAGAAGAACGTCTGATTGATCAAAAAATAGTAGCGGGTGAAACAGTCAATTATTATGAGACCGTACACCATGCTAAAAACGGACAAGAAATAAATGTGTCCATTTCTTTTTCTCCGATAATTAATGATTATGGGGAAATTATTGGTATTTCGAAAATTGCTCGCAATATCACTGAACAAAAACGGATTGAAAAAGAATTAACTGCTTACCGGGAAAATCTGGAAGTATTAGTTAAAAATCGAACCCAGGCGTTGGAAGCGACTAACCAATTGCTTAAAGACAGTGAAGAACGCTTTGTTTTTGCGCTAGAGGCGACCAATGCCGGACTTTGGGATTGGGATATGATGACCAACAAGACCAATTGCAGTCCGGATTACTTCAAACTATTGGGTTACCACCCTGACGATTTAAGCCAAGATGCAGATTCATTATGGATTAACTTGCTGCATCCTGATCTCCGAAAGGCATCTATTGTATCAGTCAATGAACAACTGTTGCGTGATGGCAAATTTGAAAATGAATTCCAAATGCGTCACAAATCAGGTGAGTATCGGTGGATATTGAGTCGAGGCAAGGTTATTGAGCGAGATCAAAACGGGCTGCCGACCCGTGCAATTGGAATACATACCGACATTACCCAACGCAAAATGATGGAAATGGCGTTAGTGAATGCCAAGGAAATAGCGGATCAAGCGAATAGTGCTAAAAGCAATTTTGTAGCTAACATGAGCCATGAAATACGGACGCCTATGAACGCGGTTATCGGATTTTGTTACATACTAAGAATAAGCAAGTTGGATGAGCAAACAAAGCAAATAGTTAATAAGATAGAAAAAGCCAGCCACTCATTGTTGGCTATCATAAACGATATACTTGATTTTTCTAAAATAGAGTCTGGACATCTGGAGATTGTCAAAGAGTCCTTTTCAATGGCTGACCTTCTCGATAGTGTGAGCTCCATCATGATGGCCCTTGCTAAAAATAAGCCCTTAGAACGGCATCCTTCATTTACCGGTTTACACTTTATGCAATTCCTGGCTTTATAAAGTCATGAAAACGGGTTTCTTTCGATGTACAAATGAACACAAACCTTCAGTTCATTGTACAATGAAGGTTTATATCCATGCCATTAGC
>CAIMEB010000038.1 GCA_903839855.1 uncultured Methylococcaceae bacterium
GCTAATGGCATGGATATAAACCTTCATTGTACAATGAACTGAAGGTTTGTGTTCATTTGTACATCGAAAGAAACCCGTTTTCATGACTTTATAAAGCCAGGAATTGCATAAAGTGTAAACCGGTAAATGAAGGATGCCGTATTTTTGTTCGATATAGGTATAACGGCTAATTTCTCCAAGCAGTTTATCAATCTGTAAAAACTCTGTGCTGTCCGGTATCAGGGTGATTAAGTTTTTATTGGCTTGCGTCTCCATTTTGACTTGCTCAATAAAGTTCGGTCTATGATCACTGATATTAAAAAGACTATAGACGACCAGTTTTAACTGCTTACTGCCTACCGGGCATAATTCATCATCCTGATCAGAGATAACACTTAATTTAAACGTATCTGCTCCATCTGTGTATGTGGCAACAGGGGTAAAAATTTTATACTCTTTAAGGCAATTAATCAGTGCGCGTTTTTTGCTATACAACTCGACATCATAATCTTTCATTTCCTCTAGGAGCTTGCCCTCAAGGTCTGACGTGATTTTGTAATTGTTATTGGCTAATCGCTTCACTGGCTTCATCAAACACAAAGACTACTGTTTCATCATTTTTAAGCGCTAAGTATTTTTCGAGTTCAGCTTTAAATTTACTGGCAGAGAAATCACTGATAGCGGCTGTGTAAACGTTAAAGGTATCGGTGTATTCGGCTTCGCTGTAGCCCATCGCCGAGAACACGCTGCGCATCACTTTGGCAACCTGGCGGTTACTTTTCTTTAACTCTTCCCAATCCGTTCCTTCTAAACTTTTTGCCTGGGCCTTAAAATCGTCATACTTACCATCAAGGTAGAGATCAAATTCCATGTAGCCATAAATATCATCCCTAAAGCCCAGATTTTTTAACAGATTAGCAAACAGCGTAAACGCTAAGCCGCGATCGGTGTTTTGTTTGGCAACATCTAAAAAGACTACTCTATTATTGGTGGCGTCTAGTTTACGAATAGCCAGTTCAATCAGACTTTCATCGGAGACACCTTTAATACGGGGAATAAAACGCTCTCTTGCGGGTGTACCGTTAATCATAGGGTTATCAATGATATAACCCAACATCTTACCGAAGTATGATTTACCTGATCCATAGAACCCTGACAACCATACCCCGGTTTCTTTAATATTTGAGGTGTATTGATTAGTAAAATCATACAGGTGGCGACCAATACCCTCGGTCACAATATAAGACTCAATCTCTTGCTGAATTTCTAGCTCTGACCAGTCTTCAAGGTCAATGACGTTCTTGATATCGTCTTTTAGATCCAGCGTTAATATTTCATTTATTGTGGTCACTAATCATCCTTATTTCACCAAAGTACAACGGTAGGTCGATGCTATTTTAAAATTTAAAAAGTACAAGTTGTCATCTTCAACGCGTGAGGGATAAAAGATAACCAAGGGATGTGCTAAGTTCATCACGGCTTTATGTTCCATGATATTGACGTTTTCTATGCCTGTGCCATAAAGACAACCGGTTCTAATCAAAAAGGGTATTTTGTTATTTTGACAGGCCAACTTTATCTCACTAATAATGAGATCAAATAAATCGTGTTCCTGTGCATCTTCATCATGAAAAACCTTATGAGCCGATGAAGCCATTGATTGATAATAGTCCTTGAAAGAACCCCAACCCTCTTCATCAATAAGTTTTACCAGCAATTGGCTGACATCAATAAACTCGACGGTATCTTGATAAAGTTCTCGGGCTTTTTCAATATATAAATGCTCTTCATCAGGCGGGTATGAAAATAAGATGCTGTTACCGCCATTGGCTTGTCTTCTTAATTGATCTTGATTGGCAATTTGAAACTTCAGATCAGTAAATTGCTGTTTATGGTTGTTTATATAAGACATCGCATATTCCTTTATAGCTGTGTGTGAGTTCAATATTTAACGCAACACCGTTAAAATCCATATTAAAATATCCCTTCATTGAAAGCTTTTTTAACCGTTCTTTTAAATCATCAGTGGGCATAAAGGATAAGGGCAATAACTCATTGGTTAAAATATTATGACTAACAGAGTCATATAGTTTTGCCAAATAGAGAAAAATGCATAAGGACTCTGCGGTCGGCCTAATGGCTTTAAATGATTTTATGCGCTTACCCTCTACGAAATTTAACTTGGTCATTATATTTAAATATTTTGACGATAATGTATTTATTGTACTTTCTGACCATGTTAACTTGACTGCCTTATGAAGACTAACAGATTCTTTAATATAGGCGGCAATATCGTCTTTTGTTAAACCCGACCGTCCTGATGAGTACGCTTTAATATAGACATGCAAAGAAATCTCTCTAAAAAGTCGATTATTCAGTGCAAACTGCCAAAACAACACTAATGCCCTTTCTGATAGAGGTAAATGCTGTTTAAAAATAGCCCGCATTAATTCTTGATGATCCAAATTATAAAACTCAAGAAATGAGCGTCTTACTGCCAGCTCAACCCGTACCTTACTTCTTTGGGTTCTTAGATTAAGTTCATTTCTAATGGTTGCCAAATCTCGTTGAGCGTTACCCGACTCAAAAAAAACATCAATTGCAGAATAAATAAGTTCGCAATCACTGATGCCACCAATGATGTTAATAGTGGTATCGTACTTGCCAAGTGTAGTAAGGTTATTTAATGGGGGCATTAATTCAATTCTTCCTTTTTTCTAATCAGCAGCATTTTCCAATAGAATGTTGATATATTAAAGCGATTATTTTTTGACGTGTCATGTCTTTCTATTGGGTTGAAATACAGGCTGAAATGTCGTCAATAAAAATAAATGTAATTTACTTACTTTACATAAGAATATAGGTATATAGTGGTACTAAGAAAAGTAAAACAGGTGAAAATTCTATGAATAATGCGAAGATTAGTTTCGAATTGGCTAAGATAATATTATCAACCCAGTTGTTGGCGTGATGATCAATTTGCGTCAATATTGCATTTAATTCATAAGGAGAATCTGGCATCCTTCATA
>CAIMEB010000039.1 GCA_903839855.1 uncultured Methylococcaceae bacterium
GCTAATGGCATGGATATAAACCTTCATTGTACAATGAACTGAAGGTTTGTGTTCATTTGTACATCGAAAGAAACCCGTTTTCATGACTTTATAAAGCCAGGAATTGCATAAAGTGTAAACCGGTAAATGAAGGATGCCGATAATTCGACCAAAAAAGGATTTAATTGAAGTATTTGGTTACGCCCCAGATGACATGACGACACAATGTCGAAGTCTTTGGAATCTCACGGCGTGTCCATTTATAAATAAGCAGTGTACAAAAGCCAATCATGATGGATCAATAGTTTACGGTACATGCAGTGTCTCTTCACCTTACGGAGATTGCGTTATTTGTCCTAACAGATTGTACGAAAATAATTATGAAATACTAAGGGCAATTGTCAAAGAGACCTTTGATGAAAATTTATCATTTTTTATGTATGAACAATTTATTCCTGTGCGGGAGAAAGTAAAAAGCTGTATTGTTGCTTTGGGTCAGAACTCTGGAAAAGAAGTAAAAATTGGAACCAGTCTTTCAATGGATTGGGTACTTGCAAGAATTGAGAATGGAAAGCTTATTGAATACACAGGCGTAGAAGTTCAAAGCATCGACATAACGGGAAACTACAGGGATTCCTGGCATTCATATAAAAACATTTCTCCAAAAACATCAGTTATTCCGAGTTCTGAACATGGAATGAATTGGGCAAATGTACATAAAAGACTAATTCCACAAATAATTAGAAAAGGGACTATTTATTCGCGTTCTAATTTTGTTAAGCATGGTCTTTACTTTGTTGTACCTGACATTGTTTATCGTAAGTTTGAAGATATTATAGGCCACGATATTCCATTGCTTGAAATAGGCGGAAAGGATGTTTTAACAATCCATACCTATGAGTTATCTCCTTTTAAAAAGCATGGTGAGCAGCGAACATTACTAATGAAGAGAAATATACGTTTTTCATTAGATGAGTTTTCACAACGATTCATAGCTGGCCCAAATTTACCAAAGGGTGAACAACTTGATGACGCAGTTAAGAGGGTTTTGGGTGTTAACTAAAAGTGCTAGTTCACCGCTGCCATTTTAGGGCTTTTGTATGCTTATTTGTCGTCCGTTTGGTCAATGCCCTTGTTGCGGCACTTTCCGCAATTTGCTCACGTCATAGCCAAGATTTGCAACGGCTGTTGTTAGTTCCTGGTAGTGGCTGTCAGAAATGACAGGTGTACGCGCCATTATCCAGACATAGTCTCTGGCATTTCTTGCAATGATGGTGCTGGTGTAATCCTTATCAAGATACGCAATGATATATTCAGATTTAAACGGCCAGATAAATTGCATCCCCCAGATTGCGTTGCCGGTATTTTCAACTACAAACCCATGTGGGTTATACCGCTTTTTAGGGCCATCAAATCCGCCTTCGTTAAAAACAAAAGTCGTGTTGATACTGCCGTCTTTTTCGAGTTGGTAAGATTCAATGGCATTGTATGCCCCGGTTTCTATGAACGTGGGAATGCACGCAATCACATACCAGTCGCCCATAAATTCATTTAAATTGACTTCAGCTACCGGTTTAACGGGTGGCAGGTTTTGGCTTGAACAGCCACCGATGAGCGAGGTAAAAAGGCCGACGAATATACAGATTATTTTATTTTTCATTTTAGTAACGTTTCTTTTAAGTCTTCAGAAAATGGTTTGTTGCCAAACCAGATGTTTAAGTAAGCCAGCGCAATCTCGGGATCTTGCAGGGTTCCTAAATCCTGTCCATTTAATTGTAGTAACAATCCCTTTAGGGGATCATAAATCAGATCATAGAAATCGCCAGCCTTAACATCCTGATACTGGCTATTGAAGTTATCGAAAGCCATTTTCCATTGATTAAACTTTTCTCCCAGATTAATCTCCAGATATTCAACCGAAGCTTCTCTAAAGGCTTTTGCCGGAATAGGGACGTCGTATAAGAATCGCAGCCGCTTGGGAGTGAGCGAAAACACGTCTAAAACCTGATTGCAATCCTCAAGGTACAGACCGGCATTGCCTACATGAATCAATTTAAAAGCTTTAAGCTCGGCCTGACTACACAGTTTAAGCGGGGTGTTTGAATTATTAATCTGGTTCGGAAAACGTTCCTCAGACCATCCAATCGAAGTGATTAAAAATAAACTACTTAATAGTCCTTTCAGTAATTGCTTGCGCTGCTTTTTATCCATCGCAATACGCCTCCTATAATCGGTAAGTGTTGGTAAAAGCCCTGCATACTGTCCCAATAGTCCTGATGCATTATTATTTTGTTGTCTACATTAAATCGTAAATGGCTCAAACCTATAGACTGACTATCGACATCCTGTCCGATCAACTTAAATCGGGTCTTCATCAGCCAACGCACGTAAGCATCTTTACCATTGTCTTGTACGCTGAGTACTTCAAATTTCATGACATCAATATTTTGTTGAGTCTGTTTTAAATACTTCAATAAGTTCTGTCTGTCATGGATAGTGACCAGGGTGTCGTTGAAAAATATTTTTTCAGCGTAGGTTTTTGCTATTTGTTCATCTATCGAACCGGAATCCAATAGATCATACAATTTAATGAAGGCTTGTATGCGTTGGTTAGCTTGAATATCCTGCTCTGCAGGTGCCAAAGCCAGATATTCCTGTATTGAACTGGATTCAACATGACTGCAAGCGGTAATAAATAAGCAACATAAAACCAAAGAATATTTCATCGAGAACCCCGTATTTTTTATAGGCTTACTATTGCACAGTGCCTGCTCTGTTACGTGAACGTTTTTATCTTAAACGTTCACGTAACAGTCACATGAAATAATATTAAATATTCATTCAAATTTCCCGGAGTTATTCATGTTTTTGAAAACAATGCTCGCCAAGTTTCTCAGTTGGTTTGATAACAACAGTGTAAAGAAAACCAATCAAAGTGACGAGGCCATTGATTGGCTCAGGGTGATACCGTTTATTCTGATGCATCTGGTCTGTTTGCTGGTTTTTGTGGTTGGCTGGAGCCCCGTGGCATTGTGGGTGGCCCTGTTTTCGTATTTTATTCGGATGTTTGCCATCACTGCGTTTTATCATCGCTATTTTTCCCATAAAGCTTTTAAAACCAGCCGAGTCTGTCAGTTTTTGTTTGCTTTGCTGGGTGCGACGGCAACCCAGCGTGGGCCGATATGGTGGGCATCGCATCACCGTCGGCATCATCTCTATTCTGATAAAGAAAAGGATATTCACAGTCCTAGACACGGTTTTATCTGGAGTCATATGGGCTGGTTTCTCTGTCTTAAAAACTTTACTACCCAGGAGCATTGCGTGCGCGATTTGCTGAAATATCCAGAACTGCGTTGGCTGGATCGTTTTGATATTGTGGTACCCATTGCTTATGCTTTTTTTATGCTAGGGCTGGGAAAATGGCTGGAACTGTATTTCCCGGAACTCAATACCAATGCGTCGCAAATGTTGATATGGGGTTATTTTGTTTCTACGATTTTGTTAATCCATTGCACGCTATCCATTAATTCATTAGCTCACCTCTTTGGCTCTAAACGTTATCAAACGGATGATGACAGTCGTAACAATGCCTTTCTGGCGCTGATCTCTTTAGGCGAAGGCTGGCATAACAATCATCATCATTATCCAGTGTCAGCCAGACAAGGCTTCTTTTGGTGGGAAATTGATATCAGTTACTATCTTTTAAAGTTAATGTCGTGGTTCGGTTTAATCTGGGATTTGCAGGCAGTGCCTACACAAAGGTTAAGTTCGAATCTTGTTTCTAAGGAATCAAAAGCATGAAAATAGCAGTGATAGGCAGCGGCATTTCTGGCGTTTATGCGGCTCACTATTTAAGTCAACAGCATCAAGTCACCGTTTTTGAGGCAAATCCCTATCCGGGTGGTCATACCGATACGCATAACATCGTTCTTGAAGAGCAGAATTATCCGGTAGATACCGGTTTTATTGTTTTCAACGAACATAATTATCATTTTTTCTGTCAGTTGCTGCGTGATCTGGGCGTGACTTCTCAGCCTTCTGATATGAGTTTTAGTGTAGTCAATGCCCTTAGCGGGCTTGAATACAATGCCACCACGATGGACAAACTCTTTTGCCAGCGCCAAAATTTGTTAAGCCCCCGCTTTTACCGCCTGGTGATGGATATCCTGCGTTTTTACCGAGAGGCTCCAGCATTGTTAAGCAGTACCGATGATGCTTTAACACTGGGTGACTATTTGCAAAACAACCGGTATAGCGAAGCCTTTATAGATGATCATATTTTGCCTATGGGGAGTGCTTTATGGTCTGGCCCTGCCGAGTTAGTCAAGCAGTTTCCAGCGCGTTATTTCGTCAGCTTCATGGCGAATCACCAGATGTTAAAAACCAGCGATAGGCCCGAGTGGCGAACCATTGTGGGTGGTTCTTCAACGTATATTCAGGCATTTCAGCGGAGTTTCCAGGGTGAGTTGCGATTGAACTCGCCTGTGTCGGCGGTGAGTCGTAACAGATATGGGGTTACGGTAAAAACGACTTCTGATGAGCAACAGTTTGATCGGGTTATTTTTGCTTGCCATAGTGATCAAGCCTTGCGCCTATTGGCAGAGCCGACTCAAAGTGAAGTCGAGATTCTGGGTGCCATGACTTTTCAGGAGAATGAGGTGGTGTTACATACAGATGCTAATTTAATGCCTAAACATCCTAAAGCCTGGGCCAGTTGGAATGCCTTAAAACTCAGCGAACACCAGTCTCGGTGTACGGTGACCTATTACATGAACCTGTTACAAAATCTGTCAGCCCCTGAACCGTTATTGGTAACGCTTAATTGTACAGACCGTATTGATCCGGCAAAAATTCTTCAGACAAGAACCTATCATCACCCTGTTTACACTGTTAACAGTCTGGCAGCCCAACAGCGTCGTGAGGAAATCAATGGACAGAATTCTACTTATTATACAGGTGCCTACTGGGGATGGGGCTTTCATGAAGACGGTGCTAAAAGTGCCCAGGAAGTCATTGATCTAATAAACGGCTAGCCATGAATCAATTGAACAGTCGTCTTTATGAAGGTTGGGTTCGGCATCGTCGATATCAGCCTAAAAGTCACGCCTTTAAATATCCTGTCTTTATGACCTGGCTGGCTTTGGATGAACTAGATCAGGTGATGGCTCTCAGTCAGTTTTGGTCTTTAGAGCGGTTTAATCTGATTAGTTTTTATCGTAACGATTATTTCGGCGGCAATACCGGACAGGATTTGTCCAGTTCGGTAATAAACCGTATCAAAGAACATAACGGAGACGATTTTAAGGGGCGAATCTGCTTATTAACCCATTTACGTTTTCTGGGCTTTTGTTTTAATCCCGTCAGTTTTTATTTCTGTTATCCCGAGGGTTCAGAGTCGCCTCGTTACATTCTGGCTGAAATTAATAACACACCGTGGAATGAAAGATACTGTTACGTTTTAGATGTCGTAGAGGGGCCTTCGCAAAAAAACCACTGGACCTTTGATTTTAAGAAAGCTTTTCATGTATCCCCGTTTATGCCAATGGAGCAGCATTACCGCTGGCAGTTTAGTTTGCATGAATCAAACCTGATCATCCATATGCAGTTACAACAGGATAATGAATGCTGTTTTGATGCAACGTTACAGCTTAAAGCGAAAGCAATGACCCCGGCTGAGATGCGGAATCTGCCGTTACGTTTTCCATTTTTAACGCTATCAGTGGTCATGTCTATTTACTGGCAAGCCTTACGCTTGTGGTTAAAAGGGATTCCTTTTTATAGCCACCCTGAAAAATAATTCGAGTAACATCCAGGAGACTTCCATGAACGCAGTTGTTAACACCTTAAGTAAAACCCCGACCCGCATTGATTTGTTTTTTCGCAAAGCGTTTCTGGATAAACTGGCGAAATTAGAGAATGCGGTATTAATCATTTCGGATGCATTGGGTGAAACTGTATTAGGGTCTGAAGGGGTTGATGGTCTATCTGCCAGAATCGATGTGTTGGATATAGGGTTTTACCAGCAAATAGCGCTGGGAGGCTCAATCGGTGCAGCCGAGTCTTATATGGCTCAGGCTTGGCAAGCAGATGATCTATGCCGGGTTATACAGATTCTGGTACGTAATCGCGGTTTACTTGATAGCATGGAAGGGGGTTTAGCAACGCTGGCTAATCAATTACTTAAGGTCTGGCATTTTGCGAACCGGAATTCCAGACAAGGCAGCAAAAAGAATATCGCAGCCCATTATGATCTGGGTAATGATTTGTTTGACTTGTTTCTTGATCAGCATGGCATGTATTCATCGGCTACTTATTATCAGTCTGACTTAAGTCTAGAGGACGCTTCGACGGCAAAGCTTGAGCGGATTTGTCAGAAACTGGACTTAAAACCGGACGATCATGTACTGGAAATCGGGACGGGGTGGGGCGGTTTTGCAACGTATGCCGCTAGAAAATACGGGTGTAAAATTACCACAACAACGATATCTAAACAGCAATTTGACGCCGCACAACAGCGCATTGCCGAAGCCGGTGTTGCCGACCGGGTGACTGTGTTGATGAAGGATTATCGAGAATTACAAGGGAGTTATGACAAGCTGGTTTCCATTGAAATGATAGAAGCGGTCGGACATCATTATCTGGATACGTATTTAAAACACTGTGCCGCTTTGTTAAAGCCTGAGGGTTTGGGCTTGATTCAGGCGATCACCATAGAAGACCGGTATTATCAGCAGGCATTAAAAAGTGTCGACTTTATCAAACGCTATATTTTTCCGGGTAGTTTTATTCCTTGTGTGAGTGTCATTATAGAAAGTGCTTCACGATGCACTGACCTCCGTCTCATCAATCTGGAAGACCAGGGAGAGAGCTATGCCTTGACTCTTAATAGTTGGCGAAAACGATTTATGGCGGCTTTGAATCAGGTCAGAGCCTTAGGCTATAACGAAGAGTTTGTTCGAATGTGGGAGTTTTATCTCTGCTATTGCGAAGGCGGCTTTAGAGAAAAGTCGATTTCCAATGTCCAGTTACTGTTTGCTAAACCCCAAAATCGTCGTCAGCAATGGTTACCTGTTTATGAAGCGTAATAACTGGATCAATATGGCCTGGATGCAGGCGCTTTGGTTTGGAGCTATTATTGGCGCTGCCCGGGGACAGCTTTGGCTAGCTCCGATTTTGCTGATGGGCTTTGTCTGCTGGGAGTTTAGTCCTACCCGACGTGTTTATGGTGACTTTCAGTTAATGCTGGTGGCCGTCTTGATAGGACTGATACTCGATACGACCTGGGTAAAAATAAACTGGCTTGAATTTGCATCAGGCTGGACTTTATCTAAGTTGGCACCTTTATGGATTTTAGTGTTATGGGCCGGTTTGGCATTAACGCTGAATCATTCTCTGGCCTGGTTACAATCCCGGTTACTGCTTGCTGGCATGTTAAGTGGCTTTTGCTGTCCATTATCTTATTTGGGAGCAGCACGTTTGGGGGCGGTTAATATTGTGACGGATTCCTGGCTCTGGGCTATAGGACTCGGCTTTAGCTGGGCAGTGACTTTGCCATTCTTACTTTGGTTAGCCAGACATTTGAAGCAGATTAAAGAGGAACAAGTGGATGTTTAGTCTGATTACCGTAGCTGTTTTAAGTGTTATCGCCATGTTACTGGCCTGGAACTGGCAAAAGAATCATGTCAATGCAGGTATTGTCGATGTGGTTTGGGCTTATGGGATGATGTTTTCTGGGGTGCTGTATGCTTTAACCGGTGCCGGGTCGTTGATTATAAGATTAAGTTTAGGGTTACTGACGTTTAGCTGGTTTCTGCGCTTGGGCATTCATTTACAACGACGCGTGTTGTCCGAACCAGAAGATGGTCGCTATCAAGCGATGCGTAAGGCGATGAAAGAGCAAGCCAATAGTGGTTTTTTAGTATTTTTTCTATTACAGGCCGGGTTTGTCTGGTTATTATCGCTGCCGTTCTGGGCGGTTGCACAGAACATGCAACCACAACCTGCTTTAGTGATTGCCGCCTTAATACTTGCTGGGCTGTCTTTATACGGTGAAACCACCGCTGATCAGCAATTAGCCAAATTCAAAAGCAAGCCTGAACATCGTGGGTTAAGTTGTCGCAGTGGCTGGTGGCGTTATTCCCGACATCCTAACTATTTTTTTGAATGGTTGCACTGGTTTGCTTATCCCTTATTGGGTTGGGGAGGCGCTTATCACTATGAGTTATGGTTAGCTCCAATAGCCCTATTTTGCTTTTTATATTTTTTGACCGGTATCCCTTTCACAGAACAGCAGGCATTGCGTAGTCGAGGAGAGGATTACCGAAAGTATCAACAGGCGACCTCTAAGTTTTTTCTATGGTGGCCTAAATCTGAACCCTTCTAATGAGAGAATCAACGATGAGTGTTATAACACTTGCAGAAAATAGATGGTTGCCAGACAGTATGATTCGGTTTGGCATTCGACAGTTATTGAAGCAGCGGCTGAAAGATGAGTTTGCTTACGATGTGGAACAACAAAACAAACGCTATCGCGAGCTGCTGGAGAGTTTACGTGAAAGTCCTATTGCCATAGAAACCGATGCCGCCAATGCACAGCACTATGAAGTGCCTGCCGCATTCTATCAATACGCTTTAGGTAAGCATCTTAAGTATTCATCCTGTTATTGGGATGATGAAACAGAAAATCTGGATCAGGCTGAAGCAAAAATGCTGAGCCTGACGATGGCAAGAGCCGAATTACAGGATGGTCAGGATATCCTCGAATTAGGTTGCGGTTGGGGGTCGCTAACTTTATGGATGGCAGAACAGTTACCCAATAGTCATATCACAGCCGTTTCAAATTCCAATAGTCAAAGAGAGCACATACAAAAGCAGGCAAAATTGAGACATCTCGATAATATCGAAGTGATTACCTGCGATGTCAATCAGTTAAATTTACAACAGCAGTATGATCGAATTGTTTCAGTTGAAATGTTTGAGCACATGCGGAATTATGACAGCTTACTGAACAAAGTGGCTTCGTGGTTAAAACCTGAAGGTAAATTGTTGGTGCATATTTTTTGTCATCGCTATCTGGCATACCCGTTTGAAACACAAGGCGATGATAACTGGATGGGGAAGTATTTTTTTACCGGGGGTCTGATGCCTGCCCGTGATACCTTGTTGCATTTTCAGAAGCATTTAAAATTGCAATGCCAATGGGATTTATCCGGAAGCCATTATCAAAAAACGTCCGAAGCCTGGCTTGATAATATGGATAAGAATGCTGGAGAAATTAGGCAACTCTTTTCCGAAACCTACGGTACAAATGAGGCCAAACTTTGGGTACAGCGCTGGCGTATCTTTTTTATGTCTTGTGCAGAATTATTTGGTTACAGCAACGGTAATGAGTGGCTGGTAGCGCATTATCTTTTTAGTAAACAAAGCTAGTTAAAGAAAACAATGAAAAAGCAGGGGTTGCATAACAAACTTATCAAGGCATTCTTGGTGCAGATTTTGTTGATTAGTTTGGCAACCTTGCTGGGTGTTTTTTCTGCGGAAAAAATTGTCGAAAAGGTACTGGTTCGTCAGGCGCTGGTAGGTGAAGCCGCTCACTTTTGGATGCGATATCAACAAAATCCGGATTTTCCGACACCTGACACTTTAAATCTTAAGGGTTATCTTGCGATAGACAATGGCTTCGCTAATATCCCGAAGCCATTGCAACAGAAACTACCCGGATATTTTCGTGCTGATTTTAACGGGCGAAAACCGATAGTCTATATCGAAGATCACGGCAGCGCCCGTTTATATCTTGTTTTTGATGAAGAACAGGTCGCCAATTTAGCCTTTTATTTTGGTGTGGTGCCGCTGAGTCTGGTATTGCTTCTGATCTATTTATTTGCCTGGTTATCGTATCGGCAATCTAGAAATGCCATTTCCCCTGTGATAAAACTGGCCTATATAGTTGAGCAATTTGATTTCCGCAGACAAAGTCTTGCTCAGCTAGATTTGAATGAATTACGACGAACATCCGATAGCGATGTTATTAAACTGATCGATGCACTCGATCATTTTACCGAACGACTGGAACAATTTATCCAGCGTGAAAAGAATTTTACGCGTGATGCCAGTCATGAATTGAGAACACCCTTGGCTGTCATCAAAAGTTCGCTGGCATTACTGCAAAAACGTACCGACTTTCTGCCTAATGAAAACCAGTCTATAGCAAGGATAGACCATACTTTGCGCGATATGGAGAGTTTGATAGAGACGCTGCTGCTCTTGGCACGGGAAGAGTCCTCACCATTACCGGAGGAGGATGTATTAATCAATGACCTTTTAATTATGCTGATGGAGCAAGTTAATCAGGCCATCGGGAATGATAAAGTTAGCCTGGAGATTGAGCAAAACTGTCTATTATTGATACCTGCAGTTGAAAAAGTACTGGCTATCCTGTTTAGCAATTTGCTCCGTAATGCCTTTATTTATACCCGTCAAGGCGTTATCTCCATTACTATTGGTGACAAGCAGGTTAGCATTTCGGATACCGGAATCGGTATGAGTCAACACCAGTTAGAGCACGTTTTTGAACCTTTTTATCGGGCTCATACGGATAGCAATGGTCATGGTTTGGGGCTGACTATTGTCACTCAATTATGTAATAGATATGGCTGGAAGTTAAAAATACGGAGCAAACAGGGTGAAGGTACCCGGATTACGGTCGTCTTCCCTAAGGCACGCCTGCTAGGTGGTAGAACTGATAATATCTAGCAGCAACTTATGACTGTTCCGGGGCAACAATTCTAAATCCAAGACCTTGTTGAGTCTCTAGCAAGGGCAGATCAAAAGGTTTATCGATAGCCTTACGCAATTTATATAAATGGCTTCGCAAGGTATCGCTATCAGGCGATAACTCTCCCCAAAGTTCATATTCGAGTTGTTCCCGAGTGACCAGCGCCGGCGATTCACGCATCAGGATTCGTAAAATTCTAAGGCACGTTGGGGATAAATGGATGACATGATTATTACGTACAACCTGCATGGTTCGATTATTAAGACTTAGATCATGTATGCTGTAAACTGATCCATCCAGTTCGCCACGTTCTCGACGGATGAGTGCAATTATCCGAGCCTCTAATTCCAGCATATCAAAGGGTTTTAGAAGGTAATCGTCAGCGCCCTGTTTAAAACCGTTTAATTTGTCTTGCAGTTGATCCCGTGCGGTCAGCATAAGGATAGGTGTAGACAAGTGTAAATCCGTCCGTAATCGGCCACATATTTCCAGGCCGTCAATACCCGGAAGCATGATATCCAGAATAATGGCCTCATACCGTTGAGTGGTGGCCAAGTGCAATCCAGAGAGACCGTCATAAGCATAATCCATATTGAAGCCGCTACTTTCAAGATAAGTGCCAATCGCTAAAGCAAGGTTTTTATGGTCTTCAACCAGAAGCACTCTGGCGTGATTGATAGTTGGCGAGGTTTTCATAGGTTGACCTGTATTAATCGACTGATAATGTCGGCAGGTGAGTTTATAACAATCGCTAAACCAGTTTTATGCCTTCCTTATCATCGATGGTAATAAGCTGTTGTTTATACAATGAACCTATGGCCTGTTTAAATACTTTTTTACTGACGCCAAAGGCCGCGTAAATGGCTTCTGGTGGACTCTTGTCACTGAGCAGTAACACGCCATTATTCAGTTTAAGTTTTAGCAGGATTTTGTCAGTGAGTGACACCACTTTTCCATAACCGGGTTCTTGCAAGACGAGATCAATCTTGCCGTCGTCACGGATTTGTTTAATGTAGCCGTCCAGCTTTTGGCCTTTTCTAACCGGTTGATACAGCTCATTGTGGTAGAGCATACCCCAGTAAGCGTTATTAATAATAGCTTTCACGCCCAAATCAGTTTTTTCAGCAATGATTAAAGATACTTTTTGACCCGCTTCAAAGGTTTCAGGCTCTTCAACTTCATCGGCAATAAAACGATCAATCTTGGTGGTGGCTGCCAGGCGGTTTTTCTCATCAAGAAACACTCTGACCAGATAAGAGCGTCCGACTTCCATTTCATGATGCTGCTCACTAAAGGGCACCAGTAAATCTTTAGGTAAACCCCAATCCAAAAAAGCCCCGATATAATTCAGGGAGACGACTTTTAACCAAGCAATTTCATCAACTAATGCCAAGGGTTTTTTGGTGGTTGCGGCTAGATGGCCGTCAGAATCCACGTAAACAAACACATCAAGACTGTCACCTAACTCGCAGTGTTCTGGCAGTCTTTTATCAGCCAGTAATACTTTTGCGGAAACCCCGTTGTCGAGATAGATGTCTGAACCTTGTTTCTTGACAACATTTAAGGTGTTAATTTTTCCGATGGTTAACATGGTGATACTCAGCTAGTAATAATAAAACGCACGGCATCTAAGCGTAACTGTGCGGCTTGCATATTCTCATGGGCGAGCATGGTCATATCTTTGATGTATTCAATTTCTTCTGTCTTAATAGTCGGATTAACTTTCTTTAAGCGTACCAGGCGTTTTATTTCAGCAGACAAAGAGGTCAGCATCGCATTCGTAGCTTCATTAACTAAAACTTGCATATCGATTTTCGCTTTCTCTTCAGCGGCAGATAACAGTTTTGTAATCAATAGTCGTTGATTATTCAGAAAGCTAATGATTTGTTGCTTATCAAAGTTTTTCCCTGTTTCAAATAAACTGGCATGGTCTATGGCGTCAGTCAAATCCTTTTGATATTGGTTAATTAAAACACGCACCGGTGTGGGCGGTAAAAAACGTCCGATTTGTAATTCAGTGGGCGCACTGCATTCGACAATAAACAAGCATTCCAACAGAAATTGTCCTGCTTTTAAGTCGGGGTGTCTTACAACACTGATAGCGGCATTGCCTGTTTCACTGGATAAGATTAAGTCGATTGAAGAAGTAACCAGTGGATGTTCCCAGGTTAAGAACTGGAGTTCTTCTCTGGCCAGCGCAATGTGACGATTAATGGTGATAGTCAGACCATCTTCTGAAAGGTTAGGGAAATGTGAGACCCGTAAATGATCACTAGGACGAATAATAAAACAGTCCGCTGAATGAAACTCAGTATCTACACCGTAGCATTCAAAGACATTTTCCATGTAAGGCCATAGTACACCTTCATTGTCATAGCTATTCAGTTGCTCAATTAATTCATCCGCTGATTCCTTGCGGCATGAGTTGAGTTCTAATAATTGATCACGACCATTGTGTAGTTGAGCTTCAATCGATTGACTCAGTTGTTGGGTTTTGTTAATGAATGCCTCAATGACGGCTGGTTGATTGTTTTGCAATACCGCATCCAGTTCTTCATGTAATTGATCAGCAACGGCTTGAGCAGCTGAGTTGTTAGCGCGAAATGCATTAAGCCCTCGGTCATACCATTGATAGAGAGTGTGTTGTACGGTGTTTTCTATATAGGGGATATGTATCTGGATGACATGCTTTTGACCAATACGATCCAAGCGTCCGATACGTTGTTGTAATAAGTCAGGATTGGTGGGTAAGTCCCATAAAATCAGGTGATGAACAAACTGAAAGTTTCTGCCTTCACTGCCAATCTCGGAACAGATTAATAAGCGAGCGGAACTGTCTTCATCAGCAAAGTAAGCGGCAGCACGGTCGCGTTCGATAATAGACATGCCCTCATGAAAGACGGCTGAGGCTATGCCCGCACGGTTCTTTAAGGTTTGCTCTAAATCGATGGCTGTTTGAGCATGTTTACAGATTAACAGGGCTTTTTGACCCTTCAAGGAAGGGTTTTCTTTTGATTTGGATGCTTTGATCAGCTTATTAACGAGCCAAATATAGCGAGGATCTTGTTGCAAATCGCTGTCATTTCGCTCGTCAGTCAGCGCGTAACCGAAGCGTTCGCGGTCTGGAAAGCCTTGTACGGTTTGGCGTGAGTTTCTGAATAAGATTCGCCCAGTTCCATGATGATCAAGCAATATTGTAATTAAGGCATCCCTTGCCACAGCTGATTTTAAAGGGTCACTCAGGTTTTCTAATAAGCCACCGACATTATCATCTTTTAATAAGGTGGTGAGTGTTTGTTGATCCTGAGCATCCAGTTTTTGTTCTGCAAGCAAAAGCTTCGCTGCATTGGCAACGGGTTCGAACAGGCGTTCTTCTTCTACAAACGCAGAAAAGCTATAAAAACGATCAGGGTCAAGTAATCTAAGGCGTGCGAAATGACTTTCTTTTCCAAGTTGTTCAGGGGTTGCGGTTAATAAAATAAGGCTAGGCGTTTGAACACTGAGACGTTCTACAAATTGATATTCTGGACTGGCACGGTGTTCACTCCATTCAAGATGGTGTGCCTCATCAACAATCACCATATCCCAACCAGCGTCTAAGGCTTGCTGTTGGCGCTTTGGGTAAGCTGAAAAAAAGCCTTGGCTACACAGGATTAATTGTTCGCTCAAGAACGGATTATGATCTTTATCACTTTGTTCAGCTTCATCCATGTCATCAAGAATAATGTCTTCAAGACAACGGGCTTGATCAAATACACTGAAACGCAGGTTAAAACGTCTGAGCATTTCAACAAGCCATTGATGCAGTAAGCTTTCAGGTACGATAATTAAAACCCGATTTGTAAGACCATTAATTAAACGATGATGTAATATTAGGCCAGCTTCGATAGTTTTACCTAAGCCCACTTCATCAGCCAGCATAATTCTAGGCGCTGAACGATTCGCTGACTCGTGGGCAATATAAAGCTGATGTGGAATTAATGAGGTGCGTCCACCCATTAAGCCCTTAACGGGTGATTGCTGATGTTGCTGAAGTCTTAGCCAGGTTTCGTAGCGTAACAGGAACCAGGAGCTTGGATCGATTTGTCCGGTAAACAGCCTGTCTTGAGGTTTGTTGAACTGAATATGATGGTTGAGTTCAATTTCTTCGAGTTCAATTTCTTCCCCGTCTGCATTCTTGCCGACATAGATTATTAAGCCGTCCTTTTCAATTAAGCGTGTAACAGTTAATTCTTCTTCGTCAATGGTTTGAATGGTATCGCCAATTGCAAAACTAACTCGTGTTAGTGGTGCGTTATCACTTGCATAGATGCGGCGTTCGTCACTGGCTAAATAAAGTACCGTAACACGTTTAAAACTGACTTCAAGAATAAGACCTAAACCAAGTTCTGACTCGGTGTTGCTAATCCAGCGTTGGCCGGGGATAAATTCTGCCATTGATTGAGTTGCCATTACCATCAAAAAAGGCCTATTATAAGCGTTATGTAGGATTTGTTGGCGGATTTATCTTGTTACGCGGTTTCGTCGAATCGCCTTTGAGTCAGTGATACTGATTGTGATCATTGGAACCGTCCGATCTATTTTGGCAGAAGCTGAACTATATAATTATTCTACTTCTTCTTTGAATAGATAGAGAAGATGCCGACATTGTGAAAAAACTTGTCAACATCGACTTTTAGCGTTAAAGTCCATACACTTTATAATAAAGGTTACTACAGTATATAATGCAGAAAGATACTTAGCATAAACTTAATTATTCGAAACTATAAATCGACCTGTGAATATACCTATACAAAAAGAACCTGTTAAAAGCATCAATTGGTTGTTTGTGTCAACCGTTGTAATACCTACCTTTATAGCCATTATCTACTTTGGATTTATAGCCTCTGATGTGTATATATCAGAATCCCGTTTTGTGGTAAGAAGTCCCGATAAACAAGGCTCCTCACCGTTTACCTCATTGCTTAAAGGCACTGGTTTTTCCAGTTCACAGGATGATTCTTACACGGTGCAAGATTACATATTGTCACGGGACGCCCTTAAGTCGCTTAATGATCATCTAAATATTAAAGATGCCTTTTCTAATCCGAAAGTGGATATTTTTAGTCGGTTTTCTGGGCTAGCCTTTTGGGACAAGAGTTTTGAAGACTTCTATCTTTACTATAAAAAGCTTGTAGAAATAGAGCTGGATTCAGACTCCTCTATTACCACCTTGAAAGTAAAAAGTTATACAGCAGAAGATTCTGTGCGTATTAATGAACAACTCATCCAATTGAGTGAAGCACTGGTTAATAAATTAAACGAAACCGCAAAAACGGATATGATCAGCTTTGCCGCAGAAGAAGTTCGTAATGCAGAAACAAAAGCTAAAGAAGCTGCATTAAAGCTGTCTTTGTATCGTAACCAAAAAGGGGTTATGGATCCAGAGAAACAAACCAGTCTTGAATTGGAACAAGTGATTAAATTGCAAAATGAATTGATCACCGCACAAGAAAAGTTGATGCAATTGCAAACGTTTGCTAAGCTTAACCCCCAGATTCCGTCCTTACAATTACAAATCAGAAGCTTAGAAGAGGAAATAGCCATACAAACTAAACAGGTTGTGGGTGGGGATCAATCATTGGCTAAAAAAGCGGCAGAATATCAACGTCTGGCTTTAGAAAGAGAATTTGCTGATAAACAACTGGCGAGTACTTTGGCTTCTTTAGAGGTTGCTAGAAATGAGGCGCAAAGAAAGCAGCTTTATTTAGAGCGTATTGCACAGCCTAGTTTGCCTGATAAGGCGATGGAGCCAAGGAGAATTAGATCAACATTGGTAGTATTTATATTTGGGTTGGTTGGTTGGGGTATTTTAAGCTTATTTATTGCAGGTATTCGTGAACATAAGGATTAGTGATTTTTATGAGTAACTCAATTGACTTGAGTAAATCTTTAAATATACATTTAAGGGTTATTAAAGCCTTAGTAATGCGCGAGATTTTAACGCGATATGGTCGACATAATATTGGTTTTTTATGGCTATTTATTGAGCCAATGTTATTGACTTTAGGAGTCACTGTTTTTTGGCATTACACTTTTCAAAATCATGAACATGGCCAAAATATATCAATAACAGCTTTTGCAGTGACCGGATATTCTGGCGTGCAGTTATGGCGCACAACAGCTGGTCGATGTATTAATTCCTTATTGCCAAATTTAAGTCTTTTGTATCATCGTAATGTTGGTGTTTTAGAAATTTATTTTGCTCGCATCATACTTGAGTTGGCCGGTGCAACATCAGCCTTTGTATTGATGATTGTTATCTTTATTGGCTTAGAGATAATGCCTCCACCGGAAGACTTATTTAAATTGATGCTAGGTTGGATTTTACTGGGGTGGTTTGGAGCAGCTCTGGGTTTAAATTTAGGTCCAGCTACTGAAATTAATGAATTATTTGATAGAATTTGGCACCCAATTTCTTATTTGTTGTTTCCTCTCTCAGGTGCCATGTTTCTGGTAGATTGGTTACCTTCAAAAGTTCAATCCTTGGCGCTCTGGATGCCTATGATTAGTGCGAATGAGTTGATACGATCTGGTTATTTTGGAGATGTAATAGACACGCATTACGATATAGTTTGGTTAATTAGTTGTAATATGTTTTTAACGATAACGGGCATGTTTCTCTGTGGTTATGTTGGTCAGAGGGTGGAGCACGAATGATGTCTCTTGAGCGTGTTTCAAAATATTATCCCACACGTGGAGGTAGGAGAGTCATTCTTAATGATATAAATTTTTGTGTCAATAAGGGGGAGCGCGTGGGTATTCTCGGTCGTAACGGTTGTGGGAAATCAACATTGCTTCGAGTGATTAGTGGTGCTGAGGAACCCTCAAGCGGTGTAGTACAGAGAGAAATGGCAATTTCTTGGCCTTTAGCTTTTGGAGGAGCTTTTCAGAGTAGTTTAACAGGATTGGATAATCTTCGTTTTATATGCCGTATTTACAATATAAACTTTGATGAAAAAATTGAGTTTGTCGAGCAGTTTACGGAGTTAGGCGTGTACTTAAAAGAACCCATTAGGCGATATTCATCAGGTATGCGTGCAAGGTTATCATTTGCATTGTCTTTGGTAGTCGATTTTGATTGTTACCTTATAGATGAAATTATTGCTGTAGGAGATTCACGGTTCACAGAACGTTGTCAGTATGAGCTATTTGAAAAGCGATCACACTGTTCTTATATCATAGTTTCTCATGATGTTAGGGCAGTAGAGCAATATTGCAGTCGTGCAGCAGTTTTAAAATCAGGCGTTTTGACTGATTTTAATGATATATCTAAAGCTTACGATTTTTATTTAAATGAGGTCTAATTTCTTAATGAAAGAAGTAGCTGTTTTAATTACGGGTGTACCAC
Organism: uncultured Methylococcaceae bacterium; assembly: GCA_903839855.1. Classification (GTDB taxonomy): domain Bacteria; phylum Pseudomonadota; class Gammaproteobacteria; order Methylococcales; family Methylomonadaceae; genus Methylobacter_C. The sequence continues at coordinate 18,144 of CAIMEB010000039.1, forward strand.
GTCAATATGAGAGATGCTTGCCGACGTTACAATTTTTACTTAGCGAGTTCAATGCTACTTATTACGCTGTAATGCGCGAAGAATTTGCGGATGCAGATACGATTTATAGAATAAAGAAAATTATTCCAAATATCAAATGTATTGTAGTGCCTAGTATCGATAGCGATAAGGCCGTTGAATCTTTTCATGATTTACCTATTGCATTAACTGTGGTTAAAATGTGGTACGAGATTTGGTATGGTTATAATGCTATTTCAACTGAAAATTACGATTTAGTTTTTAGAACAAGATTTGATGTTTTCTTTCATGAGCAGTTTTTACCTGAAATAGAATATGTCACTGATTGTGATGTATATATACCTGAACAGATGAGTTGGTCTGGTAGCAATGATATGTTGTGTTTAGCGAATCCAACAGCGTTTGGAAAGTATGCAAAAACTTATCATTATTTGCATCGATCTTATAATGAAGGGTTAAAAAATCCAGAAGCTTTGTTATTTCGTTCATTGGCTTTGAATGGATTATTTGAGCGAAAACTTGATGTTTTTTTTATATTATACCGAGATGCTTTATTTTATCTTTTTGATAATAAATCTTTAAATATACTGTCGATTCTTAATCCTAGTTTGTCAACCTACAAGATAGGTGCTTCCGGTGATTCTATAGAGAAAAGATTGGAATCTATTAATTATATTCGAGGTGTTATATCTAATGAATTAGGTTTTCCATTATATGTGCATAATTCTGAGTTTAATTTTTTTCCTCCTGAAATAGATAATAGGGATGGTAACGTCTTCAGGTGGTTGGGGATGCACGGTAAAATTAAACGGGCACTTGCAAAGACGACTTATGGTTTAAAATTTAAAGTACATTTTGTTACAAATAATTGGAAGATTGAAGACCTTTCAATTTTGATTGATGGTAATTTAGTTAAGCTGAAAATAGAAAGGCAAGATGAATATGGACGGTTATTGATAGAAGGGCTTATTGATCAAGTGCAGCCTTTTAGGAGGCCTTGGAGCAATATCGGCTTTAGCTGTTCAAAATTAACTGTTCCTTCAGAAATAAATTCTGAAAGTAATGATCATCGACTTTTGGGTGTTGCGATAAGTGAGATTGCCTTTTTATCGCGTTCTTAAAAAAGTCTAACAACTTTAATAACATTTTTACAGATTAATTTAAAGTGATAGAGTCTAGAGACATGTCAATTGTTTTCCAAGGTAATATGCCTTTGAAAGGCAGTGCAGAATATCAACTTTTTTTTGAAAATTTAGCAGAGATAAGACTTGTTTTTCCTGACTCACCAATATTGCTTGGTACTTGGAATGATTGTGAAGTTCCAAGGGAATTAGAGATTAGTCATGTAGAGTTTTTAAAAGATCCTGGTCAATTGCCCAGTTTTAAAAAAAATACTCCATATATTGACAATAATGTAAATCGTCAAATTATTTGTTCGTCACAGATTTTGGAGAAAGTTCTAACTCGATATACTTTAAAGTTGAGGCTTGATTGCGAATTACAGTATACGGGGTTTCTTGAATACTACTCTAAATATGGTAAAACAACGGATGGGCATGAAAGAATTGTAGTTCCTAGTTTTTTTACTATTGATCCACGTATGTATGAACAAATGCCGTTTCATATTTCTGATTGGGTTGCATTTGGACTTACAAAAAAAATTCAGCAAATGTGGAAAGCTTCATTTATGTCTAAGGATGATGCAACATATTACGATCAAAATTATTATGCTGCACATTCTACATATTTTGATAAACTTTACCGGTCTAGGTTTGCAATTGAACAATATATTGCAGTACAGTATGCAAGCAAGTTAGGTTATGTAACTCCTGTATACCATAATGATATTTCAGGCGAAATACTAATAAATCATGATAAGTTTATTGCTCGTGAGTTTTTAATATTAGATTTAAGCCAGTTTGGTATTATTTGTCGAAAATATATCAAAGCGTCAAAATCATCCTTTCAGTATTTGAATTGTCTAAAATTTCTTGATTGGTATTTATTGAATGTGGTGAATGATCCTGGGTTTAAAGTTGATATAACGACATATCAAGCAGCATTAAGACGCAAACAAATAAAAAAAATAGCAAGCTCGGTAATGTTTGTAACAAATCCACTAATGCCATTAATAAAAAAACCCTTTATCAAGCCTGTTGTAAGCGCGATTCTTAGAGCGTTTTTAATTTCAGAGCAGTTTAAAAATAATTACTTATAAATTTAAAAGGAGTGTATGTGCTAAATATAGTTATCCCTATGGCCGGTGCAGGTAGTCGTTTTGCACTGGAAGGTTATGTTGATCCAAAACCACTCATTCCTATACATGGTCAGCCGATGATTAAAGTTGTAATTGATAATTTGCGTCCCAAGTGCGCTCATCGTTTTATTTTTGTTTGCCAAGCTGTGCATGTTGCTGCTTATGGATTAAAAGAAAAGCTTTCTGCTTGGGCAGAGGGGTGCAGTATTATTGAACTGGATGGACTTACCGAGGGAGCGGCGTGTACCGTGCTTGCGGCAAAGGCTTTGATAAATAATGATGATGAACTCATGATTGCAAATAGTGATCAGTATGTTGACTGTGATATTAATGCATATCTGGCACAGATGGAAGTGCGAGGTATTGATGGTTTGATTATGACCATGCAATCTAATGACCCTAAATGGTCGTTTGTGGGGCTTGATGATGAAGGATATGCTACACATGTAGTTGAGAAAGAAGTGATCTCAGATGAGGCGACTGTGGGAATTTATAATTTTCGTCATGGACAAGATTTTGTAGCTGCTGTTGAATCGATGATTGCGGAAAACTTGCGTGTAAATGGTGAGTTTTACGTAGCCCCCGCTTATAACCAGTTAATTAGTAAGGGTGAAAAAATTGGCATATATAACATCGGCTTTGATGGTGCTGGTATGCATGGACTTGGAATTCCTTCAGATTTAAATGCATTTTTGGCTTTACCTGTTTCCAAGCATGCTTGCGGAGTGCAATAATGATTGTCATGTCCCATCGTGGATATTGGAAAGTACCTGATGAAAAAAATACAAAGATTGCATTTCAACGATCTTTCGATTTAGATTTTGGAACTGAAACAGATATTAGAGATTGTAAAGGTGATCTCTTAATTTCACATGATATGCCACAAGGTCATGAAATGAAGCTTGAGCAATTTATTGATATATTGAATGGTAAAAATATCCCTCTTGCTATCAACATCAAAAGTGATGGGCTAGCTAAAATGTTAGGTAGTGTAATGCAAAGTCGGCAGGTACAAAACTGGTTTGTCTTTGATATGTCGGTACCTGATATGCGAAATCATTTAAATGCAGGCAATCCCGTTTTTACACGTATGAGCGAGGTTGAGCTTGAACCGGCTTACTTGGAAGAGTCACAAGGAGTATGGTTAGATATGTTCGGTGAACAATGGTACAACAATACTGTTATTGAAAATTTACTTAATCGTGGCAAACGGGTTTGTATTGTTTCGTCTGAATTGCATGGAAAAGATCCTACCGATCTTTGGGAATCATTAAGTAGAATTGCTAACAATCCACAACTACTGCTTTGCACTGATTATCCAGAATTAGCAAGGCAACGTTTTTCTAGTACTATTGTGAAAGATTGATACGCTATCTAACTTAATAAAGTGGAGTTTTTTATGAAAAATAATTCAAAAATTAAAGTTGTAATTTTTGACATGGATGGTGTATTAATAGAAGCCAAGGATTGGCACTATGAGTCCTTAAATAAAGCGCTTAGGCTTTTTGGTTTTAATATTTCCCGTCATGAGCATCTAACCAGTTATGATGGTTTACCCACCAAACGAAAGTTAGAGTTGCTTTCCTTAGAAAGTGGTCTGCCAAAAGAATTACATAACTTTATTAACGAAATGAAGCAAGCTTATACAATGGATATGTTGCATACGCTTTGTCGACCAAAGTTCGTTCATGAATATGCCTTGTCGCGATTGAAAAGTGCTGGATATAAAATTGCTGTCGCGTCAAATTCAATTCGCACAACCATTGATGTAATGATGGATAAGGCTAGATTGTCACCTTATTTGGATGTAAAATTTTCTGCAGAAGATGTAGTAATGGGCAAGCCTGATCCAGAGATATATATCAAGACTATTGAGCATTTTAGAGTTCGTCCTGATCAATGTTTAATCGTAGAAGACAATGAAAATGGAATTAAGGCTGCAAGGGCATCAGGTGCATACGTACTAGAAGTACGTGAAGTCACCGACACTAATATTGAAAATATCATGGCGCGAATTAATCAAATTAACGCTTCAAATGAACAGGTTGCTTAATGAACATCCTAGTTTTATCAGCAGGACAACCCGAATACGATACTCGAGACGGTGATTATCCACAATGTTTGATTGAGTTCGATGGCGTTCCAATAATTGAGCATATTGTTAATAAATGTAAGTTATTAAAGCCTGAGAACATTATTTTTGCCTTGCGAAGTGAAGATGTCAGTCGTTTTCATCTTGATAGCGTTGTTGCGCGGTTAAACCCTGAATCTGTTGTAATAAAAGTTAATGGAACAACTCCAGGTGCTGCTTGTACGGCACTATTGGGTACGCCTTTTATTGAAAATGATAAAGAATTATTGATTATGAATGCAAATGAGCTAGTCGATATTAATTTGGAGGATATCATTAGCGATTTTAGGCTGCGTCAACTTGATGGAGGTACTGTTGTTTTCTCTTCAATACACCCTCGTTATTCTTATGTACGGTTAAGTGCTGATGGCTTGGTGATAGAAGCAGCTGAAAAAAATCCAATTAGTAATCATGCAACTGCTGGCTTATATTGGTATGCACTAGGTAAAGATTTTGTAGAGGCGGTTAAAAATATGATCAGAAAAGATGCACATGTCGATGGTGTTTTTTATATTTGTCCTGTATTTAATGAGATGGTGCTTAATCAAGCTAAAATAGGCGTAAAAGAAATAGATTCCAAGAAATATCATCCATTAAAAACTCAAAGACAATTACAATATTTTGAATCAATACATGGTTACGGGGACGACGGATGAAGAATGCTCGATTAAATGATATGACGAAAGGCTGGTTTGTTGGAGCTTTTGAGCCTACAGCATGTCAAACGGATGCCTGCGAAGTAGCTGTTAAGTACTACAAAGCTGGTGACAAAGAGGAGCCTCATTTTCATAAGATTGCAACCGAGACGACACTCATCTTGTCAGGTACTGTGATTATGGTGGGGCAGGAATGGCATGCAGGTGATATTCTGGTGATGGAGCCTGGTGATATCACCGGTTTTGAAGCGCTTACTGATGCGATCAATGTCGTAGTGAAGACCCCGGGCGCATTAAACGACAAATACCCCGCATAGCCATGGCGATTATTCAATTAAAGCATTACAAAAAACTTTCTTATGGCGGCAGTGGCAAAAACAGTCTAATGCCGCTACCAGAAGAGATTATAGCCATGGCCAAAGCGGCTACAGTGGTAACCTTTCGTCCACTGGATACCTGGCAACGTACAACAGTATTGAGAAACATGCATGCTTGCAAGCGCCTCGACATGCTGCCCGACACTGACCTTGTTTTTTACAGTGTTGAAAGTGATTCGCCGCTGGCGCCACTGTTGTTCTGGGATGCCGTACACTTTATGTCCGTAGGACGCAGCATTACGCTGGCCGGTGACTATGTTAAAAAAAGTTATCTTTTGCGTTCTTACTTCCAAGGAAGTTTGATTATCGAGAAGCAGGATGCTGAGGGACTTGTGTTGCGGAAAGTAGCACCATTGCCTGCTGAAAAAGATGCAGGTAAAAATGCCTGGACATTTGGCATACCGGTCGGCCCGGAGGATGCAACGTTACTAAACGTGGTTGTCAGGCGAATATTGGAACTGGACTTGCCGCACAAAGAAATCCTGCTGTGCGGACGGCCAGGGGAAAACTTCCATTATTGGGATCAGGTGCGCATCGTTGGCGAGGACATCACGGCACCGCCGGTGCAGATATGCGCCAAGAAGAATCGATTGGCACAAGAAGCGACACATGAAAACCTCTGTATTTTGCATGACCGTGTTTTTTTACCTAAACAATTCGATAAAGCGGTCAAGAAATTTGGTGAATTTTATCCGATGACCACATTTCAGAGTTTGTATTTTGATGACCGATTTAATTTCGTACCCAGAAGGTATTCAGACTTTAACATCGCACCGAAGATTGCTGCGATGTCGGCTCTTGGCATCATGCGCAATAACGATGTAGCTGCCACGAGTCCGGTTTCCCCATCCGTCCTTCCTCTTACCGACGGCGAAGGATTTTATTACGGGAACCCACTGCGCTACGTACCAAGCAGCTATCTTACAGGGAGTCTGTACCTGGTCAAGCGCTCAGTATGGTTGATATGCCCACAAGATGAAAATCTTTTTTGGACTGAGTTTGAAGATTTGGATCATGGCAAGCGTGCGGAGGCGATGGGTATCCCATCACGTATTAACCCGCATGCAATTACTCAGTCGCTGATTGCGCGACCACTTCTTTCAGTGCATGGTGCAGTTTTTTACGAATCGCGTAACGGCACGCTGGAGCAATATCGGCCGGCACTCGAAGCTTTTCCAATACCGCGCAAGCCACTGATGAAAATTTTACATAGGCAAATGCAAGATAATTTAGCGCGATTTTCAAGTAAATATGTCCTCAATGCTGTGATGATGCCATTGCCTTCTAGTGCGGGATTGAATACCACTTTGCGACTCAAGGCACTGGTTCAGGCTACTCATTGCATAAAAGTTCCTATTCAGCGGAAGGCGTTGATGGCGCTGATTATCGACTATGAAAAATTGCTGGTATTGGATCAGTTGCCCTACTCGCGGCGCGAATACCTGATGATGCATTTCCTTGAACATGGCAATAAAGCCATCAGGGGACTAGTGAGTGAAAGCGATCAATTGCTCAATCATGCCAGCCAGCGTCCAAGAAAAGAGATATTTGCTGGGACTTTGTTGGATTATCTCCCCAGTGTTAGCCCAATAATTTATATAGGAACTTTTATTTCTGCCACATTACTGATATTAGGAAATAGAAAGGCTCTCTACTTTCCAAGCGGGTTTCTTGGTTGTTATCGAAGTATCATTGATACAACCCCATTTTCCTATTATGCGAAGGAGAAAAAATGAATCTTGCGGTAATTTCTGGAAATGGCTGGCTACATCATCAGAATGCAGTGCATGCGCTTTTGTTGCGCTTGGCCGCCACTAAAAGCACCGACGCGATTGTGCTCGACTTTGATGTGATCAGCCGCGAAGTCATTCAAATCAATGCAGCAGGAAATCAGTTGGATGAGATGAGTACATCGGCATTAACTGGTTATGTGCCTTTCGCAAAATGGATGAAAGATTCTCGATTGGCCGAGGATGTCATCGACACGAATGCAATTTTAAGTACTGCAACAATGATTCCAGCGGAAAATATTGTCATTATCGACGCACGAAATTATGGTCTCGAATTGATCCTGTCGGCGCTGGAAAAAGCGCGTCTCGCATGGTATCCACTCGACACTTGGCACCCCACGTTCGCGGTGATAGCTGACGATGTGTACTTACTACGATTATTGCCAGTACTGGCCAGTACTTTTTATAGCCAGCCACAAGTGTTGTCCGAGCGTGAAACCCGATTGATTGTAAAAGCTCTGATGCGTCGTGCTTTTATCTATCGTTGGTTTGGGCCTAGAGGTGGTAGGACAATAGAGGCTATAGAAAAAACTATGTTATCTTTCATAGGTGTCAAAGAATAGTATATCGAAAATCACGGATTTAGGTAAGATACACAGCAATTCTAATTGTGGAAATAATATAAAATAAAATCAATAGGTTATAATAATGTATTTCTTTGTTTGCATTTGTGGTGTGCTCGCAGTGCTTTATAGAGACTTAAAAACTCTGTAAATCTGAATTGTAAATACTGTTTCTGTTTGGATTTTTGGTTAGTTGCCAGTGTTTTCAGTAAAAACAATCTAAGCTCCAAAATAGATATTTTAATAACTGGGGTCAGAGTAAGAATAACTGGGGTCAGAGTAAAGTTATATTTCTGATATACTTTTTTATCGTAGTAATAACTGGGGTCAGAGTAAAGTTATATTTCTGATATACTTTTTTATCGTAGTGGCTGGTTTTACGCCTGCCCTTTGATGTCACTATGTTATAAGGGCAACCGCAAGGGATTGCCCTTACTGGAATAACTGGGGTTAGAGTATGAAGCGTGACGGGGTTTGTATAATTCATCAAATGTAAGCCGAGTCCATAACATATTTGATTAGCGGTTACCTGTGCTAAAATTATGGGCATCGAATA
>CAIMEB010000040.1 GCA_903839855.1 uncultured Methylococcaceae bacterium
ACGTAGTAAGCCCCACGTAAACGTAGGCACAATTGGTCACGTTGATCACGGCAAAACCACATTAACTGCGGCATTGACCACAGTGATGGCTAAATTGCATGGCGGTGCAGTAAAAGCATTTGATCAAATTGATAATGCGCCAGAAGAAAGAGCGCGTGGTATTACCATTGCAACATCACATGTTGAATATGAATCAGAAAATCGTCATTATGCGCACGTAGATTGTCCGGGTCACGCTGATTATGTAAAAAACATGATAACAGGTGCTGCGCAAATGGATGGTGCTATACTTGTCTGCGCCGCTACGGACGGTCCAATGCCGCAAACCAGAGAGCACATTCTGTTAGCAAGACAGGTTGGTGTTCCTTACGTGGTCGTGTTCCTGAATAAAGCGGATATGGTTGACGATGAAGAGTTGCTCGAATTGGTAGAGATGGAGCTTAGAGAATTACTGGATACGTATGAGTTTCCTGGTGATGATACCCCCATTATTAGGGGTTCTGCCTTACTGGCACTGCAAGGCGATGAAAGCGAAATTGGAATGCCGTCAGTTGTTAAATTGGTAGAAGCGCTGGATAGCTTTATCCCATTACCAGAGCGAGCGGTTGATGGCGCTTTCCTGATGCCTATCGAAGATGTGTTTTCAATCTCAGGTCGAGGTACAGTAGTAACGGGTCGTATCGAGCGCGGTATTATCAAAGTTGGACAGGAAGTTGAGATAGTCGGTATCCGACCTACTGTATCGACAACAGTAACCGGTGTTGAAATGTTCCGTAAATTGCTTGATCAGGGTGAAGCGGGAGACAACGTAGGGTTGTTGTTAAGAGGAACCAAAAGAGATGATGTAGAGCGTGGACAGGTGTTAGCCCATAAAAACACCATTAAGCCACATGCTCATTTCAATGCAGAAATATACATTCTATCAAAAGAAGAAGGTGGTCGTCATACGCCATTCTTTAATGGATATCGTCCACAGTTCTATTTTAGAACGACTGACGTAACGGGTGCAGTTGATTTGCCAGAAGGCGTAGAAATGGTGATGCCTGGCGATAATATTTCTGTAAAAGTAAAGTTAATTTCACCGATTGCTATGGAAGATGGATTGCGCTTTGCGATTCGTGAAGGCGGTCGTACAGTCGGTGCGGGTGTTGTTGCATCAATAATAGAGTAATTAATATGTCTAATCAAACTATCAGAATCCGATTAAAGTCATTCGACCATAAGTTGATCGATCAATCGGCTGGTGAGATAGTAGAAACTGCAAGAAGAACTGGGGCTCAAGTTAAAGGTCCCATTCCCTTGCCTACTAAAAAAGAACGCTTTACCATTTTGATTTCTCCTCATGTTGATAAAGATGCTAGAGATCAATATGAACTAAGAACATATAAAAGATTGCTGGATATCGTTGAGCCAACAGAGAAAACAGTAGATGCATTAATGAAGTTGGATCTTGCAGCTGGTGTTGATGTCCAAATAAAATTGAATTAAAAATAGAGGAATTGGCAGATGTCAATAGGTCTTATAGGTCGTAAATGTGGTATGACCAGAGTTTTTTGTGAAGATGGCTCGTCAGTACCTGTTACTGTTCTCCAAGTTGACTCAAATAGAGTTACTCAGGTGAAGAGTCTTGAAGTAGACGGGTATCGCTCCATTCAAGTAGCTGCAGGAGATAAAAAATCTTCAAGAGTAAATAAAGCGTTAGCTGGTCATTATGCATCCGCCAATACGACTGCAGGGCGTGGTCTTTGGGAGTTTAGATTAGAGGACGGGGAGGGGTTAGATTTTTCTACCGGATCTCAGTTGTCAGTGGATATATTCTCAGCAGGTCAGGTAGTTGATGTGCAGGGGCATAGTATTGGTAAAGGTTTTGCTGGTGGTATTAAAAGACATCACTTCAGCATGCAGGATGCAACTCATGGCAACTCGCGTTCACACAGGGTGTTGGGTTCTATTGGTATGTGTCAAACTCCTGGGCGTGTATTCAAAGGTAAAAAAATGGAAGGTCATCTTGGTAACGTAAGAACTACCATACAAAATCTCACCATTCATTCAGTGGATACAGAAAGAAACTTAATTTTAGTAAAAGGTGCTGTGCCTGGTGCTAAAGGCGGAGACGTTATAATTACACCCGCTATAAAATTGCGAAATAAAGGTTAAGCCATGGGTTTGCAAATACCTGCTTTAAATGAACAAGATTCTTCTGGTCAAATAGAAGTTAACGAATCTATATTTGGTCAGTCTTTTAATGAAACACTGATTCATCAGCTTGTAGTACGTTACATGGCTGGATCTCGTACCGGTACAAAAAGTCAGAAGACAAGATCTGATGTAAGTGGTGGCGGGTCTAAACCATGGAGACAAAAAGGGACAGGACGTGCGAGATCTGGTACAATACGCAGTCCTATTTGGCGCACAGGTGGTGTAGCATTTGCTGCTCGACCAAGATCTTATGATCAAAAGCTGAATAAAAAGATGTTTCGGGTTGGCATAAAGTCAATATTGTCTGAGTTATTAAGACAAGATAGATTAGTTGTAAGTAGTGATATTCTACTTGCCTCATCGAAGACAAAAGAGTTAAACGAAAAATTAAAACAAATAGATGCTAAAAGAATATTAATAGTTGTTGAAGCAGTTAACGTGAACCTAGCTTTGGCATCCAGAAATATTCCTTATGTTGATGTTATTGAGGCAATAAATCTGAATCCAGTGCTTTTGGTTTCAGCCGATAAAGTAATAGCAACACCAGGTGCGCTGAAACAGTTAGAGGAGCGCTTAGCATGAGTATTAATAAGTATCAGTTGGCAGGAGTTATAGAAGCTCCAATTATTTCTGAGAAGAGTACCTTTGTAGCTGAAGACAATAATCAGTTTGTTTTTAAGGTTAAGAAATCAGCATCAAAAAAACAAGTAAAAAATGCAGTTGAATTAATGTTCAGTGTTGAAGTAGATTCGGTTCATGTCTTGAATGTAAAAGGCAAAATCAAAAGAGCTGGCAAAACATTGGGTAAGAGATCTGATTGGAAGAAAGCTTATGTAAAGCTAAAGCCAGGTCATGATATTGAATTCTCTGCTGCTTAATTTATTAAAGTAATAGATCAATAGGAAACGGTAGAAAGCATGGCGATTGTAAAATCAAAACCGACGTCACCGGGATCACGGTTTGTTGTACGCATCAAAAATGATGATTTATACAAGGGCAAACCATTTGCACCTTTACTGGCTAAAAAAAGTAAAAGTGGCGGTCGTAATAATCAGGGGCGTATAACAACACGTCATATCGGTGGTGGCCACAAGCAACACTATCGTATTGTTGATTTTAAAAGAAATAAACTAGATATTCCAGCGGTAGTGGAACGCTTGGAATACGACCCGAATAGAACAGCTAATATTGCGTTAATCTTGTTTAATGATGGAGAACGTAGATACATCATTGCACCTAAAGGTGTAGTTGTTGGTCAGGAAATTATTTCATCTGAAACAGTGCCTGTAAAAGCAGGAAATTGTATGCCGCTGAGAAATATACCAATGGGTACTACAGTTCACTGTGTAGAATTGAAGCCAGGTAAAGGTGCTCAGCTCGCAAGAAGCGCAGGGACATCAGTACAGTTAGTGGCTAGAGATGGTGCTCATGCTACAATAAGATTGCGTTCTGGAGAAATGAGAAAGGTTATGGCAGATTGTAGGGCTGTGATCGGTGAAGTTTCGAATTCAGAACATAATTTGGCTTCTCTAGGAAAAGCAGGTGCTTCAAGATGGCGTGGTGTTAGACCTACCGTGCGTGGTGTTGTTATGAATCCAGTTGATCATCCGCATGGTGGTGGTGAAGGGCGAACATCAGGTGGTCGTCATCCTGTTTCGCCATGGGGTATGCCAACTAAGGGATACAAAACTAGAAAAAACAAACGTACTGACAATATGATTGTCAGACGACGTAAGCAGAAATAGAGAGGAAGTAAAGTGCCGCGTTCAATTAAAAAAGGTCCTTTTATTGATCATCATCTTTTAAAGAAAGTAGAAGATGCCGCTAGTAGCAATAATCGGAAACCAATTAAAACATGGTCAAGAAGATCAATGATTATTCCAGATATGCTGGGCTTAACTATTGCAATCCATAATGGGCGACTGCACATTCCGGTTCTCATTTCTGAGAATATGGTCGGGCATAAATTAGGTGAGTTTGCACCCACTCGAACGTATAAAGGCCACGTGGCTGACAAAAAGTCTAGGTAGGAAGTGATGGAAACAACAGCTAAATTGAATAACGCTCCGTTATCAGCGCAAAAAGCTAGATTAGTCGGTGATCAAATTCGTGGTTTGACAGTTGAAAAAGCATTGAGCACATTGAAATTCAGTTCAAAAAATGCAGCTTCAATATTCACAAAAATACTTGAATCAGCAATCGCCAATGCAGAACATAATGAAGGTGCTGATATAGATGAATTAAGAGTGTCTACCGTTTATGTAAATGAAGGGGCGACTCTAAAAAGATTTAGGGCAAGAGCTAAAGGGAATGCAAATCATATCCTTAAAAGAACCTGCCATATTACAGTCAAAGTTGCAGAATTCGAGTAGGGGAAGAAAATGGGTCAAAAGGTACATCCAACGGGTATACGCCTTGGTATTGTTAAAGATTGGAATTCAAGGTGGTACGCAAACAGCCATGATTATTCGATTTTCCTACATCAGGATATAACAGTTAGAGAATTTATAAAGAAGAAGTTAGCGCATGCATCTGTAAGTCGTATTCAGATCAATCGACCTGCCAATAATGCGCATATAACAGTTCACACTGCGCGACCTGGTATAGTAATTGGCAAGAAAGGTGAAGATATTGACTCATTGCGCCAAGAAATATCAAAAATGATAGGTATTCCTGTTCAGTTAAATGTTGAAGAAATTAGAAAACCAGAATTAGATGCACAATTAGTTGCTGAAGGTGTTGCTCAGCAATTAGAAAAAAGAATCATGTATCGTCGAGCAATGAAACGTGCAGTTACAAATACTATGCGCTTGGGTGCTGAAGGTATCAAGATTAATGTTGGCGGACGTTTAAATGGCGCTGAAATTGCGAGAAGCGAGTGGTATAGAGAAGGTCGGGTACCACTACATACGCTAAGAGCTGATATAGACTATGCAACTGCTGAAGCCCATACAACATACGGCATTATAGGCATTAAAGTATGGATATTTAAAGGCGAAGTATATGATATGGATGCGCATTTAGCATCTATTAATTCAGAATCTAAGAAATAGTTGAAGGAATACAGTCATGCTTCAACCTAAAAGAACAAAATTCCGTAAGCAACATAAAGGCAGAAATAACGGTACTGCAGTACGTGGTTCATCAGTCAGTTTTGGTGAATATGGCTTAAAGTCAATTGGTCGAGGCAGATTAACTGCAAGGCAAATTGAGGCGGGTCGTAGAACAATTACGCGTCACGTTAAGCGTGGTGGGAAATTATGGATAAGAGTCTTCCCGGATAAACCAATTACCAAAAAACCATTAGAAGTTCGTATGGGAAAAGGAAAAGGTAGTGTAGAATACTGGGTTGCTCAAGTTAGACCAGGAACTATGTTGTATGAAATACAAGGGGTTTCTGAAGAGTTAGCTCGCGAAGCTTTTGCCTTAGCAGCGGCTAAGCTACCATTGAAAACACTGTTTACAGCACGGACTATAATGTAATGAAAGCAAGTGAATTACGTAAAAAGAGTAAAGAAGAATTAGGGAATTTGCTGGTCGATTTGTCTCGCGAACGGTTTAATCTTAAAATGCAAAAAGGTACGGGTCAATTGTCAAAACCTGCTCAGGTGAAAAAGGTAAGACGAGAAGTAGCACGTATCCAGACCCTATTGAATGAAGTGGCGAGCGCATAATTATGAGTGAGAATGTAACTAAATTGCGAACTATCACTGGTAAAGTTGTTAGTAATAAAATGGATAAAACCATTACAGTTTTAGTAGAGCGTGTAGTAAAACATCCTGTCTATGGAAAATACATTAAGCGCTCCTCTAAAATGATGGCTCATGATGAAGAAAATGTTTGCAGCGAAGGTGATGTGGTAGCAATAACGCCATGTCGTCCGTTGTCTAAGAACAAAACTTTTATGTTGGTTCAAGTTTTAGAAAGTGCTAACAAATAGCATTCATCTATTTATATACAAATTGTAGGAATAAATCATGATTCAGATGCAAACTAACCTTGACGTCGCCGATAATAGCGGTGCAAAAAGGGTCATGTGTATCAAAGTATTAGGAGGGTCTCATCGCCGTTATGCTGGTATTGGTGACATAATTAAAGTAAGCATAAAAGATGCAATACCACGAGGAAGAGTGAAAAAAGGCGAAGTGTATAATGCTCTGGTTGTAAGAACACGTAAAGGTGTTCGTAGATCAGATGGATCGGTTATACGTTTTGATGGCAATGCTGCAGTTATTCTGAATAATAACTTGCAACCGCTTGGTACACGTATTTTTGGCCCAGTAACTCGTGAGTTGAGAGGAGAAAAATTCATGAAAATTATCTCTCTTGCTCCAGAAGTACTTTAAGGTAGGGTTTAAAAATGGCGAAAATTAAAAAAGGTGATGATGTTATTGTTCGTACCGGTAAAGATAAGGGTAAGAGCGGTAGGGTGACCAAGATTTTAAAAGGGGACAAGGTATTGGTTGAAGGAATTAATCAAGCTAAGAAAAATCAAAAACCAAATCCTAATGCCGGTGTCTCTGGCGGAATAATTGACAAGGATATGCCAATTAGTATTTCCAACATTGGATTGTATAATCCACAAACAAAGAAAGCTGATAGAGTTGGCTTTAGATTTCTGGAAGATGGAAAGAAAGTCAGATATTTTAAATCAACAAATGAAATTGTTGATGTGTAAGGTGCAGATGAATCATGGCTAGATTAGAAACCGTATATAAAGAAAAAATCCTTCCGGCGTTAGTTGAGCAATTTGCTTATAAATCTATTATGCAGGCTCCTCGAATTACTAAAATAACACTAAATATGGGTGTTGGTGGCGCTGTAGCCGATAAAAAGGTTCTGCAATCTGCTTTATCTGACCTTGAGAAAATTTCAGGTCAAAAACCAGTAGTTACGTTAGCTAGGAAATCAATAGCTGGATTCAAAATTCGTGACGACATGCCGATTGGCTGTAAGGTAACTTTGCGCAGTGATCGCATGTTTGAGTTCCTGGATCGATTAATAAGTATTTCAATACCACGAATACGCGACTTTAGAGGGTTAAGCTCAAAGAGTTTTGATGGTCGTGGAAATTATTCCATGGGCGTTAAAGAGCAAATAATATTCCCTGAAATTGATTATGACAAAATCGATGCTCTGCGAGGAATGGATATTACGATCACAACTACGGCTCGAACCAATGAAGAAGGTTTGGCACTGCTGAAGTTGTTTAATTTTCCATTTAAGAGTTAAGAGGTAGTTTTATCATGGCAAAAAAATCGATGATTGCGCGCGAAGATAAACGTAAAAAACTGGTTAAGAAATTCGACGTTAAACGTAAAAGTTTAAAAGAAATCATCAGAGCACCTGGTGCCTCTTATGAAGAAAAGGAAGCAGCTCATTTACAGCTCCAAAAGTTACCAAGGGACTCAAGTTTGACAAGGGTTAGAAACCGTTGTAATTTAACTGGACGTCCACATGGATATTATCGCAAGTTTGGTCTTAGTAGAAATAAATTAAGAGAGGCTACAATGCGCGGTGATGTTCCTGGTGTTGTCAAAGCAAGTTGGTAAGATCTGTTAGATCAATTTTGGAGAAAATGAAATGAGTATGACAGACCCAGTTGCAGATATGCTGACTCGTATAAGAAACGGTCAATCTGCTGGTAAAAAAAGTATTAAACAGCCTTCGTCAAAACTAAAAGTATCGATTGCAAAAGTACTTAAAGAAGAAGGATACATTACAGACTTTAGTATAGAGACCATAGGTAGTCATACAGAAATGACTATTGAATTAAAGTACTATAAAGGTGTTCCTGTAATTGAAGCAATAAAAAGAATTAGTAGGCCTGGTTTACGTATTTATAAATCTAAAGACGAATTGCCAAAAGTACTTGGCGGCTTGGGGATTGCTATTGTATCAACATCTAATGGTGTAATGACTGATAGAGCTGCGCGTGCGATAGGTCACGGCGGTGAAGTTATTTGTACTGTTTGCTAATCTAGGTGCGTCATGTCAAGAATTGCTAAGGCTCCAGTTAATATTCCAAGTGGAGTAGAAATTAAATTAGATGGAAATAACGTGATTGTTAAAGGAAGCAAAGGTCAGTTATCACATGTGCTTAATTCATCTGTAACAGTCGACATTATCGAAAACATTGCAAGTGTTCAATGGGATAAAGAAGATAAAAAAGCGACTGCTCAAGCTGGGACGGCAAGAGCGGTTTTGAATAATATGGTTGCTGGTGTTTCTGCGGGTTTCGAAAAAAAGCTGACATTGATTGGTGTTGGTTACAGAGCGCAAGCAAAAGATAATGTTTTGAGTCTTTCATTAGGATTTTCACATCCTGTAGATTATTTGGTTCCTGTTGGAATAACAGTAGAAACACCAACGCAAACTGAAATAATTGTTAGAGGTAATGATAAGCAGTTGGTGGGTGAAGTATCAGCAAAAATTAGAGCTTATCGTCCTCCAGAGCCTTACAAAGGAAAGGGTGTCAGATATTCTGACGAGAATGTTATAAGAAAAGAAGCTAAGAAGAAGTAAGGTAGCATAATGGAAAAGAAACAATCTCGAATGAAGCGCGCTTTAAAGTTGCGTTCAAAAATTAAAAGTTTAAATGCGACTAGGCTATCAATACATAAGACATCTTTGCATATTTATGCACAGGTAATTAGTGGTGATGGAAAGACAACTCTAGTCAGTGCATCTACCAATCAAGCAGAAATAAGAGAAACGTTAAAATACACGGGTAATACTGAGGCAGCTGCGTTGGTAGGTAAGTTTATTGCTGAAAAGGCAATAGCTGCTGGTGTAACTGAAGTTGCCTTTGATCGTTCAGGATTTAAATATCATGGTCGCGTTAAAGCATTGGCTGATGCTGCGCGTGAAGCCGGCTTAAAATTTTAGGAGAATAAAATGGCTACAGCACCAGCACAGGTTAGTACTGATGGTTTACAAGAAAAATTAGTTAACGTAAGACGTGTTGCAAAAGTTGTTAAGGGTGGTAGAGTTTTCGGTTTTACTGCATTGACAGTAGTTGGAGATGGTGAAGGGCGTGTTGGTTACGGTGTGAGTAAAGCACGTGAAGTGCCAATTGCAATTCAAAAATCGTTAGAACAAGCTCGTAAAAACATGCGTAAAGTGTCACTTAAAGGTGATACTTTGCAATACCCAATTATGAATACGACAGGCGCTGCAAAAGTGTATATGCAGCCAGCTTCAGAAGGTACTGGCATAATAGCTGGTGGTGCAATGAGAGCTGTATTCGAAGTTGTAGGTGTTCATAATGTATTGGCGAAATGCATTGGCACTAGTAACCCAATAAACGTTGTGAGAGCAACTATAAATGGATTAACTGGAATGCATAATGCTAACCAGATAGCCGCGAAGCGCGGTCTATCAGTAGAACAGATTATTGGATAGTAGCGATATGGCTGGTACTAAATTAAGTGTAACAATGACAAAAAGCAAATTTGGTCGCTTACCGCGTCACCAGGCGTGCCTAAAAGGTTTAGGATTGCGAAAAATCAACCAAACAGTTGAGATCCTGAATACACCCGAAAATAGAGGTATGATTAACAAAATATCATACATGCTAAAAGTGGAGGAAATTTAATGTATTTAAATACTATCCAGTCGAGTGAAGGCGCTCGTAAAAAGTCTAAAAGAGTTGGACGAGGTATAGGATGTACTTTAGGTAAAACATGTGGAAGAGGTCATAAAGGCCAAAAATCTCGTAGTGGAGGCTTTCACAAGGTAGGCTTTGAAGGTGGTCAGATGCCATTACAAAGACGTTTACCAAAGATAGGCTTTACATCTGTAAATGGAAAGTATGCTGCTGAAGTTCGGCTGAGTGAGTTGAATTTAATATCTGATTCAGTAATTGATCTTAGCTCATTAATTAACGCTAATATTGTTCCAATCTTTACCAAGACGGCTAAAATAATTCAATCTGGTTTGTTGACTAAAGCTGTCACTGTTAAAGGTATAAAAGTAACCTCAGGTGCTAAGGTTTCAATTGAAGCGGCTGGCGGCAAAGTAGAGGTTTAAGTGGCTACTCCAACTGCACAAATGGCAAATAAAGGTAATGGCTTATCGGAATTGAAAGCCAGGCTGTTTTTCGTTCTTGGTGCACTATTTGTATATCGAATTGGTTCGCATATCCCTGTTCCTGGTATTGATCCAAAAGCTTTGGCTGTTATGTTTGAACAGCAAAGTGGTTCGATACTTGACATGTTTAACATGTTTTCTGGTGGCGCATTGATGCGTTTAAGTTTATTCGCACTTGGAATAATGCCATATATATCTGCATCTATCATTATGCAGTTGATGACGGTTGTTATACCTGCAATGGAGCAATTGAAAAAGGAAGGCGAGTCAGGTCGTCGAAAGATTTCGCAGTTTACAAGATATGGCACTGTTGTTTTAGCTACATTTCAAGCTATAGGTATATCCCTTGCTTTACAGAATCAAACTGCAGGCGGGTTATCTGTTGTACTTAATCCAGGTGTAGGTTTTATTGCGATTACGGCTATAACATTAGTTACGGGTACAGTTTTTTTAATGTGGTTGGGCGAACAAGTCACAGAAAGAGGAATTGGAAATGGTATTTCCATGATAATTTTTGCTGGTATTGTTTCAGGTTTGCCTAAGGCCATAGGAGGTACTCTGGAGTTGGCCAGAACTGGTGAAATGAATGGTGCTTTCATTATTTTACTATTCCTGATTTCCATTTCTGTAACGGCTCTGGTTGTGTTTGTTGAGCGGGGTCAAAGAAGAATATTGATTAATTACCCTAAAAGACAGCAAGGCAGAAAGTTATATGGTGGTCAAAGCAGTTTTTTACCCTTAAAGCTAAATATGGCGGGCGTGATACCACCTATTTTCGCTTCAAGTATAATTTTGTTTCCAGCCACTATTGCAGGCTGGTTTGGTAACGCTGATGGTTTTACGTGGTTACAGGATGTCGCTACCATGTTGTCGCCTGGTCAGCCTGTGTATGTTATGTTTTATGCAACTGCAATAGTATTCTTTTGTTTTTTTTATACTGCTCTGGTCTTTAATTCAAAAGAAACTGCTGAAAACTTAAAAAAATCAGGTGCTTTTTTGCCTGGGATAAGACCTGGTATTCAAACCGCCAACTACATTGACAAAGTAATGACACGTTTAACGTTGATTGGTGCGCTCTATATTACTTTGGTCTGTTTGTTGCCAGAGTTTTTAATAGTATATTGGAACGTTCCATTCTATTTTGGTGGCACATCATTACTCATCATTGTTGTCGTTGTTATGGATTTTATATCTCAGATGCAAACCCATGTTATGTCTCAACAGTATGAAGGATTGATGAAGAAAGCCAATCTAAAGAAATAATTAATGCAGAACAAGACTTAGGAGTTTATCTGTGAAAGTTCGTGCTTCAGTAAAAACAATTTGTAGAAATTGTAAAATTGTAAAAAGAAATGGTGTTGTTAGAGTTATTTGTGTCGATGGAAGGCATAAACAAAGACAAGGCTAAAATTTGTTGCGCCATAATTGCTGCAATGCTATAATTTGGCGCTTAACTTTAGAGTACTACTCAGGGGAGTATCTAGATGGCACGTATTGCCGGGATAAATATACCAGATCATAAGCATGCAGTAATAGCATTAACTGCAATTTATGGAATTGGTCGTCAAACAGCAAGTGAAATTTGCGAAAAGGTTGGTGTTGTGCCTTCCGTTAAAATTAAAGAACTAACTGAAGAGCAATTAGAGGCTATTCGTACCGTAGTTTCGAAAATGACAGTAGAAGGTGATCTACGTCGTGAGGTTTCTATGAATATCAAGCGTTTGATGGATCTTGGTTGCTATCGCGGAATAAGACATCGTCGTGGTCTACC
Source organism: uncultured Methylococcaceae bacterium (assembly GCA_903839855.1). GTDB lineage: Bacteria > Pseudomonadota > Gammaproteobacteria > Methylococcales > Methylomonadaceae > Methylobacter_C. The sequence continues at coordinate 12,062 of CAIMEB010000040.1, forward strand.
ATTAAGGGGTCAAAGAACGAGAACTAACGCTCGTACTCGTAAAGGTCCGCGTAAACCCATTCGAAAATAAGATATTTCTTAAGAGGCTCTAAGTAATGGCTAGTCCAAATCGTTCTAGAAAACGTATCAAAAAAGAAGTTGCAGATGGAATTGTGCATGTACATGCATCTTTTAATAACACAATCATAACAATCACCGACAGAAAAGGTAATGCTTTGTCCTGGGCGACATCGGGTGGCTCTGGCTTTCGTGGGTCAAGAAAAAGTACGCCATTTGCAGCTCAGGTTGCAGCAGAAAAAGCTGGAATTGTTGCTCAAGAGTTTGGTATGAAAAACCTTGATGTCATGATTAAAGGCCCAGGTCCCGGTCGTGAATCTGCAGTTCGTTCATTGAATAACCTTGGGTTTAAAATTAATAATATAGTTGATGTGACGCCCATTCCTCATAATGGTTGCCGTCCCCCAAAGAAACGCCGCGTTTAAAGAATCTGGAGTAGTATTATGGCAAGATATCTTGGACCTACTTGTAAATTGAGTCGAAGAGAAGGGACTGATCTGTTTTTAAAAAGCAGAGGTAAGTCGCTAGAAAATAAATGTAAGTTAGATCAAAGACCTGGGCAGCATGGAACCAAAAGAGCTCGTAGCTCGGATTACGCCTTGCAGTTAAGGGCAAAGCAACGTCTACGCAGGATTTATGGAATTCTTGAAAAACAATTCAGAAATTACTATAAGTCAGCAGATATGAAAAAGGGTGCGACCGGTGAAAACCTGTTACATCTACTTGAGTCGCGTTTAGATAACGTTGTTTATCGAATGGGATTTGCTTCTACAAGAGCTGAAGCACGCCAATTGGTTTCTCATAAATCTATTTTGATCAATGGTTCTTTGATAAATGTTCCTTCTTATCAAGTTTCACCAGGTGATGTCTTAGCTATAAGAGAAAAAGCTAAAAAACAACAAAGAATTGTTGATGCGCTTACTGTAACTGAGCAATACGGCTTTCCATCTTGGGTTGAAGTTAATTCAAAAACGATGACTGGTACTTTTAGTTCTTTGCCTGATCGTGTTGATCTGGGCAGTGACATTAATGAGCAGTTGGTTGTTGAACTCTACTCTAAATAATTGTAGTTCCGAGGGATATAAATGCAGAATCCTATTTCTGGCTTACTAAAGCCAAGATTAGTTGAGGTAGTAAGTAAGTCACCTAATCACTCCAGGATTGTTATTGAGCCGCTTGAGCGTGGTTTTGGTCACTCGCTGGGTAATGCATTGAGACGTGTTCTTTTATCTACAATTCCAGGTTGTGCTGTTACAGATGTCGAGATTGAAGGTGTTCTTCATGAATACACTACTATTGAAGGTGTTCAGGAAGATGTTATTGATATCTTGTTAAATTTAAAAAAGCTAGCTGTTATTCTTCACTCTAAAGATGAAGTTGAATTGACTTTGTCAAAAAATGGTGCTGGATGTGTAACTGCAGCAGATATTTCTCTTCCACATGATGTTGAGATTGTTAATCCAGAATTAGTAATAGCTAATTTGACACAAAATGGCATTCTAAAGATGAAAATTAGAGTGCGTCGAGGAAGAGGTTATGAGCCGGTCAGTGTCCGTAAACTAAATTCTGAGCATAATCCGGTTGTTGGCGCTTTACAATTAGACGCATCATTTAGCCCTATTGTAAAAGTAGCTTATCAGGTAGAAAGTACACGTGTAGAACAGCGTACTAATTTAGATAAATTAGTGATTGAATTAGAAACTAATGGAACAGTTAATCCAGAATCTACGATTAAGATGGCTGCAACTATACTTCATGATCAGTTGTCTGTCTTTGTTGATTTTGAGAAAGTAAATGATCAAATCTCTGAGAGTGAAATCGAAGTAGAAGAAATATTTGATCCCGTTTTGCTTCGTCCAGTAGATGATTTAGAGTTGACTGTACGTTCTGCCAATTGTTTAAAAGCAGAGAATATCTTTTATATTGGTGATTTAATTCAGCGAACAGAAGTAGAACTTCTCAAAACGCCAAATCTTGGTAAGAAATCATTAACTGAAATCAAAGATATACTTGCATTAAAAGGTTTGTCTTTAGGTGTACGGCTAGAGAATTGGCCGCCAGATAATCTTGCTGACCACACTCATATAATAATAACACATTAATATTAGGTCTTCGAATAATGAGACATCGTAAATCAGGTAGAAAATTTAACATAAACAGTAGCCATCGTAAGGCTCTGTTTAGCAATATGGCTAATTCATTGTTTAAACATGAATTAATAAAAACTACTTTACCTAAAGCTAAAGAGTTAAGAAGTTTTGCTGAGCCTCTCATAACCTTGTCCAAAGAAGACAGTGTGGCTAAACGCCGTCTAGCCTTTGCTAGATTACGCGATAGAGAAGTTGTAACTAAACTGTTTAATGAGTTAGGGCCTAGATACAAAAATAGAGCAGGTGGATATTTGCGTATTATGAAATGTGGATTCAGGTCTGGAGATGATGCTCCAATGGCCTACATTGAACTGGTTGATAGACAATCGTAGTCGGGAAAAAAAGCGGGTAATGTCTATTTTTATCAGCGATATTTGGTTTAAGCCCCTGCTAAAATATAATCTTTGTAATTCTCGGTTTAAATAAACTTATAGCTGTTCCTGCTTTGATATATTTATAGAAAGTTCAGAATAGTGTTCTCGCATTCGATTGAATGCGAGAACTACTGGCACTTGAAATAAGCGGGGATTATCTAATAAAATCTTCGGCATCCTTCATTTACCGGTTTACACTTTATGCAATTCCTGGCTTTATAAAGTCATGAAAACGGGTTTCTTTCGATGTACAAATGAACACAAACCTTCAGTTCATTGTACAATGAAGGTTTATATCCATGCCATTAG
>CAIMEB010000041.1 GCA_903839855.1 uncultured Methylococcaceae bacterium
GCTAATGGCATGGATATAAACCTTCATTGTACAATGAACTGAAGGTTTGTGTTCATTTGTACATCGAAAGAAACCCGTTTTCATGACTTTATAAAGCCAGGAATTGCATAAAGTGTAAACCGGTAAATGAAGGATGCCCATGTTTAGTTGATAATAATTTGCCATAATTAAGCTGAATGGCTGCTTAACGGTTTATAAAATTGAATTTCATGATTCAAATCGAATCATCAGAAATTAAGTGTTAAGATTACGTCTTAATAAATATCTACTCAGAATCAAACCCTCTTGAATCTTAATTTTACAAAAATGAAGTCATTAACTATGCGAATTTGGCTGTTACTTACTCTTGCGCTATTAAATGCCTGTAGTAGCAATCCGCCTTCACCTGAGCCTCCAGTCACACCTCAGGTCTATCATCCTGCTTACCCTAACAAAATCCCCCCCCACTATTCACCACGGTTACATAGTGTGGTTCCTAAAAACTATCCTAAAGGCTCTATGCGTTCAGGAACTTTTCAAAGACCTGCAGCACTTGAACCTGCGGTCGAATTCTGGCGTAAAACCTATATCGCCTGGTATCGATCACAAGTGGCTTTTCACGATGATCGCTACTTAAATGTCATCTATGAAGTCATCGCATTGCCCGGTATAGTTGATGAGAGCTTAACAACCGAGCAAAAAGAAATAGTTAAAAGTCGTCGTGAATTTTGGAAAGGGCAGTTAGCTCAACTTGAATATAAGGTTCGTACTAATTCGCCACTAAATTCGAATGATCGACAATTAGTCGCTAAATTGCAGACCAGTGGGAAGCAACTTAATACTGTTCTAATGGGGGCAGATAGTCGAGTTCGTTCTCAACGTGGAACTCGTGAACGCTTTGTGAAAGGCCTAGAGATCAGTCGTAGCTACGACAGGCAATTTAGAAAAATATTCCATGATGCTGGCTTGCCAGAAGATTTAGCGGTTCTGCCTCATGTAGAATCTTCTTTTCAACCGGATGCTAAATCATCTGCTGGAGCAGTAGGTATGTGGCAATTTACAAAGGCTGCTGCAAAAACCTTTATGCCCGGTGGTGATAAAATAGATCGACGCCTTGATCCAATTGCTTCTGCGACGGGAGTTGCCCGCTACTTGAGTTTTGCCTACAGCAAGTTGGGGGACTGGCCCAGCGCAATTACCTCTTATAACCATGGCGTTGGTGGTATGAAACGCGCCCAAAATCAAGTGGGACGTGATTTTGTATCTATTGTAGACACTTATGACGGCCCTGCATTCGGCTTTGCCTCACGAAATTATTACGCTCAGTTTCTGGCTGCAAGAGATATTGCGAGCAATCCGATGCAGTACTTACGATAAACCACCGGTAAATCTATTTATTCAAGCAAATTTTTTATGAGAAAGCCGTGTACGTGCCATATCCCAATGACGAAAACAGTTACCTCCTTGAACACGCCCTTCTTCTTAGAAACAGTTATCAGCATTTACTATCAAAAATGCTGATTGAAGGCGCATCTTCAGAAAAAGACTTAGGGTATCAATTATTCCATGCACCTTTTGCATTAGTCAGCCATAATACAGAGAGCGACCCCATTTTTAATTACGCCAATTTAAAAGCATTGGAACTATTCGAACTCAGTTGGGAAGCTTTCACCAAGCTCCCCTCCAGATTATCAGCAGAATCGGTTAATCAAACAGAAAGAGCGCGTCTATTAGCTGAAGTCGCTCAGAATGGTTATATTAATCGCTATGAGGGGATTCGAATCTCAAGCACCGGTAAACGCTTTATGATTAAAAATGCCGTAGTTTGGAATTTGATTAATGATCAAGGATTGTATAAAGGACAAGCGGCTCGCTTTGGAGAATGGTATTTTCTTTAAATTTGTTACAAACATTTAGTTAATTAATTAATTAGTATCTGAACGGAAAAGCTACAAGCCACGACAGGCATGGGATTCAGCTATTTATTGAGCGCGAAGTTTTTTTATTCTCCATTGTCATTTTACGAAAAAGTGATGTTTGGCGGCACTTACAGGGTTACCGTTACC
>CAIMEB010000042.1 GCA_903839855.1 uncultured Methylococcaceae bacterium
ATTTCTTAAATTTAAGAAACAGCTAAGCCGTTTATCTTTAAAGTCACTGGCCGTTTTTTAATGGCTACGGTAGCTTGTTGTTAATTTTTTATTGACATCAAAAGTGTCAACTACTTTTAGGCTGCTATGAAGGATGCCAAAACCCGGGAGTAATTTTGTTAGCTTTTAGAACTAAGAATTCAGAAGAACATAGGCCTTCTGTTTTAGTTAGGAATGCCTTTGCTAAATAAGGTCGTAGTTTTCCAAACAATACATCACCAATTTTAAAGCAATTTGATGCTCCCTCCGCTTCAAACGTTGAATCGTTAGTTAAAAACTTACCTGTCCATGACTCAATGTTCTCTAGACCAATATAAGATAACTCTGAGTTTATTGCTTGTAATTTATCGGCTCGCAATCCAACAGAAAACTTTAATCTCTTAGTCTCCCAACTCTCCGGCACCTCACCCAACCACTCAATGCCAGAATCCTTATAACTTGGATAAGTCTTAAACTTCATTCCTAGACCTCAATAGAACTTAAGTCAATCAAGAATCCCATGATATTTCACGTCCATAATCCAAAGTACGGGTAAAATCTTGATCACTACCGACATTGGGCATTGATCCCAGTAAGCTTTTCCAGTGCTTATTATCGGTATGATTTGACTTTATAGTTTGTTCATCAACGAGTAACAATACCCTAAGTGAAACACCATCTGGGACTGAATCAGGAATACGGATAGTATGTTGAAAAGGGGTTGCTTCAAATTCAATAGCCTGCATTTTTATACTCCTCCACTCGCTTTAGTCACCTTAGAAAGACTTATCAATAGAACCTAAACGTAGCCTCGATGAAGCGGAGCGGAATCGAGGATAATCAGGGCATCATCATGAACACCCCATTAATACCTCCTCGATTCCGCGTTGCTGCATCGAGGCTACTTATTATTTGGCTGGGATTATACAACTTAGTCGCCGTTCAAATGCCAGAATAATCATCATTTTGTCAGTATGCCTCGAATAGAAGGCGTGACATCGAATACATCGTCCTACACACTGCATTAATCGTGAGAAGCATCGAGTATATCAATCCTCAACTGCTCAATGTGGTGGTGATTGCCAAAACAAACCTGACCACAGGTAGATCCGCAAAGGTACTGTTATTTAGTGATGATTTAGAGTTAGCTTATGACAAGCTCATCGATTATTATCAGTTACGTTTTCAGATTGAATTCAATTTTCGAGATGCCAAACAATATTGGGGATTAGAAGATTTTATGAACGTTAACGAAATACAGGTCAGCAATGCGGCTAACTTCTCCCTATTTATGGTGACTTTTTCGAAGCTGTTGTTGTCACAGCCACAACTACAGGATATGAATATTGAAAGTATGCTGGATTTGAAAACCGTGTTCAGAGCCAGAAAATATACACGGCGGATTATTGACTCACTTGGCATAAATGCCGAAGAGTTTTTAATCGACAACCGAATTTTCGAGGCCGCAGAAATCGGTAGAATTTACGCCAAGGCTGCTTAACTTTTGGCGAAGGTATTGTTATTACGACCCCAGTTATTAATAGCTACCGTTCTAATCAGAGAATTTAGTCTAGTCGATTGTTTGTTTTTAAAATCTCGACCGCTGTTTCCAGGAGATGAAAAACGATATTAATGGTTGCACTATTAATATCCAAGCCAGGATTAAGCTCTGTAATCTCAAAACAGACTACTTTTTCACCTTGTAAAATAACACTGATGAGATCTTCTGCTTCCTTGGGCATAATACCATTCTCAACAGGTAGCCCCGTACCTTTTGATATAGAGCCATCTAGACAGTCTGTATCAAAGGAAAGATAAATCTCGGTACACTCTTTCAGATACTCTAAAATCTGCTCCCCTAGCGGCATTGCTTTCCTATCATGTAATTCGGCAGTTGAAAAGTTTCGTATGCCTAATTTTTCAATAAGATAAGCTTCTTGTTCTTCTAAATCACGGACTGATACGTAAACCACGTCCGAAGCTCTTGTTTTTTCGAATACCCCTCCGATTAATTTTAACTGACTCCAAAACTCTTGAGTCATTTTATCGGGGTCTCTCAATAGACAGGCTAAATTATCTACGCCTAAAGCTGCCGCCACCGGCATTCCATGCATGTTTCCAGAAAAAGAGGTAAACGGCGTATGCAAGTCTGCATGTGCATCAACCCAAATAACACCTAGACGTGATTCGGGGTTAGCCTTTTTAAGACCTGCTATTGTTCCTGCTGCGCTACTATGATCACCGGACAATACAATCGGAAAATAACCAGAGATCCGTGCGTCACACACCACTTCACAAACCGATTCAGAGATATTAAGAACCTGTTCAATGTGCTTCGCATACTGAGAGCTAAAACCTTCTGGAAAAGCGACCACACACGCGGTGGTTTTTAACTGATCAAACTGACGGGATTGCTTAGCTAAATTTAACAACGTATTGATGCCTTGATCAGCGCCTCTAACCCCTGCCCCTATGTCAGAGCAAACTGTAATAATCACAACTAACTCCTTTTTAACTGCATAGTTCAATTGGACTGAATTTTTATATTTAAGGCCCTGCTACCACTCCGACAGGTTTTGGTGCAATATAACTATCCTGTATCTTTTCATTATAAACATCCCAGTCAAGATATTTTACAATTTTTGTGGTGTTACCTAAGTAAGCCTCAAGATCTATTATATCGTTAGGACACAAGAAACCAGCAAATGAAGGCATTGCACCTTCACCATAAACAGCTTCAGCTACATCACTCCCTGCACCTTTTATGTTCGGTCCCATTCCACCTGAGCCATCCTGTCCATGACAAGAAACACAGTTAAGGCGATTATAGGCACGTCTGCCGTCATCAGCTGCATTGCCACTGCTTGCCAACGTGTTGCATTTAAATGGTGAGCTGACCGATAATGGGGCTGCTCCAGCAATATTTCCATTACCACCCGCATTACTTCCATTTCCTGCACTTTCTCCGTCTACATTATTACCGCTAATCGAAACATTTGTCACAGGGACAAGTTTGTTAATGATTATTTTATTCACGCTACTTACGTTAATTTGAGTATTATTACCGCTATCGGCATTGGCTACACCAAAAATAGTTACGGTAATAATGTATAGAATAAGGCATAAAAAGCTGGTTTTATATTTCATGATAAAAAATCCTCAGATTAAATTAGTTACTGGATCGACCTAGAAACATTAGGCTCAATCGCCATTGGCTTTAATTTTACAAACGGAATACCATACTGCTTTAAAATACCTGCTATCTGCTTAGCGTTACGATGCAGGCTTTTATTCAGACTGGTCTGTAAGGCTTGATCGTCGTACCGAACCGCTGCTGCAATATCCCATTCGAAGGGTTGGCTAGGCAATGCCGACTCAGCAGGTGCTGGTTTGACCACAA
>CAIMEB010000043.1 GCA_903839855.1 uncultured Methylococcaceae bacterium
ACATTTTCTGAATTTAAGGAAGCTATTGACGATTGTCTCAACAAGGTGAAATCGACTTATAAGGATCAGGTGAAAACGCTTTTGAATCCAAAGTTTCAGCTTTTTACAAAATCCGCATCTATGCCCGCGTGAAGTATAGTTGGCTCTAGTCGTGAAGCGGTAGGTGAATATATTAAGGTCATTCATGCGTAAACTCACTGATTTTGCGGCGGTCATATTTGATATGGACGGGTTGGTTTTGGACACGGAAAAGACTTATTTCAAAGCCTGGCAGGCCGCTGCAACATCAATGGGATTTGACTTTACTGAGGCATTTTTAAGCTCTTTATCAGGATTACACTACAAAGATATAGAGAGAAAAGTACTGGCACGTTTGGGTGCAGATTTCGATTTGAAATCATTTAATGAACTTAGTGGTATTTTTTGGCGTGAGCAAGTGTCTATTGATGGGATTGAGACAAAGCCAGGCTTTAATCAGTTACTAGACTTCATTAACGAGTGCAATATTCCCTATTGTTTAGCAACAAATAGTCGAGCGATTAATGCTAATGAATGTCTTGAGTTGGCGGGTATTAAAGATGTATTTTCAACGATTATCACGCGTGATGATGTGAGTCAGGGTAAGCCTGAGCCTGATATTTTTTTAAAAGCCGCTGAACGACTGAAGGTGTCTATTGCCGATTGTCTAATCCTTGAAGACTCTTTGGCGGGTATTCAGGCGGCAGTAACAGCAGGAGCCTGTTCCGTTTTTGTGCCTTCAACAGAGCCAGTTGATTTAATGGCTATCCAGTTGTCTGATTTAGTCGTCACGGATTTGTCACAAGCTCTTTTTGCTTTTAAGACCTTATGTGAGCCTGTTAATGCTGTATAATTTGCCCATTTTTCAATCAAACATGACACAATTCGCTTGATACGCCACCCTTCTAAAGTTTCAGTTATTGCTCCAGCCAGATTACACATGGGGTTTATTGATTTAAGCGGATCCTTGGGGCGTCATTTTGGCAGTATTGGCGTTGCACTTAATGAGCGCTCTACAAAACTATCTGTATCTGCTTCAAATGAACGCATAGTAACCGGGCCCTCTGCAAAGCGTGCTGATAACTGTTTGACGTTGATGTGCAGAGCGCTAAACGTTTCGGATAAACTGGCTGTAAGCATAGAATCCGCTATCCCAGAGCATGTTGGTTTGGGGTCGGGAACCCAAATGTCATTGGCTATTGGTTCCGCGCTTAATACCTTTTATGGGTTAGGATTAACGGTTCGTGAAATTGCTTCCTTAATGGATAGAGGCTTGCGTTCGGGTATTGGTATTGGTGTCTTTGAACAGGGTGGGTTAGTCGTCGATGGTGGGCGAGGAGCAAAAACGATTACGCCGCCTGTACTGGTACATTTGGATATTCCTGAGACGTGGCGTTTTATTCTGGTATTTGACCAACGAGGGCAGGGTTTGCACGGTCAACAAGAAATCGAGGCCTTTAAAACATTGCCGGTTTTTCCAAAACGTAAGGCAGAACGTTTATGTTATCAGTTATTAATGCAAGGCTTACCTGCTGTGGCTGAAAATGATCTCGGTCAGTTCGGTGATGTTATCACGCAACTCCAACGTTCCGTGGGTGAACATTTTGCACCGGCTCAAGGTGGTATTTTTACCAGCCCTGAAGTGGCTATTGCCATGCAATGGTTAGCGGAGCAAGGTGCGGTTGCGATGGGTCAGACTTCATGGGGTCCCACTGGTTTCTGTGCTATAGAAGGTATAGATTTAGCTGAATCTCTGGTTCAAGAAGCAACCCGGACATTTGCGCATTTTGATAATTTGAGCTTTGTAGCGGCAAGTGCCAGAAATAGCGGTGGTGATGTATTCGTTGTTTAGTGTTCTTTGATTGTCTATGACTTTATAGGAGTGAAAAAAAGATGAGTCATCATGAGGATATTCAAGAGCATCTGTCCAATGTTATGAGTTTGCTAGCGCGACATAAGTTGGTTGAAGATTTACTGCATCGACAAGACATGCCGCGTCATGACTTAGTTGAAACCTTAGTTCATAAACAAAATAAGGCTGAGTTACAACGGCTACTTGATCAATTTGATCATCGACTTATAGCGCATATCCTGGAGGTTTTGTCTGCGGGTGATCGGAAAATTGTTTGGCAATTAGTACGTGATGATAGGAAAGAAGATATTCATCGCTTCGTATCTGAGGCTATTCGTCATGATCTTGTTATCGATTCCCGGCATAAAAATCGCACAATCATGATTCGAGTGTTTGATCTTTATGAGGGGCGTTTACGGCAGGTTCCTGTAGAGAGTAAAGAAGATTTAGTGAGTATTAGGCCTATTTGGGTCGATTTAGTCATGCCCGATGATGAGCAACTCGCTTGGGCGAAGGACATTTTTGGTGTTGATCTACCTGATCCAAAAGAGTTGACCGATTTAGAAACAAGTGCGCGTTTTTACCTGGAAGATAACGGAGAAGTGCATTTGCACTCTGATTTTCTTCTTGACCGAAAAGATGAGTCACGAAACGTGGCTGTCGCTTTTATCCTCAATAATGACACCCTGTTTTCCGTGCGAAACAAAGAATTACCGGTCTTTCGTTTACAGCGCTTAAGAGCCAGAGCAGAGTTTGGTTATGTGTCTGAAGCTAAAGATGTCTTATTAGATCTTTATGCGGCTGAGGTCGAATATTCTGCTAATGCCTTAGAAGATGTCTATTTAGAATTGGAAGCGGTTGGGCGGCAAGTCTTTAGTTCCCACATGACAGATGATCAAGCGGCTAATATTCTGGCCGCTATTGCTGAAGAAGAGGATCTCAACGGACGAATTCGTAGAAATGTTTTGGATACCCGGCGGGCGCTGTCTTTTTTGATGAGAGGTAAATTTCTTTCAGAGGCGCAACATAACGATGTCAGAGAGATTTTGCGAGATATTGATTCTTTAGATGGACATACGGCTTTTTTGTTTAACAAGATTAACTTCCAAATGGATGCTACGGTTGGTTTTATTAATGTGAATCAGAATAAAGATCTTAAGAGACTGACAGTGATTAGTGTTGTTTTTATGCCCTTGAACCTATTGGCAGGTATTGGTGGTATGTCTGAATTTACGATGATGACAGAAGGCATTCATTGGTCGTTTGCTTATGGTGGTTTTTCGGTTGCCTTGGTCACGATAGGCTGGATTACTTATGCGGGGTTAAAGTTTTTTGAAAACCGTAAGATAAACAATAAGTCGGCTTCTAATAGACGGGTTGCATGAGACTTTTAACTGTATGGTTGATGTAGCCTATTCAGGTTATGAATACAGTAGTCGTTCCTGAGTACATTCTGATTATTGCCAGTTCGGCACGGATGTTGACCCAGGCGGCAAAAAGAGCCAAGATAAAGTCTTTAGTGATTGATTTATTTGCAGACCTTGATACAGTTTCTTATGCCGAGGATTTTTATCAGGTTCCCGCCTTGACAGTAGACTGTCTAGCGCCGGTGGTTGATGATTTTATTAAGCGTTACGCCATTGAGTATATGGTTTATGGTAGTGGTTTTGAGTATTATCCAGATAGTTTAAGCTATTTAAGTCGTCGCTTAGCCATTTTAGGTAATACCCCGGAGACTTTTGCAAAGGTTCAGGATAAGCAGGTGTTTTTTGCGGCGCTGGATCAGTTATCCATTTCTTACCCAGTCGTTTGTTTTACTGAGCCAGTATCTGATAGGCATTGGTTAGTTAAGCCGCTGTCAGGTCAGGGGGGGGTGGGTATAGGGTATTATACTGAGCAAACGTTTCCCCAATCTGGGGTTTATTGGCAAGAATATCAACCGGGGTGCGCGTCTTCTGTTCTGTTTTTAGCGAATGGAAAACGCGCTCACGTTGTTGGCTTTAATACACAATGGACAACGGCTTTAAATGAGGCTCAAGCCTTTATTTTTTCAGGCATTATGAATGATGCGGAGTTATCGGATACTCAGAGGCATTTGATAACGATTGGGTTACAGAAATTAGTGTCTTTCTTTGGATTGAAAGGACTCAATTCGCTGGATATTATAAGCTCGGGAGATAAGCTTTTCGTGCTTGAAATTAACCCAAGACCCTCGGCTAGTATGCAGTTGTATGACTCTGATTTACTTGTTGCCCATATTAAAGCTAGCCAGAGCGAGTACTGTGATTTTAGCGTAAATCAACATGGCTTTACGGGTTATCAAGTGGTTTATGCGCCGCATGATGTCATGATACCCGAGGGTTTTGTGTGGCCTGATGACTGTAAGGATTTACCCAAGTTCGGTGTAACTTGTCGCACAGGCCAGCCTATTTGCAGTATTATTGCGCACCAACCACAAGCACACTCTATTCGAGAGGTGCTTATGACGAAACAACTTAACTTATTAAAAGGGCTTACCTCTTATGGCATTTCAAGCAAGCGTTAATCAATTAACTCAGCCTCTAGTCAAGTATTTAATTGATAATAAAGATAAATTACGTCTTAATGTAGACGTATTAGAAAATGGCTGTACGATCATTGATGCCGGTATCAAAGCGTCAGGTGGCCTTGAAGCCGGACGTATTATTGCTGAAATTTGTTTGGGTGGTATGGGTACAGTGACCATTAGTCACAGTGCTTATACGAATAACTGGCCTTTATCAGTCAATGTGCATACCGGTAATCCAGTGTTGGGTTGTTTAGGCAGTCAATATGCGGGCTGGAGTTTGTCGCATGAAAAATACTATGCCTTAGGTTCAGGGCCGGCAAGAGCCTTGGCTACTAAAGTAAGAGACGGTAAAGAAGAGCCTGTTGAAGAGTTATATAAAGAATTAGCGTATTCAGATGCAGCGGATAGCGCCACCTTAGTGATTGAAAATGATGCCGTACCCCCCATTGAGATTATTGAAAAAGTAGCGGCGGCATGTAAGCTTGATCCTTCAAAATTAACGATTATTGTGACACCTACCAGTAGTTTAGCGGGTGGGGTGCAAGTGGTTGCCAGAGTGTTAGAAGTGGCGTTGCATAAAGCCCATGCCTTACATTTTCCTTTAGAAAATATTATTGATGGCAGTGGTAGTGCGCCTATATGCCCCCCACACCCTAACTTTGTTAAAGCGATGGGCCGTACCAATGATGCGATCTTATTTGCCGGTCAAGTGCATTTGTTTGTAAAGGGCAGTGATGAAGATGCTGAAAAATTAGCCAAAGACTTACCCAGTTCAACCTCAAAAGATTACGGTAGACCATTTGCAGAAATCTTTAAGCAATATAACTATGACTTCTTTAAAATTGATGCCATGTTATTTAGTCCTGCCAGTGTGATTGTCACAGCGGTTGACTCCGGTAAAAGCTTTAGAGCTGGTCAGTTAGATAATGCCTTATTAGATCAGTCTTTTGGTTTATAACCCGTTAGCGCAGGCTGCATGGTTAGCGTGAAAGGGCGTATCGCTATAGTTACGGATGATCCGGGCTGGCATGGCAAGCAATTGAAGCTTGCCTTTGCTGAGTTAGGTTATAGCAGTGACTATGTTTCGTTAACAGTCTGTCGTTTTGAAATACAACCCGGTCGTACACCGTTGGTGATTCCCGGTTTTGAAGATGCCTTGCCTGATGGTGTGTTTGTGCGGGGGGTGCCGGGTGGGTCTTTGGAAGAAGTGGTGTTGTATCTGGATTTTTTGCATGCCTTAAAGCGGATGAATATTCCTGTTTACAATAACGGTCATGCGGTAGAGCGCAGTGTTGATAAAGGCATGACCAGTTTCTTATTGCAGAATGAGGGATTACCAACGCCGTTAACGTGGGTATTAAGAGATCGGGATATCGCTCTGAGTATAATTGAAAATGAACTTAAATTAGGTCATTTCGTTATTAGCAAACCGTTGTTTGGTTCTCAAGGCGCAGGCATTCGGCGTCTTGAGAAAAAGACGGATTTAATGTGGTTGACCAGTAGTCAGGGGGTGTATTATTTTCAGCGCTTTGTGCATTGTGCGGGTGAGGGCTTTTCTGATATTCGGGTATTTGTGGTCAATGATCGGGTTGTGGCGGCGATGCGTAGATGTGGTAAGTCTTGGCTTAATAATGTAGCTAGAGGGGCGAGTTGTGAGCGGATTGAGTTAGATTCCGACATGGCGAACTTAGCGATTAAAGCGACTGCCACCTTAGAAATGGATTATGCGGGTGTGGATATTATAAAAGACCAAAACGGACACTATACGGTGATTGAAGTGAATAGTATTCCTGCCTGGAAAGGTTTAGAAAGTGTTTGCGATTTTAGCGTGGCAAAGGTCTTGGCAGAAGATCTTGTTAAGCGGTATATGCAACCATGATGACTTTAGATAAGCCATTAGGTTAGCAAATAAGTAATTTCTACCGGTAGGCGAGTGACATTGAGTAGCCCCAGTTTAACAACGACTTTTATCCCTAATCAGGAAATAACATGTCTGAATCAATCAATGTATTTGTCTCCTATTCGTGGGGAGTAGAAAAAGATACCCAAATTGTCGAGGACTTGGATAGTCTTTGTCAGCAGCGCGGCATCAATCTTATTCAGGATAACAAGACCTTAAAACACGGTGATTTTATTAAAAAATTCATGGATGAGTTGTCTAAAGGCGAACATGTCATCACTGTTTTTAGTAAACCTTATTTTGAATCAAAGTGGTGTATGTATGAGTTATTATGCATTTATCAGCCAGGAGATTTTGGGCAACGTACACATCCGGTTATTGCCGATGATTGCGATTTGAAGGATCAAGACTACCGGTTAAAACTGGTCGATTTTTGGCGCGAGCGTTTTGAACTAACACAGGATAAACTTAAAAAATATGATACCTTAACGGTACAGAGTGAGCATAGGCATGTCGAACTGTATAGGGATATTTATCAAAACATCAACAAGTTAGTGAACTTTGCAGCGGATAGAGTAACACACTCGCTGACAGAATTGCAGGAACAAAATTATGCTCAATTGCTTGATCGCATAAAACCAGTATCCCAGTTATCTCCAGGCAAAACAGAAACTCAGGACAAGGTTGCTTCTGCGATTCAACTAGATCAAGATTTTCTGAAAGAAGTACAGGCCAGCCTCGGAAGTCTAAAACAAAGCTCAAAGTTGTACCACGACAAGTTAGTTAAACAATGTGCTGTCCCTCTGAAAGAAGCAAACGATTTGCCAGGTTATTTGATTAAACAATGTTTAGAAGGTCACTTTGCTAAAATTGTACGTAACATGGAAACTACTTTCGTAAGCTGCTTGAAAGAGTTGGATGCAAACAACAGTTGGGAAATAAATGCAGTGCTTCAAGCAGCAGAGGATTTAATTTCAAAATTGGTGTTATTCAATGTTAAGAATGAATGGATAGAAGAGTATTACTCTAAATCCGCTCTTGCTATCGAACCAAAGTACATGCTGCCAGATTTGAATTTAACTGCCATTGAAGTAGTGGCTTCCCGCCAGACACAAACTATCCCTCGATTTCAGGCATCAGGTAAAGGAATGCGGGACATTAATATAGACAAAGTGTTTACTTTGGAAATAGGCATCAAGCATGGCATTGATACCTATTTAAAATTATTACACTCAAGCATATTAGGAAACCAGTTTAATGATGGTATGGATAGAAATGAACTAATCCAGGATATTAAAGACACTATAGCGTATCGGAAGAAACATACAGATATTGCCTTAAGGAAACGATATTTTATTCTTATTCCTAGCGATGAGTCGGCGTCTTTAGCCAATAAGGAGCTTCAACTTGAATTAGCTCGACTTCTTGCCCCGGAATTAGAATGGATCACCTTAAAAATGGGAACTCGTGAACAGGTGTTTTTAATTACGGATGGAGAACTCAAGACTGCAATACGCGAATTTTTTACAACATTAGCCAATTTCAATCCTAAAAACTCTGGGCGCACATGAATAATCAAATTCAGGAAAAACTTAATCAGGATATCGCTCGCCTGGACAAGCTCACCAATTTGCCGCTACCCCCACACGGCTCTTGGCCGGAGTCCGTTCATCAATTCGATGAAGATAGTATCAATGCGCTTAAAACCGCGCTTGCCGCACAACGGCCTTTGTTGTTGCGGGGCGACCCCGGCACTGGAAAAAGTCAATTAGCGCGAGCGGCGGCGATTGCCCTCAAGCGTTTATTTGTTTATGACGTTGTTAATGCGCACACCGAAAGCCAGGATTTGTTATGGCGCTTTGATGCCGTTGCCCGTTTGGCGGAAGCTCAATCCTTGCAAGGCCAGCAATGTACTCCTGAACAACGCCAAGCAGTATTGGATAGCAAACGTTACATCTCGCCCGGCCCGTTATGGTGGGCTTTGTGTTGGCAATCGGCAGACGACGTTTACAAAAAAAGCCAATACCAACTGAATTCGCCGGAAAAGCCAGAGGGTTGGCAACAAGCCAATGGCAGTGTATTACTGATCGATGAAATCGATAAAGCCAATGCCGAACTACCCAATGGCCTGTTGGAAATTTTGGGGAACAATGCAGTTAGCATTCCGTGGCTTAAAACCACCATCGGGGGCAAAGACAGTATTCCACCCTTGGTGATTATCACCACCAACGAAGAGCGCGAATTACCCCCTGCCTTTGTGCGCAGGTGTTTAGTGCTAAATCTTGAATTACCGACTGATGAGGCTGAGTTTCTGCAAATAATGGTAGGGCGTGGCAAATTGCATTATGGAACACAATGCTCCCTCAAAATTCGTGCAAAAGCCGCTTGGCAATTATTGACTGATCGCCGCGTAGGCGGCGACAAAGGCATCAGCAACCTGCCGGGGCAAGCCGAATATCTGGATATGCTGCGTGCCCTGGCGATGCTGGGTAAGGATGAAGCTGAACAAGACGTAATGCTGGAAAAAATCGCCCAATTTACTTTCCGCAAATATCCGAAGGCGTATGGCCGATAAGCCACACGCTGCCACGGTATACCGTGCTGATCTACTTTGGGGTTTTAATGCCATAGCTGATGAGCAGCATAGCCGGTTAGCCGCTTTTTTGGGGTTTGAAGAAGATCAACCGCCAAGACCAAAAGCGGAACAGAAGTTGCCCAGAGAATTGTCCGAACCCGACACAGAAATTGTTCTGTCTCCAGCGCCAGCAGGTAATCCGCCAGCCAAGTCGCAAACCTTGTCCTACTACCGCATCGTAGATCGGCAAATAAATGCTGAAAATAACGCAACAGCCGAAGACAAATTGGCGCTCCCGGATTGGTTTATCGAGGCAAAACCGACTTACTTTGCAGAAACTCAAACGCGCATACCGCAACTACACCGAATCCAGCCGGAATACCCGCCGTTGGTTCCTTGGCCTAGACTGTGGCCGTTATTACAGCGCGTACTGGGGGCCGATGTGCCCGGTACTAAGCCGGATTTAAACAAACTGGTTAAACAAGTATCCCAAGGCG
>CAIMEB010000044.1 GCA_903839855.1 uncultured Methylococcaceae bacterium
CTATATCAGTGAGTTTTAAAAAAATACCAACCGTTAAGAGCACAGCAACAAGCCAACGGAATACTTGTCCTACTAACTTAGGTAGCAACAAAACACACCCAAGTAATAAAAACTCTACGGGAAAAACACTAACAGTTGAAAACGTCATTGAACTGATGCGATTCGGAACCACCAAGACCACCAAGATAAACAGCACCGCTAAGAGTTTTAAAGTCATCGTTATACGTTGTCAAAGGCTGATATGCTTAGGCCTTAAGCTTGTCATACGGGTCAAATTGCTTCAGTGAGAAGCTTTTTTAGAGTTGCCGAAGTGGGTGAAGGAACCCGAACAACGGGCATTAAAGCGGCTATCCGCGAAAATATAACAGTATGGTACCGAGAAGAGGATTTGAACATCCACGAACTTACGCTCACTAACATCTGAAGCTGCAAAACGATATTTTCCACTAGTTATAAAGTCTTATTTAGAGCTATCTAACAGCATAAAGAGTTACATAAACTCTCTGTTACTATGACAAAAGTGTGACATCTTGTGACATTTATATCAAGCTGATTTTAACGATCTTAAAGAATAAAATCATATCCTGTTTGATAGCAAGATACTTAGGGTTAAGGGTTAAGGGTTAAGGGTTAATGGAAGACAGACGCCCTTTTTCCAATCGCCAACTCAAAGCACCCCAGCCAGAACATTTGATGCCGATGTTCCTCAAGCAATTCTTTCAAGTAGGCAAAAATACCCTCATTGAGCAAATTCGGGATAATTTACTGACTGTTTCTAACGAAATAGATAGCGATTAAACAAAATTGCCGCTCAATGCGGTATTTACGGGTCAGGCTAGATTGAAGGTAACTCGCAAAAAATGACCTCCATTTTATTTTTTTAAAGTCGCACTCCAATGATTCTCAAGGATTCCCCAGCAGCGTTCGATTGGGTAATATTTACTAGGGTAAGGCGAAGGCGGGTAGTAGACCAACAAAATTTCAAGATTATTTTTATCTGCAAACTCAATCAAAAGTCAATGATTCAATACCAACTTTCTGTTGTATAATGCCGAAATTTTACTCCGATTGAAGTAAAATCAAAATCGCCTAACACGTTTCAAGGAGTTTTATTATGTTTCATCTTGTTTATGTCAGTTCCGCTGTCAAACCTTTTAGCGAAAGTGAATTAATAGACTTGTTGAGTAAATCTAGAGAAAAGAACGCACAGAAAGACATTACGGGGATATTATTGTACAACGATGGAAATTTCATGCAGCTTCTTGAGGGTGAAGAAGCGGCTGTGCGGCAATTGTACAACATCATCAGCCACGATCAGCGTCATAATGGAATAATTGTACTGGTTGCTGAACAGACTTCCGAAACTATATTTGGGGAGTGGTCGATGGCGTTCCGCAATCTTACCAATAAACACATTCATGAAGTCCCTGGATTTAGTCGGTTTATGAACCACACCTTGATCAGGGAAAGCTTCAAAAATGATCCAACGGGTTGCTGGGATTTGCTAAAAGCGTTCCGAGAAACAAGTCGGTAAGCATTAAACAGCAATATCCCAGTCAACATTTTAAGAGTTATTTAACATATTATCCAAAGCATGCTTAGCCAAGCGGGCTTCTTCAACGGGAACACTGATACGATTAATCACATGACCAGCAGCCAGATTCTCAAGTACCCAGGCTAAATGCTGGGGATCTGTTCTAAACATGGTTGAGCACATACACAAGGTAGGGGACATAAAATGTACATTCTTGCCCTCCCCTTTACATTCATCATGTAAACGATTTACCAGGTTTAATTCAGTCGCCACTAACCAGCGGGTATTCGACTCTGCTTCACGCACAGTCTTTAATATGTATTCCGTAGAACCCACATACTCGGCTTTCTCACAGACTTCAAAACAGGCTTCTGGATGAGAAATAACTTTAGTTTCAGGAAAACGCTCCAGAAAATTATCAATGTGCTCAGGTTTAAAGACCTGATGAACCGAACAATAACCGTTCCAGAGAATAACCCTGGCATTACGGATCTGTTCATCTGTCAATCCACCTTTAGGCTTATTAAAATCCCAGGTGACCATTTCACTTAATGGAATCCCCATGCGATACCCGGTATTACGTCCTAAATGTTGGTCAGGAAAAAACAAGACCTTAGGGCGTTTTGCAAAACTCCATTCTAATATCTTTTGGGCATTCGACGAAGTGCAAACAATACCATCATGTTCACCACAAAATGCTTTCAGGTCAGCTGCAGAATTGATATAAGTGACCGGTGTCACTTCGTTTTCTACATCAATGATTTCAGCTAACTCTTTCCAGCATTTCTGCACTTTGATCAGATTAGCCATATCAGCCATAGAACAACCCGCCGCTAAATCCGGCAAGATAGCAATCTGTTCTGGACGCGATAAGATGTCTGCAACCTCTGCCATAAAATGCACACCACAGAAGACGATATACTCAGCTTCTGATTGCGCAGCATCTCTGGATAATTTTAAGGAATCTCCAGAAAAATCCGCATGTTTAAATACTTCGTCGCGTTGATAATGATGTCCTAAGACCACACAACGCTTACCTAGCTTAGCTTTTGCTGAAATAATGCGGGCATCGCATTCTTCATCATCGAGTAAGGCATAATCCTGGATGGGAAAAGGAGTTGAAGTCATTTATTTACCACTCATTTAGTCTTGCTTAGGTTTTTCTTTGCCAGCTGGTTTAATTAAACGAATACCTAACTCTTTCAATTGCTCATCAGTAACGACCGCAGGTGCACTCACTAATGGACACGCGGCTGATTGAGTTTTAGGGAACGCAATCACATCACGGATAGAAGTTGAACCTGTCATCAACATCACTAAACGATCTAAACCAAAGGCTAAACCACCGTGTGGAGGCGCACCGTATTTTAAGGCATCTAACAAGAAACCGAATTTTTCTCTGGCTTCTTCCTCACCAATGCCTAAAATCTCAAAGACCGTTTGTTGCATTGAGGTACGGTTAATACGGATAGAACCACCACCCACTTCTGTGCCGTTTAATACTAAATCGTAAGCACGTGATAAGGCGGCACCTGGATTGGCAACCAAATCTTCAACTGAACAGCTAGGTGCAGTAAATGGATGGTGAATCGCATTAAAGCGACCTGCTTTTTCATCCCAATCAAACATTGGGAAATCAACGACCCAAACAGGTTTCCATTCACCTTGTAATAAATTAAGGTCATGACCCAATTTAACTCGCAGCGCCCCCATAGCTTCGTTAACAATGCTGGCTTTGTCAGCACCAAAGAAGATTAAATCACCGGTTTGTGCACCCGTTTTAGCTAAAACACTATCCCATACTTCTTTAGGCGCAAATTTAACAATCGGTGATTGCAAGCCATCAAGGCCCGCAGACAGATCATTGACCTTAATATAAGCTAAACCTCTTGCACCGTATATACTGACGTATTTGGTTAAATCATCAATCTCTTTACGGCTTAAATCACCGGCATTGGGGACACGCATGGCGACCACACGACCTTTAGGATCATTCGCCGGTGCTGAGAAGACTTTAAAGTCAACATCTTTCATGTCCTCTGTGATATCAACTAACTCTAAAGGAACACGCAAGTCAGGGCGATCAATACCATAACGAGAAATCGCTTCCTGATAACTCATACGTGGAAACTTGGCACCCAAATCAACATGAATCACTTTTGCAAATAATTGACGAATCATTTCTTCCATGACGTCCATGATTTCGTTCTCATCCATAAAGGATGTTTCGATATCCAACTGGGTAAATTCAGGTTGTCTATCAGCACGCAAATCTTCATCACGGAAGCAACGTACCACTTGATAGTAACGATCCATACCTGCAATCATCAACATTTGCTTATACAATTGTGGAGATTGTGGCAAAGCAAAGAAAGCATTCTCGTGTGTACGACTCGGTACAATATAATCACGAGCGCCTTCTGGGGTCGCTTTAGTTAAGTACGGTGTTTCAATTTCAAAGAACTCGTTATCATCCAGGAAGTTTCTTAACACCCGCGTCACATCACGACGTACTTTCATTTTTTCTTGCATCGCAGTCCGACGCAAATCAATATAACGATAACGTAAGCGCAGTTCTTCGTTAACTTCTATATCACTTTCTACCGGGAACGGCGGCGTTTCTGACTCATTTAGGACTTCAATTTCTTTAGCTAAAATCTCAATCGCACCGGAATGCATGTTTTTATTAATCGTACCTTCTGGACGATCACGTACAATACCCGTAATTTTTAATACATATTCACTGCGGACATGCTCAGCAGTAGCAAATGTATCTTCTACGTCGGGATCAACCACAACCTGTACCAAACCAGCACGGTCTCTAAGGTCAATAAAGATAACGCCACCATGATCACGGCGTCTATGCACCCAACCACAAATTGATACAGTTTCACCTAACTGTTGTGTATTTAATTCTCCGCACTTGTGAGTACGCATAGATATTCCCTGTATATTTAAAAAATTGTTTATTTAATCGAATGAAGTGTGTAAAGCAGGATTAAACTCTGCTTTACACCTTAACATTTAATCGCTTTTGCAACCACTCGCAGGACAGCTACTCGCTTTAGGTGTGCAAGGCACGGAAGCCTCACTGGCTACATTTTTCTTTGCGCCACTTTTAAAATCAGTTTCATACCAGCCATTACCTTTTAATCTAAAACCAGCGGCTGAAATCTTTTTCATCAATTCCGGCTTCGTGCAAGCAGGACAAACAACTAAAGGGTCAGCACCTAACTTTTGTAAAGCTTCGTGTTCATGACCACAAGACTGACATTGATATTCGTAAATTGGCATTACTACTCCGACAACAACAACAAAAAATAATAACTACTATAAGGACTGTATTTAGTTTTTCCAAGTACTTACTATAGAATAACTGTCTATTTTACAGACTCAACGCTAACAATGAAAATATTAACAATAACTCGCCCCGATGATTGGCATTTGCATGTGCGTAACAATGCTATTTTAAGAACGGTATTACCCCATACCACCCAGCAATTTGCACGCGCGATTATTATGCCTAATCTTAAGCCTCCGATAACCACAGTTGATCAAGCATTGTCTTATCGGGAAGAAATTTTACAAGCCATTCCTAATGGTGAAAATTTTACCCCCTTAATGACACTTTACCTGACCGCCGCTACGCCGCTTGCTGAGATCAAGAAAGCCGCAGAATCAGCTCATGTTTATGCTTTTAAGTTATACCCAGCCGGTGCCACCACTAATTCAGACGCCGGTGTTACTGATATTAAAGCAATCTATCCCTTGCTAGCAGAACTCGAAAAACAAGACATCCCTTTATTGATCCATGGAGAAGTAACCCGTGAGGACTGTGATATTTTTGATAGAGAGCGTGAGTTTATTGAGACTAGTTTAACTCAAATAACCCATAATTTCCCCAACTTACGCATTGTTCTTGAACATTTAACCACATTAGAAGCGGTAAAGTTTGTTGAAGCAGCAGGAAAAAACATGGCAGCAACCATTACCCCACAACATCTTTTATACAATAGGAATTCGATACTCACAGGCGGTATACACCCCCATTATTATTGCTTACCCATACTTAAGCGAGAACGTCATCGTCAAGCACTCGTTGCCGCTGCAACCAGTGGTAATCCAAAATTCTTTTTAGGTACCGATAGCGCCCCCCACTTAACCTCGTTAAAGGAGACATCGTGTGGTTGTGCGGGCTGTTATAGTGCTCATGCGGCCATAGAGCTTTATGCAGAAGCTTTTGAACGGGCTAAGGCATTGGACAAACTGGAGGGCTTCGCTAGTTTTTATGGCGCTGACTTTTATCGCTTACCCAGAAACACAAACACAATCACGTTAAAAAGAGCGTCTTGGACTATTCCATTAAGTTACGGTGCAGACGAAACACGCATCACCCCACTAAAAGCCGGTGAAGAGCTTACCTGGAAATTACAGTAACTCATAAAAATAGTAGCTCTCTTCGATCAATTTAAGCGTAAGATGCTCTACCTTTTCGACCCCCCCAGGATATAAAAATACAAATATGGACACACCAGAAACTCCTTTAAATCAACGCTTCAGAGGCTATCTTCCGGTCATTATCGATATAGAAACTGCCGGTTTTAATCCAAAAAAGAATGCTTTATTGGAAATTGCTGCCGTTATTGTTGAATATAATAGTCTCAATGAATTGGAAATTACCGAGCGCTATACCACGCATGTCGTTCCTTTTAAAAACGCTGAGCTTGATCCTGCAGCCCTTAAATTTAATGGGATAGATCCGTATCATCCTTTTCGGATGGCTATTGAAGAAAAAGAGGCTCTGGACATGCTCTTTAAACCGATTAAGCACGCCGTAAAACGAAACAATTGTACAAGGGCTATTTTGGTAGGTCATAACCCTGCTTTTGATATTTCGTTCTTGAATGCTGCAATTCAGAGAACACAGACAAAACGTAGTCCGTTCCATCCGTTTAGTACTTTCGATACAGCGACATTGGGGGGATTAGCCTATCAACAAACGGTATTAGCCAAAATTGCTCAAACCGCTGGTTTGGAATGGGATAATGAGAAAGCACATTCTGCCTTATACGATGCAGAAAAGACTGCCGAACTGTTTTGCCTAATTGTTAACCGCTGGAAAAAACTGGCAGAAAGGGATCACTAACAACCAAAAACTTACGGATGACAAAGATTCGTTTCGGATAAAACAATCAGTCTCCGAAACATCTCCAATCATCCGTACAGGCTGTATTACTCGGCGATGCCACCCACCGCAGTTAATAGATCCACCAATGTACCTTTTTTATACAAATCAATGACAATATCACACCCACCGATCAATTCACCTTTAATATAGAGTTGAGGATAGGTCGGCCAGTGTGAATAAGCCTTAAGCGATTCACGTAACTCAGGGTCTTCAAAAATATTAACAAAAGCATATTTTGCGTGACAGGCATCCAGTACCTGAACTGTTTGACCAGAAAAGCCACACTGTGGAAAATCTGGCGTTCCCTTCATATACAAAATAACCGGGTTACTTTCAAGTTGTTCTTTAATTCTATCTATAACGCTCATATTGGATAACCACTCAATTAAATTAAATTTAGCCCAATTCTATCAACATTATGTTATTTAAAAAAGCAAATCTTATCATCCATCGCTTGCCTGTTAGTAAATTGAATCTTATAATCGACTATTTTTTCAACAGGTAGCAGCTCACTACTATGTTTTATTGATTACAGGCAAGAATCATGACTAGCCATATAATGCCAACATACGGACGTTTACCAGTCACTTTTGATCGGGGCGAAGGTGTGTGGTTATTCGATGAAAATAACAACCGATATCTGGATGCGTTATCCGGTATCGCCGTATGTAATTTAGGGCACGCTCATCCAGCCGTGCATGAAGCCATCTGCACGCAAAGCGGAAAGCTATTACATACCTCCAATCTCTATACCATTGCCAATCAAGAATTACTTGCCGACAAACTGACAGAAAAAGCGGGCATGGACAATGTCTTTTTCTGTAACTCAGGTGCAGAAGCGAATGAAGCCGCCATAAAATTAGCGCGTAAATACGGTCATACCAAAGGAATTGATCATCCTGCGATTATTGTCATGGAAAAAAGTTTTCATGGTCGTACTTTAGCAACCTTAAGCGCGACCGGCAATAGCAAAGTCCAACAAGGTTTTGCTCCCTTGGTTGAGGGGTTCGTCAGAGTCCCTTACAACGACATAAGCGCCATAGAACTCGCACTGGAAAACAATAAAGATATTGTCGCTGTTCTGGTTGAATCGATACAGGGTGAAGGTGGCGTCAATATTCCGGCCTCTGATTATCTTAACAAACTAAGAGGCCTGTGTGATCAGCATGAAATTCTGATGATGCTTGATGAAATCCAGTGTGGTATCGGTCGAACCGGTAAGTTTCTGGCTTTTCAACACAACGCGATTCTTCCTGATGTGTGTACACTGGCTAAAGCCTTGGGCAATGGCGTTCCTATTGGTGCCTGCCTTGCAAGGGGGAAAGCTGCAATTCTCCTGACAGCAGGTGCTCACGGCTCAACCTTTGGCGGTAATCCCTTAGCTTGTAGTGCTGCTTTAGCGGTATTGGCAACCCTAGATAAAGAAAATCTGATTGAGGCAGCAAAAACAAAAGGCAATACCATCCATGCAGGTTTTACTGCTAGCCTTAACAATAATAAACATATTGTTAATATTCGTAATAAAGGTCTGATGATAGGTATCGAGTTTGATAAACCTTGTGCAGAGTTAGTCAAACTAGCCCTAGAAAAACAGCTATTAATTAACGTAACCAATGAAACGACGATCCGTTTGTTGCCCCCATTAATTATTGACAACGAGCAAATTCAACTACTTATTAACACATTGACAGCCATTATTAATGACTACACAGGACAAACTGCTTAAATAACACCATGATGAAACCTAGACATTTCACTAGCCTACTTGACTTATCGAGTGAAGAATTAAAACAAATAATCACTAGAGCTATCGAACTTAAAAATAAGCGTGACCCGAATTATCAGCCCTTGAAAGGCCAGATATTGGCTATGATATTTGAAAAATCCTCAACACGTACCCGTATCTCTTTTGAAGCAGGGATGGTTCATTTTGGTGGTAGCGCTTTATTTTTATCACCCCGGGATACTCAATTAGGTCGAGGTGAACCCTTACAAGACAGTGCCAAAGTTATTTCAAGCATGGTCGACTGCATCATGCTAAGAACCAATAAGCACGAAACAGTCACTACTTTTGCTCAGCACTCAAGCGTACCGGTTATTAATGGTTTAACTGATCAGCAACATCCTTGCCAGTTACTCGCGGATATGCAGACTTTTTTTGAATATCGAGGCGATATTAAAGGTAAAACAGTGGCCTGGATAGGTGACGGCAATAATATGTGCAATTCCTATATCCATGCGGCTAAGCAACTCGATTTTACTTTAAATATTGCCTGCCCCCCCGGCTATTTTCCGCAACAAGCGTATATTCAGGCCGCAGGTGGGCACATTAAGCTTTTTGATTCTGCTATAAAAGCCGCAAAAAATAGCGCTCTGATTGCTACCGATGTCTGGACGAGTATGGGTCAGGAAGATGAGCAGCCTATTCGGGAACAGGCCTTTAGAGATTATCAGATAAACTCGACTATCATGAGTGCCGCTCAAAGTGACGCGCTTTTTATGCACTGTCTTCCCGCTCACCGTGACGAAGAAGTTACGTCTGAGGTGATTGATGGCTCTCAAAGTGTTGTTTTTCCTGAGGCTGAAAACCGTTTACATGCTCAAAAAGCCCTCCTGGAGTTTCTTCTTTGCTAAAAAGAACATTAGAACCCACCAGATTAAATAACTATCGCGTATTTTTACTACCTATATCCGTGAAGAAATTACTGAGTACTTTTTTTATTTTGATAATGACATTAAGTTCAGTTAATGCTGAAACACTTTATGTTAATGATAATCAGAATGTCACATTAAAAAACGCCCCAACCGCTAATGGCAAAGCATTAAAAATTCTATCAACCGGTACATCTCTAAAGGTTATTGAAAAAAAAGGAAACTCCGATTCTATTAAGGTGCGTCTTAGTGACGGAACGGAAGGTTACATTAAATCACGCTCCACCACGACTAAAGCCCCAACCACAACTTTTAAAGATAGTACCGATAAAATGGTCGGTCAACTACAACCTGATAACGCTACACTGAGAACTGATCTCAATAATCTTAACGAAACCATAGCTCCCGAATCGTCCCTAGAAAAAGCTTTATTAGCTGAACGCGATCAATTAGCCAGAGAACTTAGTGAGTTAAAAAAAACTGCCGCCAGTTCAATCCAGTTAAAAAATGAACGCGATGAACTTCAAGAGCGTGTAGTCAGTGTTGAGAGAGATCTACAACAGTTTAAACTTGAAAATCAGGCATTGAAAAATACAGATAATCAGGATTGGTTTTTATACGGCGGCATGTTATCTCTTGCAGGAGTTTTATTGGGTTACATCTTAAATAAACTGGGCGGACGACGTAAAAGTAGCTGGGA
The DNA here is from genome assembly GCA_903839855.1 of uncultured Methylococcaceae bacterium. GTDB lineage: Bacteria > Pseudomonadota > Gammaproteobacteria > Methylococcales > Methylomonadaceae > Methylobacter_C. Next base: position 10,075 of record CAIMEB010000044.1, read on the forward strand.
TTCATTTTAGTTGGATCATTATTGGATCATTAACAGTTTAACGGATTTAACACTGATACTGGCACTTAAACGTCTATCTCACTTCTGAGCTAGGCATGGCAGAAAACCCGGAAGGCTCTTTTGACGACTCAATCGACTCTTTTTTTGCGGCTGCTTTTTGTTGGTTTGAAATATAAGTCCCGGCAAAAATAAAACCCATAATGACAAGATACACAACAGACGCAACGCGCCGTGCTTTTTTACTGTGTTCGTAACTTTCCATTTGAAAACCTCATGCTTAAAACACCAGAATAATACAGAAACAACCTGTAGGTCTATTACTTTCTAATCCACTCCAAACAGAATTTAAGTTAACACCTGCTCTTGTAGCTTCTTAATCTCATCCCTAAGCTTTGCGGCCTGCTCAAACTCAAGATTCTTGGCATGACGATACATATCATCCTCTAACTGCTTTAGCTTTTTGCCCAACTGCTTAGGTGTCAAACCGCTATAATCAGACGCTTTTTCAGCTACCTTACTGGCTGCTTTATTAATAGCACTAGCCCCGCCTGAACCGGGAATAGCCACCTGTAAAATATCCGTCACTGACTTAAGAATAGTAATGGGTTCAATGTTGTGCTGGAGATTGAACTGATGTTGTTTTTCTCGTCGACGATTCGTCTCATCAATCGCCTGTTGCATCGAGCGAGTGATTTTGTCACCATACAAAATAGCCTTACCGTGACTATTTCTTGCGGCTCGCCCGATGGTTTGCACCAAAGACACCACTGACCGTAGAAAACCTTCTTTATCGGCATCTAAAATAGCCACTAGAGATACTTCAGGAATATCCAAGCCTTCCCGCAATAAATTGATACCCACCAACACATCAAAATTACCTAACCTCAAGTCACGGATAATTTCTACCCTTTCAACAGTATCCACATCCGAATGCAAATAACGCACTTTTATACCATGCTCAGATAAATACTCGGTTAAATCTTCTGCCATCCGCTTAGTCAGTGTGGTCACCAACACACGCTCATTGACCTGAATACGTAAGTTAATTTCTGATAATAAATCATCTACCTGAGTTAAAGCCGGACGTACTTCAACCACCGGATCTAATAATCCAGTCGGTCTGACCACCTGCTCTGCAAACACGCCAGAATGTTCTTTCTCATAAGACCCCGGTGTAGCCGATACATAAATGCGTTGCGGCGATTTAGCCTCAAACTCGGCAAACATTAGAGGGCGATTATCCAATGCTGATGGTAATCTAAAACCATACTCGACCAAAGTTTCTTTACGTGAGCGATCACCCTTATACATAGCCCCAATTTGAGGAACCGTGACATGACTCTCATCAATAATGATCAAGGCATCATCCGGTAAATAATCAAACATGGTTGGCGGCGATTCACCCGCTAAACGACCCGACAAATAGCGGGAATAATTTTCAATGCCCGAGCAATAACCCACTTCCAGAATCATTTCAATATCAAACAAGGTACGCTGCTCAAGACGCTGCGCTTCTACCAGTTTATTTAAAGCGGTTAATTGCTTAAGACGCTCTTTAAGCTCAACCTTAATGGATTCAACTGCGGCCAATAACTGTTCACGTGGGGTTACATAATGGCTCTTGGGGTAAACCGTATAACGCGCTACGCGACTGATTATTTCACCGGTTAAGGGATCAAACAGAGACAAGCGTTCTACTTCATCATCAAATAACTCCACCCTTAAAGCTTCGCTATCCGACTCAGCTGGAAAAATATCAATCACCTCGCCTCGAACCCGATAAGTGGCCCGACGTAATTCCAGATCATTACGGGTATATTGCATTTCTGCCAAACGCCTGACAATATCACGTTGATTAATCATGTCACCTTTAACCAAATGCAACACCATTTGAAAGTATGACTCGGGTTCCCCTAAGCCATAAATAGCCGATACAGTGGCAACAATAATAGCATCGCCTCTTTCAAGTAGAGCTTTGGTAGCCGATAAGCGCATTTGCTCAATGTGCTCATTGATCGCAGCATCCTTATCAATAAACGTATCAGAAGCAGGAACATACGCTTCCGGCTGGTAATAATCATAATAAGATACAAAATACTCCACACTGTTTTCTGGAAAAAATTCTTTCATCTCACCATACAACTGCGCAGCTAAGGTTTTATTGGGCGCCATAATCATGGCAGGGCGTTGCACGGTATTAATGACATTGGCGATAGTGAAGGTCTTTCCTGAGCCTGTAACACCCAACAAAGTCTGATGCACCTCACCATCATTTAAACCTTCAACCAGCGCTTTAATCGCAGACGGTTGATCACCTGCCGGTGCAAAACGACTGTGAATTTTGAATTGTTTTTTCACTTAAGCTCTCCATAAACAGGCTTATTTCACATTGTGTTCTTAGCAAGACACTCCACATAGCGTATAATCAACGCTATTTATGACATTTATTTTACACGGCGGAACATGAGCATTACACTTTCTAACAGAGTTAAAGCAGTTAAACCTTCACCTACGTTGGCAATTACTGCCAGAGCCGCTCAAATGCGTGCGGCAGGCAAAGATATTATCGGCCTTGGCGCGGGTGAACCTGATTTTGATACGCCAGATCATATTAAAGCGGCTGCAGTAAAAGCCATGGACAGTGGTTTCACAAAATATACTGCCGTCGATGGTACAGCCAGTCTTAAAAAAGCTATTATCGCAAAGTTTAAAAATGATAACGGTCTTGAGTATCAACCTAAACAAGTTTTAGTCTCTTGTGGTGGTAAACAAAGTTCTTACAACTTAACCCAAGCCCTGCTTAATGCGGGTGATGAAGTCATCATTCCAGCCCCTTTCTGGGTATCCTATCCTGATATGGTGTTATTGGCTGACGGGGTTCCGGTTATTATTGAAACCACCCAAGCCCAACACTTTAAAATTACCCCGGAACAACTACGTGCCGCCATTACCGATAAAACTCGCTTGATTTTTATCAACAGCCCTTCCAATCCATCAGGAGTTGCTTATAACCTTGACGAGCTAAAAGCCTTGGGCGACGTACTGGCAGATTTTCCTGACATTATAATTGCTACAGATGATATGTATGAACATATCCTTTGGAATCATGGCACGTTTGTAAATATATTAAACGCACACCCTGAGTTTTATGATCGCACTGTAGTGATGAATGGGGTATCAAAAGCCTATTCAATGACCGGTTGGCGTATTGGTTATGCCGCTGGCCCTGCGGATTTAATTGAAGCGATGTGTACTATTCAATCACAAAGCACTTCAAACCCCACTTCAATCTCACAATATGCCGCAGAAGCCGCATTACTTGGTGACCAAAGCTTTATTAACACTATGTGTGTTGAGTTTAAAAAACGTCATGATTATGTCGTTGCTGAATTAAACAGCATTGAGGGTATTGAGTGTTTAGAAACAGACGGCACTTTCTATGTTTTCCCTAACGTAGAAAAATTGATTGCCCGCTTAGACGGTATTAACAATGATTTGGAATTCTCGGATTATTTAATCGAGAAAGCAGGGGTTGCCTTAGTACCGGGTTCTGCTTTTGGTTCTGAAGGTCATATCAGAATATCCATAGCGACCAGTATGGCAAACTTGGAAAAAGCCTTAGAGCGTATTAAAAACGCAATCTAACCCACACCAATCGTATCAAGGACGGGATGCTTGGATTATCTAATAATCCAGGCATCTATCAACACCTTACCAAACGCCGATATTAGTCATAGAAACCCAAGGTTCTTGCGGCTCTAAGGGTTTATCTTTTTGTAAAAATTCAATAGAAATTGCGTCCGGTGAACGTACAAAGGCCATATGTCCATCACGCGGGGGACGATTAATAATCACCCCAGACTCTAACAATTTTTGACAGGTTTCATAAATATTATCAACCTCAAAAGCTAAATGCCCAAAGTTACGACCACCGGTATAATCTTCGGTATCCCAGTTATAGGTCAGTTCAACTAAAGGCGCTGAGGATTTAACGGCTTGGTCGGCATCCAGTGGTGCATACAGATAAACTAAGGTAAAACGACCGGCCTCACTGTCAAAGCGATGCCCCTCTTGTAAGCCTAGTTTATTGCAGAAAAAATCGATAGACTCGCTTAAATCTCGCACTCGAATCATAGTATGTAAATAACGCATAATCCCTAAATCCTTATCAGTTAATTTCCGCCATTTTAAAATTATTTACCTGCCCTGTCATCCTATTAGCTATTGCTAAAACAGCCCGCCGACAAATTATGCTTAAATCAGTCTAACAAAACCACTGATGTTTAGGTGTCTTTGCGTTTCTAAGGCAAACAATAAAGAGTAATTTTTTCTACTTTGTCTGTGCCTGGTAATTCTGAAAGAGCGAAACGAATGTAAAAACCACCGGACTCATTTGGAAATGCAAACTGAGCGGTTACTAAACCTGAAGGATACCAACGTCTCAAGGATTTAACTTCTGAAAAGTGAGGAGTGTTATTGAAAAACACTTGCATCCAGCCTTCTGAGGAACGATTTATTTCAATTTCTAACCCCACATCCGTTGAGTTTTCACAAATAAATCGGCTATTAGATTCCAATATGGACACATTGCTACCTGAATCCCTCTGCAATTCCGAAGCTGATAAATTCAATTTTGCATAATCAGCAGTGAAACTGTTTAAATCAACATCTATTTTATTAAGTTGTGCAACTGCCTGACTTCCCGAAGGCTCCCCTTCTATACTCCATGAAGGATACTTTGCCCATTGAGGATGAATGGGAATATTTACCTTTTGATACTCAGCAAATTTTGCAAATGAGCTAAATTGTAAATTTGGCAACTCTAACATATGGAAATTGACATAACAAATAAACAGAATTAATCCAAAGAGAACGGTTTGTAAAATACGCCTATGATTTGAGGCAACCATAGCAGCAAAAAACACCAGCACATAAGGTAACCAGGAATATCTATTGCCCCCGCCGATACTCACCCGCCCCAATGGATAATTTTTCATGGAGTATAAACTGGCAATAACAAATAAGGCAGCTGTCAATAAAAACAAAACCGGCAGACTTTTTTTTGCATGCTTTTTATACTCTTTAGATAGATACTTTTCACAAATAACGATGCCTAGAAGCCCCCAAAAAAACAAACCCACATACTTTATTCCAGAACTCTTAGCGCCAAACAACGCTATTCGAAAAAAGGCAGTATACCAATCCTCAAATGAGGTATTAATTCCAACCGGTGCAGCACGTCCAGAGTTGATTAAAACAATCGATTGAATTGCTACACATCCCAGTATCACCCAGTAAACCCAAGAGTTTTTAAAGTCTTTCAGCACAATGGCCTTTAACATCAGCACCGGCAATAGAATTATTGAAAAAGGTCCGGTTAATCCCAGCACTGACAACAAAACCAGATTCTCAATTGAGAATCGAAATGACTGACTGGTGCTAGTTAGGGCTAGCACTGAAAAAGCAACGCCTAGCAACCACTGCGCGTTTGTTATGTTGAAGAAGTTTTCACCATAATTTGGCTGAAGACACACCAGAGTTACCAGAAAGAGCGAAGCGATGAATCCCATTCCAAGCTGCTTCGCTCTTTGTAATAACACAACAAACATGAAGATATAGGCTATAAACCAACCAACAAACAAAATTATCGGTCGGTGAATAAGCTCAAAATAATTAGCTATAAAGGCAAACAATCGTGGATACACATGCAGATAACCCGCATAAGGATATCCTATAGCGGAAACACCCAGAGAACTTGCCTGATTTATAAAAATTTGACCATCTTCAGCCCAGAGATACTTGCCAGGGAAGTAGTCATAACGACCTATTCTTGTTATCAAAAGACCGACTGCAATAAGCAAAAGTATTACAAAATGACCGACTTCCTGCCATTTTTTGGTCAGCACATTTTCTGAACGCTCTAGACATAATAAATTGTCTCGATCAGTTGTCATGCCTTTTTGCTCAGCATAGCGAATATTTGTTAAAGGGCGGCTGATTTTTATCTTGCAAAAGCGTCATTACGTTGGCGTTCAATACCCTCGGTTAAATTAAGACCCTGGTCATTTAATAAATCACCGATAAAAAACAAACGCATATTAATGATCCAGGCAACTTTTTTTACCTTATTATTTTCTACAATAATAGGCACGAGGTTATTGTTATTGTTGTTAACAATTTCATCTACAATTGTTTTCGGGTTACTGGCATCTTCTTTTAGCGCGTTAGTCACGATAACTTGAGCAGACTCTAATGTCAATACTGTATGCACAATCGGTTGCTCTGCGTTTTTAGCATTTTTAAGAGCCTGTGCATCAAAACTGCCAATGTCATAAACAACCTTAAGTATCACAGCAAATAGAAACGCGCCTACCATAATAGAGAGACCAATTTTTAATCGTCTTCTTACGCGGGGATTTGATAGTTTTTTTATTATTCTGCGAATTTTTTTCATGTCTGCATTATAGCATTAACCACAAGAAGTCACATAGATCCAGCATTTTTACTCCTCGACCAATAAACTCCGCTCATCATCAGATACAGACGAAAACCAGTGCGCCAAAGTAGTTACTAATGCATTACGATCAACGGGCTTGCTTAAATGTCCATCCATCCCAGCCGATAAACTCGTTTCACGCGCTTCTAACGTTGCATGCGCGGTCAGCGCTATAACGGGAGTACGAGCGCTACTGTTAACAAGTTCTCGTTCACGGAGTATGGCGGTCGCTTCATAGCCATTCATAATTGGCATTTCACAATCCATAAGGACTAAATCATAGCTCTTTTCTGCCAAGCGCTCTAGTGCTTCCTGTCCATTCTCTGCCAAATCAGGCTTCACCTGAAACCTTGCAAGCATCGCCAGTATCACTTTCTGGTTAACTCTATTATCTTCAGCGACCAACACCTGCTTATGACTGTAATCAGGCCAGGGTTCTTTGTTTAAGACCGATTGAGTAGCCTTGGTGTCGACCTGTTCTTTATTCGATGAGGAGCCAACAGGTCTTAAGGCATTGGTGATAGCGTCAAAAAGCTGTGTCTGACGCACCGGTTTTGTCAGGCTTTGGGCAAAGCCTAAGGCCTTATATTCAGCGTCTGACCCTATTCCTCCAGATGTCAAAAGTAATCGAGGCGTTCCTGCAATGGTCGGAACTTCACAGATCGTTCTGGCCAGTGCCAAGCCATCCATAAATGGCATTTGCAAATCAGAAAGCAATATGTCGATCGGCTTTAAGTTGCGTTTAGCCTCCATCAAGGCAATCAATGCCGCCGAGGCGTTACCTACTGACGAAACAATCATCCCCCAACTGAGTGCTGATTTTTAATAATGTGTATTTCTGATATACTGGTTTATAAAATCAAACACAGGTAACTCAATGAAAGCAGAACTTATAGCGCACGATGGCGAAGAACTGACCCTACAAGTGAAAGTAAAAATTACGGGCAG
>CAIMEB010000045.1 GCA_903839855.1 uncultured Methylococcaceae bacterium
CGGTTTACCAGAAAGGGATTTCACTGTCCAAAGTAGCGATGCGGACGATTGAAGCCAGACTGGAACGTAACCCAATCCTACCCAAATGGGACATCTTGATTCGACCCATCTAATGGGTAAATTAATTTCCGGAAATCACCTAGAGTCTATTTCCCTTCATAAACGAGACCACTTAACCGGACTCGGAAACCGTTTGTTACTGGACGAAATACTCGAAAACTGGCAACCCAACAGTCCAGAAGTTTCCTCGTTGGCGGTGATCATGATTGATCTTGACCGCTTCAAGAAAGTTATCGATGCGCTGGGTCACAGCGCTGGAGATACTTTATTGAAGCTAGTCGCCCAGCGTATTATGTCTGTTGTACAAGAGCCTGACACGGTGGTTCGGATGGGAGGCGATGTGTTTGTGGTAGCGCATCCCATCGGTTTGAAATCAATGAGTACTGAATGGGTTGCCAAGCGTATTGTAGAGCTGATGCATCGGCCATTTCTAGTTGATGGGCAGCAGGTGAATATTAGTGCCAGTATCGGTATAGCGGCTCTCAATCATGGAACCGATACGATAACTGATCTACTGAAGCACGCTGAATTTGCCCTTTATAAGGCTAAGGGCACTCACCAGGGCGCCATCAGGTTGTTTGAACCCGAGCTTGCGTTTCAGGCCATGAACCGGTACAGCCTCGAAATTGATTTGCGCCGTGCTTTAGTACTCAAAGAGTTTATCTTATTGTATCAACCGCAAGTTAATATGACTGACGGTAGCCTACAGGGTTTCGAAGCTCTGATTCGCTGGCAAAATCCAGCACGCGGCTTAATATCCCCGCTTGATTTCATACCATTAACTGAAGACACCGGGGAAATTCACGCGATTGGCGAATGGATATTGCATACTGCCTGTAAAGAAGCAATGAGTTGGGACGGAAATTTTTCTGTAGGGGTTAATGTATCACCTATCCAGTTTGAGAGCGAAGGTATCGTTAATATCGTTAGCTCGGTGCTGGCTACCACCGGATTGCCTCCTGAGCGACTCGAACTGGAAATCACTGAAGGCGTATTAATCAAGGATTTCGCCAATGTGCTGAAACAACTTTGGGCACTTAAATCTATGGGCGTTGGGATTGCCATGGATGATTTTGGCACCGGTTATTCGTCGCTGAGTTATCTAAACAGCTTTCCATTCTCCAAAATCAAGATTGATCAATCGTTCGTGCGTGGAGAAAGCTATCCGAAGTCGCGAGCACTGCTACAGGCAATCATTAGTCTGGGTGGAAGTCTTGATATCGTCACCATCGCAGAAGGCGTGGAAACCCAGGATCAGTATGATCAATTGGCGGCTGATGGCTGCTTGGGAGCACAAGGCTACCTTATCAGTGTCCCCATGCCCACAACCTCGATCAGAGACTTTATCTCCGATTTTAAAAAAACCCACGTGAGTGATTAAGGCAAAGATTAATGCTAAGTATAAATGCTCTCATCGTATTATTATAGATCACAGCACACTCAACAGCTTGTCATCAGACATACAATAGCTTATTGCCAAGCATACAACACTAAGCGCCACCACACATAATACTTCCTTTGAACACATCGAATACAGCCGAATCAAAAAGAGTTGTGGGATACTTTTTATTGAGCTGACTTGATAATCCTGTAATTAAAACCCTTAGATAAACGGATAACAAGCAGCCAGTAATGACTTTACTTTACGTAAACCTAATTTCTGCATGAGTTCAATATTCCGTTGAGGAATGCCTTCTGTATTGGGATGGTTTTCCACCGCCCATTCAATACTGGTTTCACGCAGTAAATGCAGCATAGGATAAGGCGAACGATTAGTATAATTAGCCGGGTCATCAGGACTGATCCCTTCAAAACAGTAGTCGGGGTGGAAACTCGCCAGTTGGTAAGTACCCTCATAATCCTGGTCAATCAGGATGGCTTCAGCATGTTCAAGAAAATCCAGATAATCCTCAAAATCATTAAACAGAGACTCATAAATTACGAGAGTGGTTTCAATATTTGAGTCTAGATTCAACCGTTCAAACTCAGTTAATAAGTTCAATACTGCGCTTTCAATGTCAGTGCTATGGTCTGTTTCAAAATGAATACCGCCTCGCTCAAACTCATGCTTTGCAAACGGGCAGATGTTATAGCCAATAACAATGGTTTTTAGCCAATTTTGGGTCGCGGTTATTAATTGGTGTTTTTTGTTGTCCATGGCGTATTTGTCCGTATTTCTCTAAAGGTTGCCGTTATAATAGCTCATTTTAGCAAACAGCGTTTTCTGTATATCCCACGATGGCAACTTTATTATTTTCTTTACGAGGCGTGCCTGAGGATGAGGCAGAAGAAGTACGTGAATTATTGACGGAGCACAACGTTGATTTTTATGAGACTAATGCCGGAAACTGGGGTGTCTCTATGCCCGCTTTATGGCTAAGAAATGATGATGAGCTACTTAAGGCCAGGCAGTTGCTGGATGCTTATCAAGTTCAGCGGGCGACTCAGGCACGTGAGTACTATTTACAACTTAAAGCCGCTGGACAGCATCTGACTTTTTTTAAATCCCTAAAAGAAAGACCGCTGCAACTGTTAATTTATCTGGGTGGAATAGCATTGACGATTTATGTCTCCATTAGAGTGCTGTTTGAATTGGGCTTATAGCAGCGGGTAAAATGAGACAGGGTTTTCAATTAGGTTTAAAATAACGCGATTAAACGCGTATTAACTATGAACAACGGGACAACTGAATGACTGAGATAACTGAAGTACCGAGTCCTTTTTGCGGTATTGGCACGGATGATCTGACCATCAGGGTTGATGGTGTATTGCTGAAGGTAATTGAAAATGGTTGTGCGGTTAATACACCGGCATTTGAACAACCGATGACTGATATCAGTGCCAGAGTCGCTGGTCAAGAAGTGAGTCTGGAAGTCGCTGTTGCCAAGGCCGCCGAATTATTAAAAGACACTAAACTACCTCTTATTGGCGGGTGTGCGACGGATGTTAACGGGATGCGCGGCTTATTGGCTTTAGCTGATCGTTCGGGTGCCGTGGTTGATAATATGAACTTTACCGGTGCCCGTAATAATTTCCTGGCCTTGCAGGATTCTGGCTGGATGAATACGACCTTGGCTGAAGTTAAAAATCGTTGTGATTTGTTGTTAGTGGTGGGTACCGATTTAGAAGGGTTTGCCCCCCGCTTCTTTGAACGCTATCTATGGAATAAAGCATCCATGTTTATTGAAGATACCAGTGAGCGTGAAGTCATTTATTTAGGTAGAGCACCATCAGGTGAAGCGTCTACGTCTCCAAAAGGTAAAAAAGCCCAGGTGTTTCCCTGTGCTATAGAAGATCTTGCTGAAGTGGTTGCAGTGTTAAGAGCATTAGTTAAAAAACAACCCATACGAGCGACTTCTGTAGCGGGTATTGCGGTGGCTGATTTACAGTTAATTGCCGATAAGTTAAAAGCGGCGACTTATGGTGTGGTCACTTGGGCTGCCGGTGCCTTGGCTTACACTCAAGCAGAACTGACTGTGCAGACGCTGTCAGAAATGGTTAAAGACCTTAATAATCAAAATACCCGTTGTTCTGGTTTACCTTTGGCGGGTAAAGAAGGCGATCAAACAGCAAATCAGGTGTGTGGATGGACGACAGGCTATCCAGCACGGACTCGGTTTTCCAGAGGTTATCCAGAGTATGATCCTTTCTTAAATGAAACTAAAACCTTGTTAGACAATGATGAAGTGGATGCCCTGGTTTGGGTGCAAGCGTTTAATGTGACCGCTGTGCCGCCAGTCACTGATCTACCTACGATTGTGGTAGGACGTTCCGGGATGACATTTACTAAAGAACCGGATGTTTATATTCCTGTGGGCACACCGGGGATAGACCATGCCGGTCATGCTTATCGAATGGATAACGTGGTCGCTATCCGGTTAAAGAAATTAAGAGATTCAGGATTGCCCAGTACCGCTCAAGTACTGAATGCCATTGAACAAGCCTTGTAGGAAAAGATAATGTTGATAAAGTTAACAGGGGGTACTGTCTATGATCCTGCCAGTGGGATTGATGGTCAGCAGCAAGATATCTATATCAAAGACGGTCGTATCGTTGCCAAGCCGACGGATGCCGTTGTTGAAAAAGAATATGATTTAAAAGGTAAAGTGGTGATGTCGGGTGCTATTGATATGCACACACATATCGGCGGTGGAAAAGGGAATATTGCCAGAACGCTCTTACCTGAAGATCATCGTCAAGATCCTGTGCATCGGAGTGACATTACCCGTTCTGGTTGTGGTCATGCCATGCCCAGCACGTTTGTGACTGGTTATCGTTATGCTGAAATGGGTTATACCGCAGGTTTTGAACCCGCTGTATTGCCTATTAATGCCCGTCAAGCTCACATGGAAATGGCTGATATTCCTATTCTGGATAAAGGCGGTTATGTGATGTTGGGCAGTGATGATTATTTACTGCGGATGTTGACGGCTAAAAAAGATCAAAAAGCCATTAATGATTATGTCGCCTGGACCATGCAATCCGCTAAAGCGATTGGGGTTAAGGTGGTTAATCCCGGCGGTATTAATGCGTTTAAATTCAATCAACGCAAATTGGATTTAGATGAACAAAACAACCATTACGGCGTGACGCCTCGTGATATTTTGCAAGTGTTGGCGACGGCTGTTAAGGAGATTGGTGTTTCTCATCCTTTACATGTGCATGGTTGTAATTTAGGTGTCCCTGGTAATGTGCAAACCACCCTGGATACGATTCAAGGGATTGGTGGTTTGCCGATGCATTTAACACATATCCAGTTCCATAGTTATGGCACAGAAGGGGATTTTAAATTCTCTTCGGGTGCAGTACAAATTGCGGAAGCAATTAATAGAAACAAGAATATTACTATTGACGTCGGTCAGATTCTATTTGGTCAAACGGTTACCGCATCTGGCGATAGTATGCGTCAACATGCCAATCATAAACATGCCAGCCCTAATAAATGGGTGACCATGGATATTGAATGTGATGCCGGCTGTGGCGTGGTGCCTTTTAAATATAAAGATCAAAACTTTGTTAATGCCTTGCAGTGGGCGATTGGTCTGGAAACCTTTTTGTTGGTGAATGATCCTTGGCGCATCTTTTTAACAACCGATCATCCCAATGGAGCACCGTTTACCAGTTATCCGCATTTGATTCGCTTGTTAATGGACAGAAGTTTCCGTAATGATGTGTTGTCAACCATTCATCCTGAAGCGCAAAAAATGACCACACTGGCGTCTATTGAGCGGGAATACACCTTGCAAGAGATTGCAATCATGACCCGTGCAGGTGCGGCTAGATTGATTGGTCTAAAAGATCGCGGTGGTTTAAGTGCGGGCAACTGGGCTGATATTACCGTGTATACCGATAATACGGATCGACAAACGATGTTCGAGAAACCCGATTATGTGTTTAAAGATGGCCAATTAGTCGTTGTTGATGGCAAAGTGGTTTCTACCAAATGGGGCACGACTCATGTTGTCAGACCGGACTTTGATCCTTCAGTAGAAAAAGGTTTAAAAGACTATTTTGACCGTTATCTGACGATGAAGTTAGGTAACTTTAAAATCAGTGATGATGAGATTACTGAAGATGGGCGCGGTAGTATTACAGTGCATCCGTTGAGCAGTGGCTGAAGCATCGTAAGCATTCAGCCTCCCTCTTTGAAAAAAGAGAGGTTAGAAGATATTTTATTAGATGCCCTCCTCGCCCCCTTTTTTCAATGGGGGGCGAGCAAAGCTAAGGGAGTGAATAATTACCAAGACGGAGCTTTGGTGTTATCACGAATTTGGCGAAGGGGAGTTAGCGTTAATAATAGACTTCTTCTAAGTTTAATATGAATGCCCATTCTTCTGCACTCACTGGCATGATAGACAAGCGGTTGCCGGGACGCACGACGGTCATTTTAGCTAATTCTGGCTTGGCTTTAAGTTCTTTAAGGCTGATAGTGCGGGATAAATATCTAACGAATTGGACATCGACCATCATCCAACGAGGCTTTTCTGGATCACTTTTAGGATCAAAATGTTTATCATCAGGGTCAAAAGCGGTGTGATCGGGATAGCCTTCTTTAGCGATTTTCATAATCCCGACAATACCGGGTTCATCACAGTTTGAATGATAAAAGAACACCAGGTCATCCAGTTTCATTTGGTCTCTCATCATATTTCTGGCCTGATAATTACGTACACCATCCCAGGGTTCAGTCTGGTTGGGTCTTTGGTAAAGATCATGGATGCCAAACACATCCGGTTCAGATTTCATGAGCCAGTAATTCATAGTAAAGTTTGTGACTGAGGCAATAAAAGCTTAGTTTGCCATTAAATTAGAGTTTCTGCATCAGTTAAAACACTCACGTATGGAACCCTGATTTAAATCCTGTTATGCTTAAACCGACATTCCGCACCCAACTGAGGTAAAAATTGATTTAAACTGACACTCTTGAATTATAAGTTTTGGAGTATCGCATCCGACAAACCCTCCAAAAACACCAGCAAACTTTACCTACTCAACATGGAAAGGCTACTGCCAAACCCACTGCACTCAGGGCATTTCAATTCTTCGCAGGGATTCATATTCTGATTTGTTACGGTTTTGAAGTTGTGCTAACTTGCATTGATATCAATATGTTAAATAACAAATGGAATCAATCGATAAGGCACTTTAAGCTGATATTGTCTATAGAGAGGATCAAGTACTAAAAGTTTTTCCTCTCTGATGATTCTTAAATAAAGTAGAATCATTGAAACGCTATAAATAATACCATTTTCAACGCTGGTATTGGACAGTATATAGCCGAAAAAAATTATACCATAACTGGCATAAATAGGATGTCGAACGAAACGATACATCCATTGGGTTTTAATGATTCTGTTGGCCGCCACTAAAGCAAAACTGCGATTAAGAGAGAGAATGCTCATCATCTGAAGAGCTGCGCCTACAATAATAGCATACCTTGCCATAGGCAACACACCCCACTCGGTGGGACGAAAAAACAACGGCGCAAAAGTCCCAACAATAGCGATAAGCCAATCATAAAAATCAACGGATATCGTATTAGGCTGACTACGAAAAACATAAAAGAACACCAACAGTGATTCAGATAGCCCAAACAATAACAATGTGATCTCGTGCGTTTTTAAAAAACCTGAGAAGTGTGCATAAATAAATAAAATATACATTGATCCCAAAAGAAGACTACAAAAAATATGAAACGCTCTCGATTTTAAAAGACGAATGACTTTATTCATAAGACTTATAGTCCCTGCTATTTTAATTTGAATTAACTTAATCAAAGCAGGAATCATTTAAACCCCAAAAAACGAAAAATACTCTTTTCTGTCTCTTTAAACTCAACACCACCCAAGTCTTTTGCCAGTTTCTTTAAATCATTAGTCACGGTTGAGTTTACAGAAGACTCACAGAGCGGAACACCTAAGTTTGAAGCGTTTTCAACACGCTCATAATCACTCGTAATGGTGTAAACCTTCTCATGATTAATAAGACTTTTTAAATCCGCTATCCGAAAACTATTTTTCGGGTCATATCGATTGATCACAATAACAATTTTATCTAATGGAATTTCAAGTTCTTTATTTAAAATTTTAATTAATCTTAGCGCATCTCTATACTGCACTAAACTTTGCTGAACAACCAGTATAATGCGATCGGCCCGTTCCATAACCATACTAAACACCGGATCTATTAATCGCGGCATATCTATAATAATTTGGTTAAAATTAACTTTTAACAGCGCCAGTAAGCTCTCAAGCTTAGACGTATTAATGTCTCCATGCAAAAGAACTTCAGAGACCGAAGGCAGCAACAAACTTAAGTTATCGTTATGTTTTAACATATACGCTTCTAAGGAAATAGTGTCTAGCTCAGCTATCGCGTTAACCGCTTCTGCTAAGGTGTATTTAGGTGTTATATTAAAATTGAGTCCAATCGAGCCAAACTGCAAATCAAGATCAACCAGCGCAACTTTTTGATCTTTTTCCTTTGATAAGAGACAGGCAACATTGCTTGCTATAAAACTGGCTCCACTGCCCCCTCTAGCGGTTATAAACACATTTAAATAGCCAACATGCTTACTGTTGTGATGATGGGTGATATTTTTTTTAATATTAGAAACTACACCGAATAATTTGTCTGCATATTCTTTCTCATCAATAAAATCTTTAACCCCGGCTCGAAGCGCCTGGGTTAATAACTTAACATTGTTCTGCTCACCAATAATAATGATCGATGATTTCTTATTGGGTAGCTGTTCTATAAACGATAGCTCTTGTAAACCGTTAGCCGTTAAATTAAAAATAACGATGGTATTTTCATCGTACGAGTACTCGCTAATCGTATCAATAATAACCAGGGAAACGATCTCAATTTTAAGCAGCCCCAAATCAGAAAGCAAAGCACGCTGCTTGTTAAGCACGTCCTGATCGGTACCTATTAAAACCACATTAAGTTTATTTACTTCCATGATGATTATTTTCTATGCCTCTAATATGAGTGACTAACAGCGTCTATTTTTACCGCGACAACACCAAGGTCATTATGTAGACTAAACTGAAATGTATTAAGGATTCCCAAGGTAATTAACTAATTTAGGCGGTATAGCCACGCCATAAGAAGGTCCATTACCTCCAGAATCAGACATCTTACAAACTCGTTTATTATCAATGGATGGCAATGCTATTGATGCCATTTGTAAGGTAATAGTTGTTGTTCCTGCCGGAATAATATGAAGACAAGCAAAGCCTACAATAACATTTGAAACATTCACTACAGGCACGAGTACATAATCACAAGAATTATTATTTCCAGCACAACTATTGGCTGATTGACTATAAGCAGATACATCGGTAGTGGTGCTGAAGGTATCACCTATGCTGATCTTGGATGTCAATTTAGATGCCCTCACATTATCGATAAGGGTTATTATATCGCCGCTTGAACCTAACAAAGCCCATTGAGCTACTGGATAAGAACCGCAGGCACTACCACCACTATCAATTGATCCAACAGCGAACGAATGGGGCTGCCCAGTTCCGGTATTTATTGGCTGATGAGTCACTGAATCCCAATAGTTATAGGTATCATACAGACATTGTGAAATAACAACGGGAAACATACTTTTTAAAGTAAAGCCAGGACTTACTCCGGCTACAGCAACCGCGACAGCGGCGCCATCCAGGGTGTCGATACCTAATATCCCCGCAAAGAAAGTTGCAACCCCGCCACCATTCTGGGCAGCCGATTTTTTAATGATAACTTGGATAGCCGGTAAATCATCCGTGTCCTGCATCGTATGTAACCCGGTAGGGAAACCGGTTATATTCCAATAACCGGTCGTAATATCGCCTGTCGTTAAAACAACATTGGCAGCAGTATTTTGTTTGAGCGCAGAAAGTGCTTTTGCACGGGCTGAATTAAAGTTAGGCGTATTTCCCACAAAGGGAAATAAATCACTAGCGCCTGATAAAGCAGCAGCATCAGCAGCATTCTGAAGCTCATTTCGCACTACCAGATAGTAGCCTATATCAATAGCCAGGGCAAAAAAACCCAACAAGCTCGTTAACGCTACAGCAACAAAGACCAGTGAGGCACCGCGCTGATTTTTTGCGCAACCAGTCGTAGAAACGTGCCTACTCATAATACATAACCGTCGTCGCTGATAAGTTAATAGGATTAGTAAAATCGGAAGCAAATAAGCTGATTAAATTTCCAAAGACCAGGAACGTATAACTGTAAGTCACCGTAACAGTCAGCGGCGCACTCAGATTTGCTCCACAATTTATTGTTGTTGCCGGTGGTGTCGGGGTCACTGTAACAACTGGCGTCGCCGAACTTCCAAATGAAACCAAAAAACTATGACCACCGGTATCCTCTGTATAGTGTGTCACTACATCGGTAATTTGCTGTGTTGTTAAAGCGGGGCATTTATAAGCGATACCTGACCTGGCTGCTTCTCGACTGGCATTAGTAATTAATGCCTTGTCATACAATACTAAGCCAAACTCCATAACCCCAAACATTACTAATAGCAGTAATGGCAGGATAATAGCAAACTCAACAATTTCTGTACCGGCCTGTCTTCGTTTTAATTTTAAGGCTTTCATCATTCGCACCCCACGTTTTTTGGCTTACCTGGTTGAAGCTGAGTTATTAAAACGACTATCCATGCCCTTAAACACCTCAATAAAAAGGCGTGAGCTTTAATTGCTTGAACCTCCTACATTTTTAACCTCAAATGTAACCCCTTTTTTGGCTTCTTCAGTAGCCTGGGTAGAGCCTTGTCGATAGGCATCGATAACGCCTTTGGCTTTTTGCCCATCCATAGCCATAACCGGGCCATGTCCAGGACACAGCTTAGGGTCTTTAGCCTTTAAGCCATGTTCAGTACATAAGGTTTGGCTTTTCACCATCGCATGATAAGCCTTGCCCAGACTTTGATCGACAACCGTAGGCACTGAATTCCATTCTCTGCAACCGGTTATCATCATTAAAGTGAGTAAAACTATTAAACCAACTACCCCACCCTTATTTAGTCGTTGAATCATTGCGCACTCCCCACTATCTGTTGACCAAACTCACCATCCAGACCACCATCAGTGACAACTCGATGACCTGACTTATCAGCTAGGCGACTTCGAGCTTTTCTGGAGTCGGTTCTACCTAAAACATAGAAATCGACATCATCTGGCTCTACAAAACTATCAGTAGGAAATTGTACATTTGTTGCTAACACAGGTTGAGCCAAACGAGGTGTCACAAAAATAACCAACTCGGTGGTGTCTTTTAAGAATTTTGAACTTCTAAACAACGCGCCTAAGCCTGGAATATCCCCTAAGCCCGGAAATTTATTAATGTTCTCCCTCACCTTCTCACTGATTAAGCCTGCAATACTCATTGTTTGCCCGTCCGCCAATTCTAAAGTCGTACTGGCTTCCCGTTTAGTTAAAGACGGAATAGAATATTGAGTATTAGTACTGCCTGCTTGAGCAATCACTGCTGCATCGGTTGATAACTCACTGACGCTCACATGCAGATTTAAGTTAATGCGTCCTGAATCCAGAACTACGGGCACAAACTTTAAGCCAATGCCGTACTCCTTAAACACAATAGTCACCATACCTGTACCATTACCCATCGATTGCGGCACTGGCACCGGAAACTCACCGCCTGAAACAAACGTAGCCGTTTGACCTGACAACGTCGTTAAGGTGGGTTGCGCCAGAATTTTAGCCAGTTGTTGATTGTTAGCGGCATCAATCGAGAGATTAAACATAAACTGACCACTAATGGCCTGTAAAAATAAAGCCCCCGCATCAAAACTATGAGGGCTCAGTGCGCCTCCACCGCCCACTGAACTTAGAGTCCCTCCACCATTGACCGCACCGATCGAAAAATTATTAGATGCCTGTATGGCGTTAAACTTAATATTAAGACCTTTTAAAACGTTTCTATTAATTTCAGCCACTTTGACATCCAGCATCACTTGTTGAGCCCCACCCACCGTCATTAAATTAATAATTTGCGGAACAGCGCCTGCACTGGGATCGACTTTAGGTTGGGCAGCACTGGTCGACACATTAATGTTACCTTGACCACCGTCAGCGCTAGTCGGAGTAGCGCCTCCCAGGCTTGCAGATACGCCTAAATAGCTTTGCGCCAACTGAATGGCCGACTGCATAGCAGCCAGAGTACTGACTTCACCACTTAAGACAATATTTTTTTGAGAGGAACGCACTGATATATTGGGTTTGCCATGAACATCCCGCTCTTTGGGTAATAACTCATTCAACTTGGCTTTTAAAGTTGCTAAATCGTGTGTTACTTCAATATCCAGGATTTCTATGATCTTTCCTTTGGCCCCCCACAAGTATAAGTTAGTCGTGCCTATGGATTTTCCACTGATGAGAATCTGATTCGGCTTTATAAAGGTAGTATCGGCGGACTCCCTATCAGATTTAAAGTTGTTCCCAGAAATCTGAGTATTACCCTGGGATATTTCTTCAATGATGGATTTTTTATCCAGCGTGACTAATTTGGATTTATTTAAAGCGACCTGCACATATTCCGTTTTAACATTGACGTTATCGATTGCCAGCACCGCAGTGTTTAGGGCATATAAAACAAGGGCTGAAAAAACACCCCTTATTCTTTTATTATCTTTCTCCATAAATCCTCACCAAGGGATAACTTTAAGAAGTTTTTTAGGGGGTGGTTTTTTCTCCAAGGGTATCAAAGTAACAACGGGTATATTGACCACTTGATTATCGTCTGGATTTCTTAAGCTAAGCTGTATCGTACCTTCTTGCAGGGCTCCAACAACAATTTCAGCCTGCTCTGGTTTTAATTCCAGGGTTACCGCTCTTACAATAGCGGGTTTGTCTTTTTCACGTGAATCATCTTGATCGACAGCTAATACTTTAATGTTTTGCAATTTAGTCTTTGTAATTGCTTTATTCAATACCCTATCCATTTTTGTGGCAAGCACATCCACATCATTCCCAGGTAGAATAAACCCCGCAACACCCACCACATCATCCACTCTAACTGAAATGGCCCGATATTCTTTATTAATTAATGACGACAAGGTGCTCCCCGCCGTATGAATGGACATTCTTTTTTCAGATAAGGGTTCACCGGCATAAAAATTATTCTTTGCCACCTTATTCACGACTTGTTCTTTAGAAGAAAAAGCCCCCGGCGGGACCGAATCACTGGGCCAATCTATCAGTTTCAATTGACTATTTTCTAGCTTAACACCATAAGGAATATCAACCGCAGCGGTCACGACCGGCACCGTCGTTATTTTTGCTGATCGACTCTGTATCAAAAGCTTATTAGCTATGGTAGCGGCAAAGAATGCCAGCACCAGCGCAATACTGAGCATAATTATAAAACGCTTATTCATATATCTATCCTTACTGCTTCAAGTTAAGCGCTTTACTATCGACTCAATGGGTTCAAAGAAATTAAACAATGGCTCCAAACAATGACACCTAGTCAAGAGTACATAAACAGTCGCCAGTGTAACGGCGGGAGCCATTGGCAAGCGTTGAGCTGCCGCCTCTGAAGGAGCAGGCCGTTCGTAATAAAATACCCCGTAAAGTAATCCCATACCAATCCGTTGATACCGCAACAAAAGTTTAAATAAATCACCTTTGACTATTAAAAATACCAGACTGATAAACCCCATAAGAATAAGACTGCTAACAATAACCACTAACACGTTATCAAGTCCGACGACACTGCCGATTGCAGCCATTAACTTAACGTCACCGGCACCCATACCCGCGAGCATATAAAAAGGCAGCATGATTAAAAAACCAGCAGCAAAGCCTAACAGTGAATTTCCTGAACCCATCGCCTCATGGCTCAAGAAATTCAGTGCTAACCCTAGCAGGATAATAGCTAAAACCACCCTATTTGGAATGATTTTCAATTTAATATCATTAATACTACAAACTACTAACAAAAAGAAAAAGATACTATAAGCAATAGCTACATAATGGCCTGTAAAGACATTTAACATGCGCAACAATTCGTTTTATGTTCTGGTGAACTGGAGGCTCAAAAAATATTTTGAATTCCTAGTGCTATAATTAATAACTCAGTCCTAAGTTCTAGTTAAACCTAAACTTAAAACTGAGTTAATTTATTTACTTAATCAAGAATTAAGCAGTAGTTATAGCCGCTGTAATTTTTGCACCTATGCCAGTAATGGCAAGACCTATTGATCCTCCTGGCGCATAAATGGTAATACCCATGAGGGCTAATAACCCAACGATAACAGCCCATTCAGCTGTTTCTGCACCATCTTCGTTAATTAAAAAATATTTTATTGAGTTTATTATATTGTTCATGATCATTCCTCGACATTGTAATAAAAAAGAGGCAGGTAATAAGCATTACCAACTTCATATATACCTTGATACTCAGGCATTCTGTTTAGGACGGATTAGCTACTTTGAAACCGTCCTGTATCAGTTGACATTTCTTCGTGTAACACTAAAGCTAAAATAAAATTCAGCGCTACGTCATCGGAAAAAAATCAGCTCACTAATTTATTCACTTCAAGTATCGTCTAAGCAAATAAACGTTTGTTGCTTAAAACAATCCTGGATTCTTTAAGAATCCTTACGTGTGGGGAAACTATAATCTCTTATGCGCTTAATTAATATACGTAACAATACTTACAGCGGAGGGGGGAGGCTTATGATGATGTAATATCCACCAATGGATATTACATGTCAGGAACAGTCTTAGCGTTAATTGGAAGGGATTAACTCAAAATCTCGCTTCTCTAAAATTTCCAACTTCTTTAAATTGTCATTGGCTTTTTTATAATATTCAGGGGATAGCCTGATAGCCTCTTGCAGATAGTTGTCGGCCTTTTTGTAATCGCCTTTCTCCATCGCGATATAACCCAAATTATTATTGGCCTCGACGTCTGAGGACACCTTAACAAAAGCATCATAAGCGATATCATATTTTCCTAAAAAAGCTTGCAGCAAGGCATAGTTATAGATTGCCTTCTTAAAATCCGGATTAATTTGCAAGGCTTTGTTGTAATAAGCCAATGCCTCAGGAAACCGACTCGCTGAATACAAAGCAAATCCCAGATTATTAAGTAATTCTGGAGAATTTGGAAAAATAGCGTCCGCTTTCCTGAACAAAACTTCAGCACGTGGAAAGTCCCCCAGCACATTAGCCAGAATGCCCAGTCCGTTATAAGCACGCCAACTTTTCTGTTGTGCAACTACTGGCTCTAACGCCGCTTTTGCCACTGCGTATTTCCTGTCTTTAAGCAACAACAAACCGTATTGCTCCATGACTTTCATATCGTTGGGCTGTTGATCCAGGATTAATTTGAGACTGACTTCGGCCAGCTCATTTTTCCCCAACTGTACATACAAATCAGCCATCTTTTGCAACACCAGAATATTAGTTGGCTTAAGTTCGTATGCTTTTATATAAAAAAGCTGAGCCAAATCCATTTGATTCTCTTGCACTGCCTTTGCCGCTTTTGATAGGGCATCATCCACCGAAGCCACACTCAGTCCAGCATTATTTAACAACATTTCTGTGGACTTTTGATCACCATTCGCTTTCGCTATATCGGCATTAAGCGTATTACAGCCCGTCAATAAGGGCTGAATAAAACCAACCCCAAACATGAAAATAATTATTTTTGGTATAGATCGATTCATTTAATAAAATACCCCTGTTAGTTGCATATAAGTACCTACCTTTCAATAAAAACCATCTATACCGTATAATCGATGGATACGATAGCGTGTATTTCCACTTGATTGGCTACTGGGCTTAAAGATGCAGATTTTGAAAAACAATCAGAGTGGGAGCTAATAACACTAAAAGAAATGCCGGTAATAAGCACATACCTAATGGAAAAATAAGCTTAAGTCCAATTTTTGCTGCTGTTTCTTCAGCAGTCTGAGCTCTTCTATACTCGGCGCGGTCACAGATGCGGAAAATGAAAGAGGTATAATGCTCCAATTTACCTAAAAATATGACATGCTTAAAATCAAATTCACAGAGGCCGAAGTTGAACAGTTATACCAACAATTCATGGAACATCCTTC
>CAIMEB010000046.1 GCA_903839855.1 uncultured Methylococcaceae bacterium
AGCTAATGGCATGGATATAAACCTTCATTGTACAATGAACTGAAGGTTTGTGTTCATTTGTACATCGAAAGAAACCCGTTTTCATGACTTTATAAAGCCAGGAATTGCATAAAGTGTAAACCGGTAAATGAAGGATGCCACAAATTCTTAATAAAATCTGTGGATGAGATGACAGCCTACCTGTTTACACTTTGCGAGGAACACGGCGTTTTCGTTATTGATAACGGTATACCTGATGAAAATGAAGACCTGATTTTTAGTGGAAGAATAAATTCTATGGGATTAGTGTATATGCAGAGCGTCATTGAAAACGAATTTTCTATCGAATTACCCGTAGCTATGCTTATTGCCGAATTGCGGACGATTCATTCAATTGCTGCCTATTTGCTCGAAAGCATATCCACCGCACAGTCATCTTAAACAGTATAAGAGTTTCTACTACTATGAATTTTCTACGATTACCCAAAAAAATGCTAATAACCCTGGCGTTACTTTTATATGTACTGTCGTTAGCCGCCGCATTAGTGCCCATCAGTAGTTTACGAATAGATAACAGCCTGGAAATTTGGTTCTATGAAAACGATCCCGACCGTTCTGCCTATGATAAGGCACATCAGCTATTTGGTAATTGGGATTGGCTTAGCATCTATGTTCGGCCCCAAAATAGCATTTATGATACGGGTTTTCTTAGTACAGTCAGTGAATTAAGCAACAAGCTGAAAGCACTTCACGATGTGCGCAAAGTAATCTCTATCAGTAATGCCCGTGGCAATCTTTTAAATGAAAGTGAATTATCCTACCAAGAAATTTTAGGTACACCCCCGTGGACACCCGAACAGTTAGGACAATTCCAGAAAACACTGGATACTAATTTGGTGTACCGAAAGGCATTAATACAACCAGAAAGCAATAAAGATACTACAATTCTCCTCCAGATACATAATAGAGATACAGATAAAGATGCTTATCGAATTGAATTAATTAATAACATTGACAATATTCTCAGCACCTATCGCGGATCAATAAAATACTATGCGTTGGCTGGAACACCCTATTTAAATGCCGAACTTAATCGTAGTTCACGCCATGATATGTATGTATTTATCCCGCTGGTGACCTTATTAGTCATGGTCATTGCCTGGTTGATTTTCCATAATATCCGAGATGTTATTATTACAATGGTGACTTTAAGTGGGGTAACTCTCTGGAGTATCGGCTTAATGATGCTTAAATATGAACTGAATATGGTCACTATTATGATGCCGACGATTTTAGTTACTGTATCCGTAGCCAATGTCATGCACGTAATTGTAAGTTTTCATCTTTTGCGTCGCGAACATTGCGATTGGAGTACCGAAAAAGCAGTTAAAACAGTTATGAAGGATTTGTGGATACCTTCATTAGGTACTACGACCTCCACTGCCTTCGGCTTTCTGTCCTTAGTGCAAGCGGACATTTTTCCAATAACCTTGCTTGGTTATTTTTCTGCACTGGGTATTATGTTTGCTTATGTACTGACATTCACATTATTACCGTTATTATTAATGGTTTTCTGGGGAAACTCTAAAACAGACATTGATATATCTCAAGTTAAAGAAAATCGTTCGTTTTTTTATCGCATCCCCTGGTTTAGCATTATTTCAAAAACCAGTCTTGTTTATCCATTTTTTGTTATTGGTCTATTTGCCGTTATTGGTGGAGGTATATGCGTTGGTATTTATAAACTGGATGCCGATACTGACTATGTCGATATGTTTACGGAAAAAACTCATGTCAAAGCTCATTATCGGGATATAAAACAAGCCGGTTATGCGACTAACAGCCTGACCATGCTTATACACGCTCCTAACGGTTTAGAAGATGCCACAACATTTCGCTCAGCTATGGTATTAGAGCAGGCAATTGCTAAGCTACCACTCACAAAAACAGTCTTTGAACCCGTAAAAATTCTTGCTGAAGTTGATCGCGCTTTAGCTATTGATAAAGGAACTTGGCAAGCTAATTTTCAAGGCTATGGTCGTGAGGCATTTGCGCAACTGATGCTAACAGCTGAAATATCGGGTAATGATGATCTGCGTGATGTATTAACACCAGATTATAAGAATTTTCAGATGATGATTTTTACTTACAATCTAAGCAGCCACGAAATTAGAACTTATGCTAATGACTTAAGCCAATTGGCTCATTCAATTTTGCCGCCTGGAAGCCAAATATCCATTACAGGAACGCCTTTGCTTTGGGCTAATATGGATCATCACCTATTAGTATCACAAAGTAATATCTTAAGGTTATTTCCGGAAATTAATTTACCCATTAGATGGGTCGAATCAAGATGTCCCATTTGGGTAGGATTGGGTTACGTTCCAGTCTGGCTTCAATCGTCCGCATCGCTACTTTGGACAGTGAAATCCCTTTCTGGTAAACCG
>CAIMEB010000047.1 GCA_903839855.1 uncultured Methylococcaceae bacterium
GCGGCAAACCAAGTGACTTGAGGTAGATAACATGCTGTTTTTTCTTGCTCAGTCCAGAAGGATGTTCCTTGAATTGTTGGTATAACTGTTCAACTTCGGCCTCTGTGAATTTGATTTTAAGCATGTCATATTTTTAGGTAAATTGGAGCATTATACCTCTTTCATTTTCCGCATCTGTGACCGCGCCGAGTATATTTATTAATCTGGAGATTGATATCTGTTTATGTATTTAAAGCTACTTGTGCCAGTCATTGCAATCAGCCAAGATAATGCGTTAAAAAGCATCCCTTGGGTACAGAGAGTGCATCCCTATCCCTTGCACAGCTCATACAATACCTGAAGACAGCACACGCAATACTTAAGGGATAGCACACCCAATACGTGAAGAGAGAACACTTAATACTTGGAGACAGCACACTCAATACTTAAAGCGCGTACACTTATCACCGTCAATCAACACTTAGGTACTGTTCCAGTACCTGATATATAAGTTCAGAGGACAGTACCCTGTGACTTGCTTCAAGAAGTGCTAAAAAATCGTATCCCACACCCCTACTTGCTTCGATAGTATTGGATGTGGTTAAAGGACGTGTTATGTGTGGTGGCGTGGCGTATTATATACTGTACGCCCGGCTATTCTATGCGGATACGATGCTTACAATGACTGTTATTCATAGAGCAACACTCGATAAGTATTTGTTAACTTAAGAGGTTTAAACATGTTCAATCTAACCCACCCGCCCCTCATCATGGGGATCTTAAATGTTACGCCAGACAGCTTTTCTGATGGGGGATTATTTTCAGGCTTACAGGAGGCGCTAATACACGTTGAGCAAATGTTAGAAGCAGGGGTTGATATGATTGACATTGGCGGCGAATCGACTCGCCCGGGTTCAGACCCGGTGACACCTGAAGAACAACAACACCGGGTCATTCCCGTTATAACCGCTATTAGACAGCA
Organism: uncultured Methylococcaceae bacterium; assembly: GCA_903839855.1. Lineage (GTDB taxonomy): Bacteria > Pseudomonadota > Gammaproteobacteria > Methylococcales > Methylomonadaceae > Methylobacter_C. Next base: position 962 of record CAIMEB010000047.1, read on the forward strand.
ACTGAAAAGCGCTATTTTAATCAGTATCGATACAACCTCCAGCACTGTTGCCAAAGCGGCACTCAATGCCGGTGCCAATATTATTAATGATGTTTCAGCAGGACAGCATGACCCCGCTATTTTGACTGTAGCGGCTCAGGCCAATGTACCCATTATTTTAATGCACAGCCAAGGTACGCCCAAGACCATGCAAAATAATCCTTATTATGAGGATGCCGTTGCCGAGGTTATTGACAGTTTAAAGGGCCGTATTGAAGTGGCTTTACAGGCGGGTATCAAGAAAGAGAATATCCTGATTGACCCCGGCATTGGCTTTGGGAAGCGTAAACAGGATAATCTGGATTTATTGGCGCACTTGGAACACCTGGTTGCTTTAGGGTTTCCGGTGCTGTTGGGCACCAGTCGTAAACGCTTTATGGGCACTATTTGTGCCGTGTCTGAACCCTCAGAGTTGGTAACCGCCACGGCGGTGACCACTGCTTTGGGGGTTATGGCAGGCGTACAACTCTTTAGAGTCCATGATGTTAAAGAAAACCGGCAAGCGGCAGATGTGGCTTGGGCGATTAAACAGCGTTTAAAAAAGTATCAGGACTAGACGATGCGCCTCAACGGTTTATTAGTTTTATTAGTGGAATTCTTCAGCGTCTCCAGCATTTCATCAAACGCTTTTTTCTTTATCGACGATAGTCACTTTTTTAAAGACGTTATCAAGATCGTTTAATAATAGCAATTCTTTTCGCGTAATGATGCCCCTGCACCCCAAAAAAGCAAAGGGACAAAACATAAAGAACAAAGCTACAGTGCCCTGGCGACACGAAAACCGGTGTTGTTGTCGGCATCATCGGTGTTAAGCCTGTTACGGTCTGCAGAGCGCAGATTCTGAGGAAGGTTGAACCACGAACCGCCCCGCACCATCCGGCGACTACAATCGCCCTTATCGGCTTCTAGCCAGGCTGAACCCTCTACAGGGGGAGTACCGGCATAGTTATCATGCGAACAATCCAGCGTCCATTCATATACATTCCCTAGCATATCGTAGAGCCCAAAAGCATTCGGTTTGAAGGAGCCGACCGGCGCAGTGTAAACATAATTATCTGAACAATTAACCAATTTCCAATCCTTGGCGGCGACACCTTTAGCTTCCAAGCCAAGTCCGTTAGCATATTCACATTGGCTGGCATCACCAAAGTAACGGGCAATTTGCGCTCCTGCTCTTGCAGCATATTCCCATTCGGCCTCGGTGGGCAGTCGGTAAAGTGCGCCAGCTCGCTGCGATAGCCACTGCACGTAACGTTGGCTTTGGGGGTTATGGCTGGCGTACAACTCTTTAGAGTTCGTGATGTTAAAGAAAACCGGCAAGCAGCAGATGTGGCATTTAGAAATTTAACGTTAAAGTAGCGCGAACCATTCTCGGCTCAACGGGGTGTTTCATGATACCGGTCTGAGGTGAAGTACCAGTCGGGTAAGCATATTGATAGGCATAGGCAACATCGTTGGCAGTTGAGTTGAAAATATTAAAGAGATCGACTTCCAGTTTATAGTCATGTTGTTTATAACCGGCATCCAAATTGACGATACTGGTATTGCCGGCCCAATAGGTTCCCGATGGATCTAGGGGAACATCGCCGAAATGCCGCAAACGCAGGGTGCCAAACAAACCATTAGGGGCTACGATGGTCGCACCGGCACTGATAACCCTACCAACCGAGTTGGGCACATACGCATTAGTTTCACCGCTTGGGTTTGCCGCATAACGGGCAGAAGTTAACGCCAAGTCTGCATCCAGTGTCAGCCAAGTGGTCGGCTTGTAGTAATTAGTCCATTCAATGCCGTAACGTTGAGACCTGCCATTAACAGTGGTCGTGCCATTATCACCAGTAAACACCAGTTCTTGACTGCTTTGTAGCCACCACAGTGCAAGCGTACTGTTCAGTTTTGGGATAAAGTTACTGCGTATTCCAAACTCAGCACCGTGTGACCCAGCCATCAGCGTTACTGGACTCATTGTGCTGCCATCACCGCCAATACGGGAGCCATCAGCGGGATTTAGTTTAAGCATCGTGCCTCGGGCATCGTTAGAATGGAAGCCTTCTCCGATATTAAAGAAATATTCGGTATCGTACCAAGGACCCAGGATGATGCTCAATTTGGGGCTTAGCATCGCTTTTGAGCGATTGCCAGAGTTGGCCGCATTGATCAAGGGGTTGTGAGTTGTATTATCAAGTTGCGTCACTTCATTATTGATAAAATCGCCTCGTAACCCGGCAATAGTGCGTAATTTGTTTAGCCAATAGGTTTGATTTTTGAAATAAATGCCTGCCGAGGTTTCGCTAACATTGTTAAGACTGACGGTACTGAAATACTGCCTGTTAACGGTGTTATCTAGCCCTAAGCCCATGATTTGATCATTACGAACCTGTAATCCCACAGTATTATCCATATCAAAGTTGAATAAGCGGTTGTTATGGGTATGTTCGATTGAGCCGCCGGTCTGCACCCGATGTTCAAACTGGTGTATCTGGTCACCACTAACAGGATTACTTAGATAGCCGGTAAAATTGGAAAACAAATTGACGTCATAATACAGCGCATAGAGATTGGCCTCATTTTTCCAGTGATCGCCCTTGTTCCAGAGATTACTTGATAAGCTATAGCGGTTTGTATTGCCGCCATCGCTCGGGTCTATCGTGCCATATAGTCCCAAGCTACCATTATTAATAGATGCCTGTGGGATTTGATTGGTTGCTGTCCAACTGTTACTGTAGCCCTTGGCGTTAACAGACAGACCCCAGTTAGCTTCATTCAGGCTGTAACGAACCATGCCGTTAAATTTCCTGGAGCCTTCGGGTTGTTGCCAGACACCATTATAAGTATTAAATTCACCCGCATAGAGCAAGTCGCCATGACCCACCTTATTGGAATTAGCAATCAGCCCACGGTAATAACCAAACTCACCGCCCGTAAACTTTAAAATACCTTGAGGCAATTTATCAATAGTAAACATTTTTGAATACCCGGCTGCTGAGAAATCGCCGACCTCTGCATAATACGGCCCTTTACCGTATTCAATATGATTGACCAATTCGGGAATAACACTATTGATATCCATATAGCCTTGTCCATGCGCATGAGTCGGCATATTCATCGGAATACCATCGACATAAGTGGTAAAGTCTGTGCCATGATCCAGATTATAACCACGCAAGAAATATTGATTAGCCTTACCAGAGCCACTGTGCTGGGTTGCTAATACACCGGGTATTATTTCTTCCAGTTCGCCGTTACGTGACAGTGGTCGATATTCAAATTGAGCCTGATCAACTTTGCCTTGTGAGGCTGATCCCGTCATACCGAGAAGATTATCTTTTCGTCTATTACTTTTTACAGTTATTTCTTCAAGTTCTACAGGATCATCATTATTAACTTCCTGTTTGGATTTTACTGTCGTCTTGGTGACTTCAGGGGTGATAACTTCTGTTTCTTGAGCATTGACGTTACTGCCAATAAAAAATGCAAAAGCGAATGCTAAAAAACGGGCTGTTGCAATACCCGCGCAATGTAACAACAAGGTAGCGAATACAAATCCGAATGTATAAGACATTAAACTCGCTGAAGCGGAGATTTCCTGACCATGTGCATAGCCATGAAAAAAGGCAAAGAAAGCAACGATCAGGATATTTATCCAATGCGTGAATTGTACTTTTCGAACGATAAAGACGCTAAAGACCAGGCCGGAAAGCAGGATCATTATCTCCACACTCGGTATAGCAACGCTGGCCACACCCGCAAGACCTCCCAGACTCATGATACTCACAAACGTAAGCGGCAATAGCCAAATAGCCGAGCCTCGGAGTTGAGCGGCCCAAAATCCGACTGTAATCATGGTAAGAATATGATCCCATCCCTGTAGAGGATGATCAAAACCATGACTCCAATCGTTGTTCTGAGCAAGAAGGGTTGTTGAAACTTTAATCAGTGGAAAAGAAAAGAAGATGAGCAAACTGAGTGCTAACTGATAGCCAGGAAAATTAGACCCGTAACAAGCCGGATTATGTTTTTTATTTAACATCAGATGCCTCAATAGTACCAATGGAGTTGCTTGTCATTATAACCTTGATAAAGATCTAAGTTATCAGCTTTCAGGATTTAAGGTCGCCGGATACTGCCAGTTATTTCAAGCACTGGAATTGCTATCTGAATGCTCGCTATTCAACGATAAGCTGACTTTCACTGAAAACTGGCGAATGTCTTTTGATGGTACTTAAGAGCCTTTCATTCTTGGCACCAATAAGATAGTATTTATAGAAATAGCCATTACCAGCCGCTTTGTAAACATTAATTTTTCTTGTTGTCGTTAAAATAGCACGTGACCATAATAACCAGAGGTCGCTTTCACACAAGAAAAGGTGATTGGGTTTCACTGGAACAGGCAAAAGGTTTTAACAAGAATAGGCCATCAGCAGTAACTAACGTCCTAGCCACTTGGTTTCTAAAAAATTTAAGTTACTCTGACTCTTTTAGTTATATGATAGATAATCAAAAAGACAGGAAGAAACGCTCAATGAAACACACATATCATTTTAAAAGATCTATACGGGTCGGAATAGTTCTTTTATTGGCTTGCCCTTTATTTACCTGGGCAGATAACAATTGGACTTATCAGCAAAAAAGCGACAGCTTAAACAATCAGACCTACAGCACTGCTCTATCACCACTCCCTCGTCCGGGACTGTACGACGATATAACCCTGGAAATGGTTTGCAAAGACCATAAATTACAAGCCGTCATTAATGCCGATGACTTGATAGCCTCACAAAACAGTGAGTTTAAAATTGAATATCAAATAGATAAAAACCCGGCTGTTAAACTGTCGATGAAAACATTCCCGGACTCAAAGCGTAGAGGCTTTACCGAAACCGAAGCCAAACGTATCGCAGACGATTTATTATCCGGACAAGCTGTTTTTGTACGCATCAATACCATGATAAGAACCGTGCTTTCCAGCTCAATCCCTCTCGATAATATAGCCGAGCCAATTAATCAGGTATTGAAAGACTGTGGTTTTACCGCATCAACCAAAAGTACAGCGGAACTACCCTACGATCTAACAACATTTGAACAAGCGTTTAACCAGTTATCTTCAGAACAAAAACAAAACGTTCTCAACAAAATCAAAGACATTATGAAAACGTCACATTAAGTTTATTTGTTGCCTCGATGGTCAATGATATTGGCAACCACTGAAGGATCAGCCAGTGTTGACGTATCGCCTAAGTTATCAAGCTCATTTGCAGCGACTTTACGCAATATGCGTCGCATAATTTTACCTGAGCGGGTTTTTGGCAAGCCCGGTGCCCACTGGATAATATCTGGATTGGCGATTGCGCCAATCTCTTTTCTAACCAAAGCAACCAATTCTTTTCTTAAAGCTTCAGAGGGTTCTACGCCGACGTTTAGCGTGACATAGGCATAGATACCCTGCCCTTTTATATCATGCGGATACCCAACTACAGCCGCTTCAGCCACTAGTTCATGTAACACTAAAGCACTTTCAATTTCTGCTGTTCCCATGCGATGCCCTGATACATTGATGACATCATCGACTCGACCGGTAATCCAAAAATAACCCTCTTCATCACGACGCGCACCATCACCAGTAAAATAATAACCCGGATAATTTTTAAGATAGGTATCAATAAAGCGTTGATGATCACCATAAACCGTGCGTGCTTGACCCGGCCATGAGCGACCAATCACTAAAACGCCTTCAGCCACCCCTTCCCTTATAGTCCCTACGGTATCCATGATTTCAGGTTTTACACCAAAGAAAGGTAAGGTTGCGGAGCCTGGTTTTAAAGCCGTCACTCCAGGCAAAGGCGTAATTAAAATACCGCCTGTTTCGGTTTGCCACCAGGTATCCATGATAGGGCAACGACCCTGACCAACGACATGGTAATACCATTCCCAAGCCTCTGGATTAATGGGTTCACCCACACTGCCCAAAATGCGTAAACTGCTACGATCAGTCCGCGTAACAAATTCATCACCTTGAGCCATTAAAGCCCGGATAGCCGTCGGTGCTGTATAAAAAATATTAACGTGATGCTTATCAATAACGCGCCAAAAACGATCTGCTTCAGGATAGGTGGGTACACCTTCAAATAATAAAGTAGTGGCACCATTGCACAAGGGGCCATAAATCATATAGGTATGACCGGTAATCCAGCCGATATCGGCTGTACACCAATAAATATCGCCATCATGATAATCAAATATATACTTATGAGTCATCGCGGCAAATAACAGATAACCCCCAGTGGTGTGTAACACGCCTTTAGGCTGACCTGTTGAACCCGAGGTATATAAAATAAACAATGGATCTTCGGCGCCCATGGGTTCAGGCGGACAATCCACCGAAGCCTTCTGCATTGCTTCGTAATAATCAATATCCCGAGCCGCATCCCACGCGACCGGATTACCCGTATTCTTGATTACAATGACTTTTTTAAGATTAGGACACGACTGTGCTGCTAAATCGACATTGGCTTTAATAGGTAAGGTTTTACCCCCTCGATAGCCCTCATCTGCACACACGACAAATTGGCAATCAGAATCTAAGATACGATCTTTTAAGGCCTCAGCAGAAAAGCCACCAAAGACAATTGAATGTACCGCACCTATTCGGGTACACGCTAACATAACGGTTGCCGCTTCGCTGATCATCGGCAGATAAATGCAAACGCGATCACCCTTTTTAACGCCCAAAGACTTTAGGACATTAGCGAATTGACAGACGGATTCAAAAAGCTCGCGATAAGTAATTTTTTTATCCTGACTGGGATCATCACCTTCCCAGATGATAGCGACTTGGTCGGCACGGGTTTCAAGATGACGATCCAGACAATTAACACTGACATTCAACTCGCCGCCTTCAAACCAGCGAATATGTCCCGTAAGGTAATCACAATTCATCACAGAATCCCAACGCTTACTCCATAATAAGAACTGCTCAGCCTGCTCTGCCCAAAAACGTTCAGGATCATTAATAGATTGCTGATAAAGGGTTTTATAGGCTTCTAAATCAATATGAGCTGACGCAGCAATCTCTGGTTTTACCGGATAAACTTTACTCTCTGACATGATGCTAACCTTTGGGAATACGAGTGAATTAACGAATAAATTTAAGCCAGTCAATAACTAAGCAGCAAACAAGTAAACCTAATCAGGGTTCGCTAACTTACTATGATTAATTGAGTATGTAAAATAAACAATCAAACCAATCACCAACCAAACCAGAAATCGTAGCCAGGTAATACTGGGCAAAAAAGCCATCAATGCGCCGCATGATAACATCCCAAGCACAGGAAATAATGGGCTTAAAGGGGTACGAAAAGGCCGTAATAATGTAGGTTTAGTAATACGGAGCACAATGACCCCCAAACAAACCAGAACAAACGCAGCCAACGTACCAATATTGACCAGTTCAGCCAATTCACCTAAAGGTACAAAACCAGCTATCAAAGCCATGATAATGCCACAAATTATAATGACTCGAACAGGTGTTTGTGTTTTGGGATGAACCTCATTGAAGAAAGAAGATAGTAATCCATCACGGGACATCGCAAAAATAATGCGTGTCAAACCATAATACAAAACCAGCATGACGGTGGTGAGACCCGATATAACCCCTGTTGAAATAAGCGCAGCGCCCCAATTGTAGCCAAGTAAAGTTAAGGCATGAGCAACTGGAGAAGAAACATTTAACTCGGAATAATTAACCACGCCGGTTAAAAGACCTGAGACAATAATATAAATAACCGTGCAAAAAGCCAAGGACGTCACAATACCAAAAGGCAAATCACGTTGTGGGTCTTTAGCTTCTTCAGCGGCAGTAGAGACGGCATCAAATCCGACATAGGCAAAAAATACCAGAGATGCACCTGCTAAAACACCCGTCGTCTTGCCATCAGGTAATGTTTGAAACCACCCAAAAGGCATAAAAGGCTGCCAGTTTTCAGGTTGAACATTAAACATCGCAATCCCGATAAAGATAGTAATGGTGATCAACTTAACGACAACCATTGCATTATTGGCTTTAGCACTGTGCTTAACACCCATGATTAACAAACCCATCAGGATCAAAATAATGGCTGCTGCGGGTAAATTGATAATCCCCCCCAGCATCGGTGCTTTAGTTAAACTATCCGGTAACGGGATACCAATAGCCGTCAGTGCATTATTAAAATAGCCAGCCCAACCATTGGCGACAGCGGCAACAGAAATGCCGTATTCAAGGAGTAAGTCCCAACCGATAATAAATGCCATTAACTCACCAAATGCGGCATAGCTATAGCCATAAGCACTACCACACCCTCCCACGGCTGCAGACAATTCCGCATAAGAAAGAGCCGCAAAAGCACAGGCTAACCCGGCAATCACAAATGAAATAATAATAGCAGGACCCGCTTGGGTAGCAGCCGCAATACCCGTCAATACAAAAATCCCGGTTCCTATAATGGCTCCAACACCGAGAAAAGCTAGATCCCATGCTGACAAACAACGCTTGAGCCCATGAATAGCCTCACCATGCGAAACGATGTGTTTAGTACGAAATATTTGTAGAGACATACAATAAAAGCCTTTAGTTGGATGATTAATTAAAGAAGAAAAGTATGTTTAAGCGATAATACATTAATAATGCGGCGGTGTTTCATCAATTGCTTCGTTACTATGACCACCTTCTGTTGATAAGCTCTTTATTCGCTCATGTAACATTTTACAGGTCGCTTCTAATTGACTCATTTTATGCTGTTGCTGGCTGACTATTTTATTTAAATCCTGCAATAAGTCATCCTGATAAGCTACTTTTATTTCTAATTCTATTAGCCGATTGTCATCCATTATAGTATCCAATCTATTAGTTAAATCACTTTTGAAAATTGTTGCTGATGCTTCTGCGCCAGGTATTTATCAAATACCATGCATACATTTCTAATAAGTAAGCGTCCAGCGGGTCTTACATGTATATCTTTATCCGATAAACTAATTAAACCGTCAACCTGCATAGGCTTTAACAGCTCAATTTCTTTAGCAAAATAATCTCTAAAGTGTATAGCGTAAGCCTGTTCAATCGCTGAAAAGTCTAATTCAAAGTGGCATATCAATTGCGTAATGACTGCGCTACGTAACTTATCATCTTCATCCAGTTCAACCCCTTTATAAACGGGTAACTTTTGCTGACTGATCAAACGCTCATAATCGTCCAGCTCTTTCACATTCTGACTATACGCATCACCGACCCTACCGATAGAGGTAATACCAAAGCCAATCAAATCACAGTCTGAATGTGTTGAATAGCCTTGGAAGTTTCGATACAACTTACCTTGTCGTTGCGCTATTGCTAACTCATCATCCGGCTTGGCAAAATGATCCATACCAATATAAACGTAACCGGCGGCGGAAAGCTTTTGCCCCACCATCTGTAGAATATCTAATTTAACTTCAGCACTTGGTAAATCGGCATCGTTAATCTGCCGTTGGGTTTTGAAGCGCGTCGGCATGTGCGCATAATTAAAGACTGAGAAACGATCAGGTGACACTAACAACACTTTATCCAGTGTATTGGCAAAACTGTCTACCGTTTGTAATGGTAAACCATAGATTAAATCAATATTGGTTGAACGAAACCCTTCTGCACGCGCCTCCTCTAACACTTTAAAGGTTTGCTCTTCAGTCTGAATACGATTAACCGCTATTTGAACCGCAGGATCAAAATCCTGTAAGCCTAAACTGATTCGATTAAACCCCAGTTCACGTAATTGCTTAATGGTATGAGAATTTGTTTCTCTAGGATCAACCTCAATGGAGTATTCCCCCGTATCATCGTCTTTTAAAGAAAAATGCTGTCGAGTCACCCGCATTAATGCTTGCATTTGCTCAGCACTTAAGAAGGTCGGTGTACCCCCGCCCCAGTGCAGTTGATTAACTACCCGACTAGCATCAAACAAACGACCTTGCATCTCAATTTCTTTATACAAGTTGTTAAGGTAAGGCTCTGCATGTTTGCGATTTTTAGTAACGATTTTATTGCAGGCACAATAAAAGCAGACAGTATCGCAAAAGGGAATGTGAAAATACAGGGATAATGGACCTCCCACCGCATTTGATTTTAGGATATGCTGACGGTAGTGCGCATCCGTGAAGCCTTCATGTAATTCCAATGCTGTTGGGTAAGAGGTATAACGTGGCCCCGCTTTATCGTAGCGATTGATCAAGTCTATATCGAATTTAAGAGATTGATCCATCATTTATTTATGCTCGCTTATCACTATTTTATGCGTGTTTTTGTCACTCAAGTCAACCTGCTCAATAACACCTATTAAATCCTCGGGTTGAGTAATGGCATTACCAGACTTTGAGAGTCGCGCCAATAACCTGACCTGACTAAAATTTGATAACTTCATCGTAGGCATCATCGCTAAGGTGTCATCTAAACTCACTGTTATTGGCAAATCAGATAACTGCTTGCGCACAATAGCTAAAGGCATTTTGGGTCCCGATACCGCTTGAGCGTAGATAAAAACAGTATCCGTTGCCTTGTATTTGTTTTGTAAGCCAGGGGCTAAACTGACTTCTACTTTAACAGTCGCTGTCGAATTCGCACCATCAGGTACTTTCGCAGTTTGCGGTACCCGAGCTTGAGTACTCGCCATCGCTTCGGGAGACTCTGAGGCCAGCCTAGACAGTAAATCCTGTATTTCTTTCTGTGAATCTGATCCGGCTGGCAACAAACCTTCCAGTTTCTTCCATAATTTCGCGGCTTCAGTCGGATCACCTTGCTGGACTTTAGCCATTCCTCCCAACCATAAGGCATTCATGTTATCGGGTTCCAAAGCCAAGGCTTTAAATACCAACTCAGCAGGCTTTCCGGTCAAATTCTTATCATTAACGTAAGCCAGTGCATCAGCATATAACAGCATCACCTCTGGCTTGTCTCCTAACAAACGATAGGCATTAGCCAAGGCCTCAACGGCTTTAGGAAACTCTTCCATAGCGGTGTAAGAACGCCCTAACATTAACCAACCTTGAGCATCATCAGGATTGTTTTGCATTTTTTCGGCTAAACGCGCTACCATCTTATCAATTTCTGCAAGCTTCAGCTTTTGTGAATCGACTGCCATTTCAGCACTATGGCTGACAGCTGGATAATTACCCAACGTAGCATAAAGCCAGCTAGCCAATAAAGGGATAGTCAAAACAACCACAAAAACAACCCAACGCCCCTGGGTATGTAAGGGGGTCACTTGATTTTTAATATCAAGATCGTCACTTAATGCCTGTTCCAAGTCGGCCAATTGTTCGTTATATTGCTCTTCCGTCAACTCGCCCTTAAGCTTATTATCCTTAAGTTCTTGCAAGCGGTGTTGCGCGATTAAAATATTTCGTTGATCAATGTCATAAGCTTCCTGAACCGTTTGTTTCCGCCATAAAGGCGGTAGAACAAATAGAAATGCGATCAAAATCAGAACGCCGACGATCACAAAAAATAACATATTCAAGAGATTTCACCGTTATTCAACAAACTACGAATTTTTTTCTGCTTCTCGGTATCTCTTTGTAAAGCGCCCGCGTCAGAGGTTAATTTTTCTTTAGCCTTTTTAGATCTAATCACCACTAATACTGCCATTAAACCTATCACTAAAAAGACTATTGGTGCTATCCATAACAAGAGTGTTTTACCTTTAAATGCAGGCTTATACAATACAAAGTCACCGTAGCGATCCGTCATAAACTGGACAATTTCTTCCTTGGACTTACCCTGCTCTAACATTTCAGACACTTGCCTGCGTAAGTCTGAAGCCAACTCAGCATTTGAATCAGCAATGGTCTGATTTTGACAAACCAGACAACGCAACTCCTTAGTCAGCGTTTCATAACTTTCTTGTTGTTTAGAATCAGACAATTGACGAGAATCAACCGCATAACAACTACCTGATAAGAGTATCAAAATAAATATTAAACGCTTCATTGGGGTTCTGCTTGTAATTTATCTAAAAGAGGAATCAAGGTTTTTTGTAGATCCACGACAGTGACTGGCCCCGTCTGTTTGTAACGAATGATGCCGTTCTTATCGATAACAAATGTTTCTGGAACCCCGTAAACACCATAATCAATACCAATCCGACCCTCTTGATCCATGATACTGATATTATAAGGATTACCCAAGGTATCCAACCATTTTTTAGCATCAACCGGATCATCCTTATAATTTAAACCAATGATAGTCACCGCATTAAGCCTGGCTAAATCATTAAGAACAGGATGCTCGGATCGACACGATACACACCAGGAAGCCCATACATTAAACAACCAGACTTGACCTTTTAAATCAGCGGGTGTTAACCGCTCTTGAGGCGCATTAAGCTTAGGAGCAGAGAAATTCGGCGCAGGCTTATTGATAAACGGCGACGGAATCTCGCTGGGATTAAGCGTTAATCCCACCCCGAGAAACAAAGCCATGATGATGAATAATACTAAAGGAATAATGTATTTAAGCATTACGTCTGTTTCTTAGCTGAATTAAAATGTCATTAAGTTTGTTACACTATCTAAATTATGAACTTACAGTGACTTTAGCAATACGATATCGCCTATCACAAGCAGCAAACAAACCACCTAAAGCCATAAACAGAGCACCGATCCAAATCCAGCGAATAAAGGCTTTATAATAGATACGTAAACTCCAGGCACCTTGATCTCCAAGGGGTTCACCGATAGCAACAAACAAATCTCTAAACAGGCCTGCATCAATAGCTGCTTCAGTCATTGGCATGGTTTGAACTTGATAAACCCGTTTTTGTGGCTCTAATTTAGCCACTTCTTCACCTTTATAACTCACCGTTACAAAAGCTTGCTGAGCGGTATAGTTAGGGCCTTTGGTTTGTTTAACACCATGGAACTCAAACAAATAGCCCGACATATCAATCGACTCATTAATGGCTAGACGCACATCTTTTTCAACACTGTAGACAGAGGTTAAGGTAATGCCTGTCACAAATACAGCAATACCAATATGCGCAAGGGTCATTCCGTAAAAACCAGATGGTATTGTCTGAAAGCGTTGCCATGAAAAGCTTTTAGACCCAAAACGATCTACAAAAGACAATACCGAAATAGCAGTCGTCCATAACGCGAGCGTTAAACCTAACACCGCCCCCCAAGAATAAAATGGCATAGCCAGCGGTAACAACAATCCGCCACCCACACAACCGGCTATTATCCAGCGCACTCGCAATACCAACTGACTAAAGGTATCTCTTTTCCAGCGTAATAACATGCCGAAACCCACAGCAAAGGCTAAAGGTGCCATGATTGGAATAAATACCGCATTAAAGTATGGAGGACCCACAGAAATCTTACCTAATCCCAACGCATCAATCACTAAAGGATATAATGTGCCTAACAAAATACTGGCTGCGGTAACGACTAAGAGTACGTTGTTAAATAATATAACTGATTCTTTAGAGACAAATTCAAAAGTGGCACTACTTTTTACAACAGGGGCTCTAAAGGCATAAAGCAACAGTGACCCACCCACAACAACGGCTAAAAAGACTAAAATGAATAAACCCCGAGTCGGATCACTGGCAAAGGCGTGTACCGACGTTAACACACCCGAACGTACTAAGAAAGTACCTAATAGACTTAAAGAGAAAGCAAAAATAGCCAATAAAACCGTCCATGTTTTAAATACCCCTCTTTTCTCTGTAGCCGCTAATGAATGAATCAATGCCGTTCCTACCAACCAAGGCATAAATGAAGCATTTTCCACAGGGTCCCAAAACCACCAACCTCCCCAGCCTAATTCGTAGTAAGCCCACCAACTGCCTAAAGCGATGCCCATGGTTAAAAACATCCAGGCCATGTTAGTCCAAGGTCGAGACCATCTCGCCCAGGCTGCGTCAAGTCGACCTTCAAGCAAAGCTGCAATAGCAAAAGCAAATGCGACAGAGAAACCCACATAACCCATGTATAACATAGGCGGATGAATGGCTAGTCCAGGATCTTGTAACAACGGGTTTAAATCTCGGCCTTCTAAAGGGGCAGGAAATAAGCGCTCAAAGGGATTAGAAGTTAAGAGTAAGAACAATATAAACCCAATGGAAACTAGCCCCATGACACCTAAGACGCGTGCAATGGTTCCTTCAGGAATACTTTTACTAAATCTTGCAACTAACGCAGTCCATAGTGTTAGCACTAAACCCCATAAGAGCAAGGAACCTTCGTGTGCACCCCATACGCCTGAAATTAAATACAGTGTCGGTAGTGACGTATTTGAATTAGTAGCAATGTATTTAACTGTGAAATCATGGGTTAAACAACTATAGGTTAAGCAACCGTAGGACAGCGCCATAAACAAAAATTGGGCATAGGTAGCGGGTCTCGCAACCCTAACCCATGAGATTAACCCACGAGCAGCACCGAAAATGGGTAACGTACCTAGTACCAACGACATGCATAAAGCAAGGATCAATGAAAAATGGCCTAACTCTGGAATCATCTTATTGACCTTTCTCTGACAATGATTTTGTTTTTAAACTGGCTTTAACTTCTGGAGGCATGTAGTTTTCATCATGTTTAGCCAACACTTCTTCGGCAATAAAAACACCTTGCGCATTTAACTTGCCATGCGCAACGATACCCTGCCCCTCTCTGAACAAGTCGGGCAAAATGCCAGTGTATTCAACAGTCACCTCTTTACTAAAATCTGTTAGTTTAAAGCGCACCATCATCCCGTCACCGGGTCTTTCTACGCTGCCTTTGATAACCATACCACCTAAACGAAATAAACTGCCCTTGGGAGCTTTACCGGCAACGACATCGGTTGTAGAAAAGAAGTACATCAGATTTTCATTAAAAGACTTTAACGCAAATCCCGTTGCTATAGCGACGCCTATCACCATTAAGCTTATCAAAATTAAGCGTTGTTTTCTTGCTGGCTTCATTATTCCTTACCGTTTTCTCTTTAAGCTTTGACGAAAAAAGTGTTTACGTTGAACAATAGGAACGATTATATTGGCAAGTAGAACACACAGAGTAACACCATAAGACGTCCACACATAAAAGGCGTATCCCCCCATGTTAAAAAATGCTTCTAAACTCATTTATCTGCCTCCAAAATCATCGTCTTAACCCATTGAGAATTACGTTCCCGCTTTAATAACTCAATACGTGAGCGCTGCATCAGTGCAATCAGATAATAACTTTTAAACGATAACGCCATCAATAAAAGCGGTATCAGCATACTCACATGAATAGACGGTTTATCCATTTTTGTGACCGTAGGGCCTTGATGTAACGTGTTCCACCATTCCACTGAATAATGAATAATGGGGATATTAACCACGCCGACTAAAGCCAAAATAGCGACTGCTTTAGAGGCTATCTTTTTATCATCAATTGCACCATAAAGACCTATCACACCCAAATACAAAAACAAAAGTATTAACTCAGATGTTAAGCGAGCATCCCACACCCACCAGGTTCCCCACATGGGTTTTCCCCATAGCGAGCCGGTAAACAAGGCAATAAACGTAAAACTGGCTCCAATAGGCGCACTACTAATAGACACAATTTCTGCTAGCTTGATCCGCCAAATTAAACCAATTGCACCGGCTATGGCCATTACCATATATATAAACAGTGACATCCAGGCGGCTGGCACATGAATATAGATAATACGATAACTATCGCCTTGCTGATAATCAGCAGGTGCCAAATACAAGCCACCATACAATCCGGCTAAAGTCAGCAACACAAACACCGTAACTAACCAGGGCATCAAGCGTTGAGTCAACGCATAATAATGGGGGGGAGATGCCATTCGATGAAAGAATCGAACGACGATATCAGGAACTAAAAACATAGGATTTAGGGATTAAAGTTAAGATTTAAGATTCAAAAAAATCTATTCGCCCACGGAATTAACACACGATAAGCGATAAACAAAGATTAATTATTAGCACAACTGTAAGAGTGAGTCTTCAACTTACTCGGTTACCTAACAAATCTGCAACGGCTGTATTGGCAACACCCAACACTTTTATATTATTTTTGATAATACCCTTATAGCTCTCATGAAGGTGACCGTGAAAAACATGCTTAACACCCATTGCCGCTGCTAATTCACTAATGACTTTAAAGCCATGCCGATGAGATCCAGGCGCTTCGTGTGATACCAGAATATCAGCTTTCTGAAGCTTAAATGCTTCAAATTCATCAGGCCAAATCGCCGACTTATATTTCAGCGACAACTCTGGTTGTTGTAGATTAGCCGACTGATTACACAAAAAATGCTGCTTACCCAGCCACCTGGGTTGTTGCGGTGGATACCAGACCCTCCCCAGAAAAATACCACTTAATCCTGCCACCTTTAGTCCGGCTATTTCAGTGACCTTTAGATGTAAACTTCTATCGGAAAAAGTTGAATTAAACAGGTTGTTATACCTGTTTGGTGTTTCAAAATCATGATTTCCTGCAATCCACCATATTTCAGTTACATCAGCTATCTCTTCTAAATACTTTTCCAAGGGTTCATCCAAATCATAATCACCCAGTAAAATAACAGCTTCCGGTCTATATTTATGAACAGATTCTATTAGTGGTTTAAAATTTCCATGAGGATCACCCGCAAAAAGAATTCTTTGGTGTCGACCCATGTTATCCGCCTTTCTTCCTTGTTTTAGCTTGATACCATCATCGACCATTTGGCAATTTCCAGTAAAAATGTTAAATAAATTATAAGCTTTAGCTTGACCTCACGGCAAAAATCACTCTCACTAAAAATGCACTTCTAAATTACACTATCTCCCTGGCTTTTACAAAAGCTTCTCTAAAATCAAGATATAAGGGCTTATCCGTTTCCAGCATCAGTTTTAACATAGTATGCTGTAACTGATACTTAACATTCCCTACTGCCAAGGCACCCACAGCCACCGCACCCTTTGAGTTAGTCGCATGTATTAAAGGCGCACCTAGATCATTGCGCTTAATTCCTTCTATACCCAAGGGAGGAACGGCATTGACATCACCCACCACTTTCAGCTGGGTAGCCTCCTTAAGTACATTAGCACTTAACACTTGCACACCGGCCTTTGCAGTACAAAAAATAATATCTGCATTAACTATCAATTTAGCCTTATCGTTATCAGTCGTTGCAACAGCTCCATTTAAGGCGCAGCCGAAGCGACGATTATAGGCCTTAGCAACATCTATTGCCGTCTCCACTGACAAATGATCAACTAAAATAGTTCCTGCACCTGCTAAAGAAGCAATAATACCGGTTGCAATACCTACAGGCCCAGTTCCACCAAAAACTAAAACCCGGCTATCCTGTAAATCCTTACCGTGCTTTTCCTTTAACTCATTCTCTACACAAGCCACTAAGGCAGCCGCTGTCGTAAATGCGCCACTGGGATCAGCAAAAACGGATACTTCAAAAGGGGGAACCATAGCCTGATGACTAGCATCCAGCATATCCATTGCCAACGCTAAATCACGACCACCAATAAAAATTCCTGTGCGTTTTACACCCGATGGCCCACGAGAAAAGATAGCATCTTGAGTCAGCCTGTTAACACTATCCAATTTCACATTGCTATAAGGCATAAGCACATCAAACCCAGCATCCAACGCCATGTTAACATCAAATGGACTATTGTTTGGCGTGGGGTCAAGCATGTGAAGAATGCTACGTTTCTCCATGAGCGATCCTTTAAATTTTATTTAGACACACGTTAATATTAAAGTTAAATCCTATTTATTGACTGGACTTAATGTATTCTCTAGCGACTTCAAAAGCATGTTCAAAATGAAGATAAACCGGTTTCTCGCTGCTAATCATCTTTTTCAATAAACGGTTTTGCGCCTGATACTTAACATTACCAATCGCCAAAGCACCAATGCCTACAGCACCACTTTTAGAGCCTTCAATAGGTGTACCATTATGGAACGCATCAACGCCAGCAATCCCGGCAGGTGGCACAGCATTAACATCGGCTGCCACTTTTAAGTTAGGTGCAAGTGCGATCAACTCGGCACTTAACAACTCAATGCCCGCTGCTCCGGTTGCGAAAACTATATCAGCTGTTTGCATGTATTCGGCCTTATCCGCATCAGCACCAGCAGTAATGGTAATTTTGCCGTCACCAAACTCATTGCTGCACAAATCGGCAACATGCTGAGCTTTTTCTAACTGTCTGCCAATAATTCTTACGTTGGCACCTGCTTGAGCAGAAATAACAGCGGCTGCTTGACCTACTGGCCCCGTACCACCTAAGGCAATAATGTTTTTTCCTTCCAGGGTGGTATTAAATTTTGTAATTAATTCATGCTCTACCGCAGCAACCATACCCGCTGCTGTAGTAAAAGCACCACTAGGATCAGCAAAAACAGACACTTCAAACGGTGGCACCATTGAGCGTTTAGCCGTTTTCAACATATCCATTGCCTGCTTGGTATCACGACCGCCAATAAAAATGCCGGTACGCTTTAAATTCTTGGTGCTTCGTGAAAAAATAGCATCTTGTACTAAACCTTGAACTTCACTCGGCTCAACATTGATATAAGGTAATGCTGA
The DNA here is from genome assembly GCA_903839855.1 of uncultured Methylococcaceae bacterium. GTDB lineage: Bacteria > Pseudomonadota > Gammaproteobacteria > Methylococcales > Methylomonadaceae > Methylobacter_C. Next base: position 19,599 of record CAIMEB010000047.1, read on the forward strand.
AACCCAACCCGCGTCCATCGCCATATTAACGTCAAAAGGACTTAAATTTTTAGCTGTAGTTAGCATGTGTAAAATAAATGGTTTTTCCATAATAGCTCCTTGATGAATTTAGCCGATAAGTATAAAAGAAAAAATAATAATGTACTTATTTATTTAGTGCTGGACTGAGAAAATAGACATTATTTTTATAGACAATAAGCAATCTAAAATCGTTATATTTGCTGATAACAGTCACTACAAAATCGTCTTAAGCTTATAAATCAAGTCAAGCGCCTGCCTTGGCGTAAGGTCATCAGGCTTGACTGTTTCTAACAACGTCACCGCTGGATGACAGTCACTGGAGGAAAATAAATCAAACTGATTAAAACCACTGGAGGCTTGTTGCTCGCTATAAGTTATGTCTTCTAAATGCCGTAGTTTAATTTTAGCCTGTTCAATGACCGATTTAGGCACACCGGCTAAAGCCGCAACTTGTAGTCCGTAACTTTGATTAGCTGCGCCTTCTTTTACCGCGTGTAAAAAAACAATCTTGTCACCATACTCCATGGCATCTAGATGGACATTGTGAATCGTTTTTTGCTCTTCAGGTAAGGTTGTCAACTCAAAATAATGCGTAGCAAACAAAGTAAACGCTTTCGTTTCTCTCGCTAAATAATCCGCACACGCCCAAGCCAAAGAAAGCCCATCAAAGGTACTAGTGCCCCGTCCTATTTCATCCATGAGTATAAGACTTTGCGCTGTCGCATTATGCAGAATATTAGCCGTTTCTGTCATTTCAACCATAAAAGTTGAACGACCACTCGCCAAATCATCTGAAGCACCAATTCTTGTAAAAATTTTATCGACTGGCCCACACACAAAGGTCTTTGCGGGCACATAACAACCAATATGTGCTAATAAAACAATCAATGCCGCTTGCCGCATATAAGTAGATTTACCCCCCATATTAGGCCCAGTAATCACCAACATACGGCGCTGATTTGAAAACATAAGATCATTAGGTACAAAAGGTATATCCGACACTTGCTCAACGACTAAGTGTCGCCCACCCACAATACGAATACCAGACTTAGCGCCTAATGTAGGTTGAGATAAGTTCAAAGCCTCAGCACGTTCAGCAAAATTAACTAACACATCCAACTCAGCCAAGGCCGATGCACATTCCTGCAAGGGAATTAATGTCGCCCCTAACTGATCCAATAAATCGTCATACAGATTCTTTTCAAAAGTCAGTGACTTTTCTTTAGCACTTAACACTTTATCCTCAAACGATTTAAGCTCTTCAGTGATATACCGCTCAGCACCTTTTAAAGTTTGTTTACGGGTGTAATGCGGCGGTATTTTATCCGCATGTAAATGTGATATTTCGATGTAATAACCATGTACCCGATTATAGTTTACCTTTAAAGTAGAAATACCTGTTGCTGTCTTTTCTCGCGTTTCCATGTCAATCAGGAATTGATCCGCATTTTGGCTAAGATCTCTTAACTCATCTAATTCTTGATGGTAGCCTTTTGCAATAACGCCACCATCACGAATAAGTACCGGAGGATTGTCGATAATAGCCTTTTGCAAAAGACTTAAAATCTCAGGCTGATCCCCTATTTTCTGCCTTAACAAAAGTAATTGAGCGTTATTATTGGTAGACAGTACTTTTTGTAACTCCGGTAATACCGCTAAGGTATTGCGTAATACCAATAAATCACGAGGACGCGCTGATTTTAAGGCAATACGCGAACTGATCCGTTCAATATCACCCACCTGCCGCAGCAGCACCTGTACCTCTTTATATAAATCCTCCTTGAGCAATTGACTCACGCACGCATAGCGACTGTTCAGTATAAAATGATCACGTAATGGCCTGTTGACCCACCGCCTTAGACAGCGACTCCCCATTGCGGTCGCTGTTTTATCCAGCACACCTAACAAGGTATATTGCATCTGTCCAGTTGGATGATAATCGAGCTCTAAATGACGACGACTCGAGGCATCCAATAAAATACTATCCTCACTACTTTCTGTACGAATTCCCTGAATATGCGGTAAAGAACTTTGGTGGGTATCTTTCACATATTGCAACAAAGCGCCCGCAGCGGTCACTGCCGCCAGTAAATTATCACAACCAAAACCTTTTAAATCAAAGGTATCAAATTGCTGTAACACGCGCTGCCTTGCACTGTCTAAATCGAAATGCCAAGGGGGTCTTCTGCACAGACCACTGCGCTGTTGTAAAGACGCAGGTAAACGCCAGTCTTCACTGAAGAGTAATTCCGCCGGATTAAGACGACTGAGTTCACTCAGCAATTGATCTTCACTGTCAACTTCCTGCAAAATAAACCGGCCACTGGTTAAATCAAGACTGGCAATACCGTATTTTTGATCCTTTACACTGAGAGCAACCAGTAAATTATCTTTTCGATCTTCCAACAAGGCTTCATCCGTTACTGTCCCTGGAGTCACAATCCGCACTACCTTTCTCTCTACGGGGCCTTTAGAAGTGGCTGGATCACCTATTTGCTCACAAATAGCAATAGACTGGCCATTTTTTAATAACCTGGCAAGATACCCTTCCGCCGCGTGATAAGGGATACCTGCCATGGGAATAGGCAAACCCGATGACTGACCTCGACTGGTTAAGGTAATATCAAGCAGTTGTGATGCCTTTTTAGCATCATCAAAGAATAATTCATAAAAATCTCCCATCCGATAAAACAACAACGTATCTGGATGATCTGATTTGATGCGTAAATATTGCTGCATCATGGGCGTATGCGCTTCGGCTTCTTTTTGTTTTATAATCATCATTCTATTTTTAATCTAAAGTTGCCCAAGGCCACATAATGGATAATGAATTGTTTGAGATTTCGCAGCAACTAGGCGGATTACTGCAATCAAAGGATAAAAAAATCAGCACCGCTGAATCATGCACGGGCGGCTGGATTTCTCAAACCATCACTGATGTACCCGGAAGTTCTGCTTGGTTTGATAGAGGGTTTGTAACTTACAGCAATGCAGCAAAAATGCAAATGCTAGGTGTTAAACCTGAGACCTTAGAGGCTTTCGGTGCGGTAAGCGCTCAAACAGCAACTGAAATGGCCAAGGGAGCATTACAGAATAGTGATGCCGATTGTGCTATTGCAGTAACCGGCATCGCTGGCCCCACTGGTGGAACAACTACCAAACCAGTGGGCACAGTATTTATTGCTTGGGCGTATAAAAATCAGGAAACCACAGTAATCAAAAAAAGATTCACTGGAAACCGATTTGAAATCAGACAACAAACGGTAAAAGTAGCCCTTGAAGGCGTAAAAGTAATATAAGCTCACACCCAATCAAAAGCCAAACTCTGATTCATCAATATCATCGAATAACTCTTTTAAGCGCTTTTTTTCCCAATAAATCTCGATCTTTCTACGCGCATCTCTTTTGACAGTATCCCTATCCACACCCTCAGATAGTACTGAGAATTCAGCGCCTTCAAAAATATCGTCGTCTTCATCTTCAGCTTTTTTTTGTACACCAGATTTAGAGGATTCTTTCATCATTTCATCACTCTCGTTAAAGATGCTAATATTAAATAGTTAGATAATTACATGTAAAGAAAAAATTAATCCTTGAGATGTAAAATATCACTTATTATCAAATAATGTAAAATAATTATTTACTGGGACAAATGATATTTAATCACGCAGTTAGATGCAATATAAAACTATTTTTTATAACCATTTAATTCTAGTTGTCTTTGTTTACATAAATAATATAAATGAGCTATCAGATATGAATAATAACAAAATGGATAAGCCTTCATCATCGGAGGTATTTACTTCAGACTACCTCATTAATAATATCGGTACTCCTTTTGCAATAGGTCTAGCGGTTGGTTATTTTGCTAAAAAAATGTTGCTTATCACGTTATTCTTATTTGGTGCAGCGATCGTTTTACTCTTTGTAAGTGAACATTATGGCATCACGGAAATTTATGACGTCAATCTACAGCATGCCGCAGATTCAGCGACTCACACAGTTAAGGAGTCGGGAGACTTTTTAATCAATCGATTATCTAAAATCACCAGCAAAGGAGTCAGTGCGACGGGTGGTTTTCTTATAGGCTTTAAAATGGGCTAGTCACACTTGACACCCTCCCCCACCTGAAGGAAGGGGATTCCTAGTTTCCTAAGGGTGAGTCTGTATCGCTACTGCTCACTGGTTTCTGCTGCTGACGGCATGACTGCACCGTTGACTTCACAGACTACCCCCGCCTATCCGGCGGTTACAACAAAGAACACCAGAATGATTACTTGCGTGAGTTGAGCCACTTACATCCCCGACCTGAACGGTGAGGTTTTACGCTACTCTGTGAAAAATAATACAAAGATCTAGTATTTTTCTTAAATTACTATATAATTGTTCACTTACAAACGTTATCGATGCCTCGGTGGCGAAATTGGTAGACGCAAGGGACTTAAAATCCCTCGTTCGAAAGGACGTGCCGGTTCGACTCCGGCCCGAGGCACCATTAAAAACAAGGACTTAGCCTTTTAGGCCAGTCCTTTTTTTATGTCTGAAATTTACGGGGTAACTCCGGGGTAACTTTCAAACCCAATCTACGAAATACTGAAGAATAATTTCTCTACCTATTAAGGCTTAATTTTTGGCTTTAAACATCCGCAAGCGTTGCCGATATTCAGGCCGCGGATTAAACTCCGAAGTGCAATTAATTTTTATAGAATTGGAAGGGTCAGCGGGTGTAAAGTTCAAGCTTTCCAATCCGACTCAAAGATGAGAGAGCTAATGAAGAAATACAGTCAGCTGACCGAAGGTCAACGGTACCAGATTGAGGTTTGACTTCACCGCTTCTAATTTTAAACTCGATTTCTATTAACTCATTTGCTAACCAGTCAGGGATTACGGCCTGATATTTAGCGCAAATCATCAATGTATCGACAATGCTATCTCTTTCACCTTGCCTATACCTTTCATGCGCCATTTCTAAATCGTTAAGGACGACGGCATCAGTATAAAATAATTCTGGATTTAAACTTACCACTGTAACACTCTATTAAAGTGCAATCATTACGAAGGGAATAACCAGAAATAAGGTAATGAGTCTTACTTTTTGCCCGCTAAAGCTATCCGTTAAATTTGATTATATCAGGTGCTTAGTAGTCGATATTTTATTTGTAAGCTTGTTTTCTATGTGCGATTTTAATTACTTGAATAACAAGTTGTTGGTCGAAGATTGAATACACTACACGATAATTATTTATTCTGATTCGATAAGCATAGTCTGTGCCTACCAGCTTTTTGCAGCCATTAGGACGAGGGTCATTAGCAAGTGTTCTAATATTTTTGACAACCTTATCAGCAATGCTTCGCGGTAATTTTGCTAACTCTTTTTGTGCACTTGGCTTGATCTCAATCGCGTATGTCATAACCAATTTCTTTTAGTGCGATTTCAAAAGGTAAGGTTACTTCGTCTTTACGTTCTGCAATGGCTGCCAAGTCCTCCAAGTCGTCAAGCAATTCTTGATAATCAGCCAATGACAAGATAACAGATATTTTCTCACCGTCGGCATTGGTTATAAATTGTGGTTGTGCGCTCATAGTTCTGCTCCTTAGTGGGTAGCTGATTTATTGATGTTAACAAGATTTTCAATGTCAGGTGATACATGGTATTGAATAAACCCGGCAATACGATCAATAGCTTGTTTCATGGTATTTGATTCGGTGCGGATATAACTACCAGTAACACAATTATCCGTGGTGTAATTCAGTAAACGCTTAATGATTGTTTCAGGTAATAATGAAGCTTCAGCAATCGTGGCGAATGTGCGCCTTAAATCATGACTGCTAAATTCAATACCCGTTTTTAAGGTAATCTGATCTAGTGGCCAGCGGGGTATTGCCATCGCACCTTCAGCATTATCACCCGGAAACACAAAATTATTATCTCCTGTCAATTCTTGCAAGCTTCTCAAATAGGGCTTTAATTGTGTAGGAATGTAGGTGGTAAAGTTACTGTGATTTTTTGTCTCCATCACTGTGACCGTGTCATTTTTTAATGCTCCAAAGTTACCCCGGTAACTCTGTTATTCAGTCGGGGGACTGATACAAATACGACTTAGGGTTGTTTTTTGTAAAAAAGTCTAAAATCCGGGGTAACTTTTAAACAGTATTTTAGGCATATTATAGAATACTTGAGTAATGTCAAGTAATGTAACAAATCTAGTAAATACAAGGCTTGTAAGGCATTAAGTCAGATACGGCGGGGGCTATAAAAACAGGGGGTCGGGGGACTTAAAATCCCTCGTTCGAAAGGACGTGCCGGTTCGACTCCGGCCCGAGGCACCATAAACAAGCAAATTAAAACAAGGACTTAAGCATTAATGCCTAGTCCTTTTTTTATGCCTGAATATTTCCGTGGCGCAATTCAAAATAAATCATAATAAACCGCAACGATTAATCGACGCAAAGGCATCTTTAATCTTCGTTCCTAAAGCACTTCGGATTTGATAACTCACATCACGCACCCGCGCCGACACTCTTGCGACAAGCAAATAGCTTGTTTTTTATGCTCTTATGTCAAGATATTTCGATGACTTTTATAATGTGCAGATTTAAATCTTAACTAGATTCATCGCTTCTGGTATATTGAACCCCATAGTCGTTAAGTTATCGTTTGTTTGGGTCATGAGAAACCTCAAGACAACAATATAGAAATAATTCACCAATTGAGGATATTATGTTTGAAGGGCTATTTGCACTAATTGTTATCTTTGTTGCGTACATTGTTTATCAGTCTGCCAATGAGCATCAGGGAGTGTCCAATTTAGACGTGCCAAAAGCAAAAGAAACCGTTCAAACTGCAATAGCTCCTCAGCCGGTAACAGGATCTGTAAAACCCGCTAAAAAGCCTAGTACCATTAAACCAACCCCGTTGAAAAAAAGTATTCCTAAAGTTGAGGTTAATAAGGAAGCCAATAAAAACATTACCAAAAAAGGCTTATTAAATCCAGTAACGGGAGAGGTCGCTACCACTTATAACAATTATCGCTTTACTAAACGCTGGATTAAAGATGCTCTGGTTGCCGAAGGATTACTTGAGAAGGTGTATAAAAATAATGAGCTCAATGCTGAAGTGGAAGCAGGAATAAAAATAGCTTTGACTAAGTTAGAAGGAATAGAACAGTACAAACCCTCTTAAACGGGACGCCAGATGAAAGAGGAATCATTCATTTTCGATCAGATTCACATTGAAGTCGCCCGCAATGCGACGGATGATTTTAATTTGTTTCATGATAAGCATAAATGGTTACAGATCACTCATAATCCCTTCAAAGGACCTATCGTATTGGGTTATCAGCTCAATACACTGATTGAATACCAAATGCTGCTTTATCGAGCCGCACATCATGAAAATCGTATTATTGCAGAAAATGATCTTCGATTTAGTAATTACCAGATTACCTTTGTCAATGCGGTTAAACCAAGAACACCCGTTTATCTGGATATTAAAAAGACTCTCATTACTACGATTCCACACTTGACCTTAGGTAATCGTATTGCCATGAAATCGGATGGTAAAACGGTATTATTAGGATTTAAAAAAGAAACCCAAACACCGCTTTTTTTGCCAGATACAACATTTAATAGCTTACCCGATCTTAATGACATAGAGGATTTAACAACGCTTCCAGGGACAGATTATTTTCTTAAGCGTAAGTTTATGAATAATGGTTCAGTCAAGAATTTTTTGTCAGGGTCTTTAGCTGAGCAGTCAGATTATTTTGATGAGTTAACCCATGTTGCACACTATCCGGAAATATTCCCTTGCAGCCTTGCTTCAGGTGCATTACTTGAGAAGGCTCAGTTAGAACATCATGATTTTAAACTGAATCCGATGGTTTATACGTCCCATGAAATATCCGTAGATAGGCACTATGTGAGTCAGCTTAAGAATAATGACAAACTACATATTTTAGTAAGGCAACTACCAGAATCGGGTGACAATACCTTAAATCAAACTAATATTAGGCAAAGAACCTATCACTGTTACGGGTTGTTACAAAATAATGACGTATTATTCAGGATGAAGATGAATCTTGTTCCGTTGGAAGAGATTCTTAAAAACTTAAGGAAATCCTTGTAAAAAAGAAGATACCCTTCACTAATACTGTTTGGTGTCATCACTCAAAAAACCGCTTCAAATAATGCCCAGTATAAGAAGCTGGATTCTCAGAGACCTGCTTAGGCGTACCCTCAGCCACCAGTGTTCCACCGCCATCGCCACCTTCTGGACCCATATCTATCAACCAGTCGGCGGTTTTAATGACATCCAGATTGTGTTCTATCACTATCACGGTATTACCATGATCACGCAGGGTATGTAACACACCCAATAGCTGCTTAATATCGTGAAAATGCAATCCTGTGGTGGGCTCATCCAGAATATACAAAGTCTTGCCGGTATCACGTTTTGACAATTCTTTAGCCAGCTTGACCCGTTGTGCTTCCCCACCTGACAAGGTCGTGGCATTTTGTCCCAAGGTGATATAGCTTAAGCCAACTTCCATGAGTGTCTGTAGTTTTCTGGCGAGCGTCGGTACAGGACTAAAAAACGCGGCTGCATCTTCCACCGTCATATCTAGCACTTGATTGATAGTCTTACCTTTATAGCGTATTTCCAGAGTTTCACGGTTATAACGCTTACCTTGACAAGCATCACAATGCACAAAGATATCTGGCAAGAAGTGCATTTCAACTTTAATCACTCCATCGCCTTTACACGCTTCGCACCGTCCGCCTTTGACATTAAAACTGAAGCGCCCCACAGTATAGCCGCGAGAACGCGATTCATGCGTCGCAGCAAATAACTCACGTATCGGCGTAAATAATCCCGTATAAGTCGCTGGATTAGAACGTGGTGTTCTGCCTATCGGGCTTTGATCAATATCAACGACTTTATCAAAGTAATCCAGTCCTTCGATGGCATCACAGGGCGCAGGAACAATACTGGCATGGTTGATTAAACGCGCAGCATGCGCATACAACGTATCGTTAATCAAGGTCGATTTACCCGAACCTGACACGCCCGTCACACAAGTTAATAAGCCAACGGGAAAAGCAATATCCACATTTTTCAGGTTATTGCCACTCGCATTCCGAATCACCATTTGTTTATCTTTGTTGACGGGTGTTAAAGAAGTCGGGACATCAATGCCTATTTTACCGGACAAATACTGCCCCGTTAACGATTCTTCATTATTCAAAATATCATCCAGGGTGCCTTGAGCAATAATCTGCCCACCATGAACACCTGCCCCTGGACCAATATCGACAATATGCTGTGCCGCGCGAATCGCATCTTCATCATGCTCGACAACAATAACGGTATTGCCTAAGTCTCGCAAATGAAACAAGGTCTTTAGCAGCCGGTCATTATCACGTTGATGCAAACCGATAGAGGGCTCATCCAACACATACATGACCCCGACTAAACCGGCACCAATTTGACTGGCTAAACGAATACGCTGCGCTTCGCCACCGGACAAGGTATCTGCACTACGATCCAGAGTTAAATAATCCAGACCGACATTGACCAGAAACTCCAGACGCTCACGGATTTCTTTAATAATCTTGACCGAAATTTCACCCCGCTGACCCGGCAACGACAAGGTGTTAAAAAAGCTCAGGGACTTACGAATCGGTAAATGCGTCAAATGATGCAAAGGAAAGTCTTCAATAAAGACATTTCGAGCCGACAGATTCAGCCGCGCCCCTTCGCAGACATTACAAGACCGGTGAGATTGATACTTGGCTAATTCATCACGGACTAATTGAGAATCTGTTTCCAAATAACGCCGCTCCATATTGGCAATAACGCCTTCAAAGCGATGCTTTTTCTTTTTAACCGAACCGGTTCCAGACATGAATTTAAATTCAATTGCGGTCTTACCACTGCCATATAGAACAAGATCCTGCGCTTCTTTAGACAGTTGAGAGAAAGGTACTTCAAGATCAAAACCATAATGATCCGCCAAGGAAGAAATCATTTGGTAGTAATAGGCATTACGTCGATCCCAGCCTCGAATAGCACCACCCGCCAAACTGATATCTGGATTATGCACCACTAAATCAGGGTCAAAATGCTGCCTGACACCTAAACCATCACAGCTACCGCACGCGCCTTTGGGATTATTAAACGAAAAGATGCGCGGCTCCAACTCAGTTAAACTGTAGCCACATTGATTACAAGCATAACGCTCAGAGAATACTATTTCTTTGCCATCATCAAGACACACTGCAATGGCAATACCATCAGCAATACGCAAGGCCGTTTCAAACGATTCTGATAAACGTAGGGCTAAATCTTCACGAATTTTGAATCGATCAACGACGACTTCAATGGTGTGTTTCTTTTTTAAATCCATGACCGGCGCATCATCTAAATCATAGACCGTCCTATCAATACGCGCTCGAATAAAACCCTGCGCCCGCAAATCTTCTATTAGCTGGATATGTTCACCCTTTCGATCATTTATTACTGGCGCTAATAACATCCAACGTTGTTCTTGCGGTTGCGCCAGCAATAAATCAACCATTTGACTGACAGTCTGCGCCTCTAAAGACACCTGATGTTCAGGACAACGCGGTGTCCCTGCCCGCGCATATAACAACCGCAAGTAATCATAAATCTCAGTGATGGTTCCCACGGTTGAACGGGGATTATGTGAGGTAGATTTTTGTTCAATAGAAATAGCGGGCGACAAGCCTTCGATATGATCGACATCCGGCTTTTCCATCATGGATAAAAATTGCCGTGCGTAGGCAGACAACGATTCTACATAACGCCGTTGGCCTTCTGCGTAAATCGTATCAAATGCTAAAGAGGACTTTCCTGAACCAGACAACCCGGTGATAACAATTAATTTGTCCCTGGGTAAATCAATATCAATATTTTTTAAGTTATGCGTTCTAGCACCACGGATACTAATCGTGTCCATCAAATCATTCCGGCAATTAAAACAGCCTTATAATATACGTTTAAAGCGGTTTAAGCACAAACCGATAATTGCATAATATTACTATCTCGCTAATCATCGGATCCATACTCTATTGTTTATGGGTACATGGGGCATTCCTGGCTGCACTATTTGTTAGTCAGTCTGGTGATTCTCTCAATCTCACTGATTGTAATTCACACCCCTGCTAATTTTTTTCATTACTAATAACTATATGTTATTATTTTCGATAAAAACAAACTTCTAGAATAGGGCACTTGGCGATCATGATTTACGACAACCTAACGGAGAAGTGAGTGATTGACTCACTTCCGGTTGATAGTGTAAAAAATTTAGCAAAGCGATTACTGCTTGATCTCCTGAGTCAGGTCGAGCGGTAATGCCAGTTGAGGAGATACTGATTGAAGAAGCACTGAAAAGTGGGCTGTTGCATATTGATGAAACCCCGTGTCCAAAAAAGAAAAGCTTTTGTAGCTCTGGTGTTTACTAGGCATATCGTATCTATGATTTATCTCAGGAATTAACTTAAGGTATATGATACGTCTATTGAATAAAAGATCATGCTCTGGAAAGATTTTGCTTACGTTATTGTGTGTCTCATGGGCTATTTTTTCGATACCTAGCAGAGCCACTGAAGGAGGAGGCAGTAATTATTTACCTGGTTTTTACGGCGATTTCGCGATGGCCGTTGTACCCGAGAAAGGTACTTTCTTTAATAATTTTTATGCCGCCTATCAGGATACAAAAGGTCAGGCAGGAACTATCCTCGAAATGCCCGGTATTGTTCATGCAACTGGTCAAAAGATATTAGGCGCTAATTTTATCGTTGCTCTATATCCTGGCGTAGTAGCTACAAAAGATCAAAGTAATCATCAGGATATGATCCGATTTGGACTGGGTGATGCCTATCTGATACCTATAGAACTTAATTGGCAATGGGGCAGCCTTACTGCTTTGGCTTTTGAAGGAATTGTTGTACCGACAGGATATTACCAAAAAGGCTCTTTAAGTGCTGGGCGTAATATCTGGACCTTTGACCATATACTTTCATTAACGTGGCAATTACCAGCAGCTAATGAACTGTCGATCACGCTGGGTTATATGAACAATCTAAAAAATCCAGCTACAAACTATCGTAGTGGCGATGAGTTTCATTTTGATTATATGCTGGGACATTACCTTCGACCAGAGCTGGCTGTCGGCATTACCGGTTCACATTACCGGCAAACCACCGCCGATCAAGCAAGTACCGACAATCTGGTCACTGTTAATAGCGAATCATCTACTATTGGCCCCGTGGTCATGTACACACCACATTTATTAGATCGTGATATTACCATTTCATTGAAATACCTTCGTGAATTTAACGTCCAGGGTCGTATAAATCAGGAGTACCTAGTTTGTCGAATCTTTATGGGATTTTGATGACACAAACGCAAGTACTTAATAGCAGTCAATAATGAACATTCGGCAAAAGATGGCGATCATAGTTATCGCAAGCATTTTATTGACAGCAATACCAGCGTCAATCCTGGTTTATAAGTATGCACAATCTAAAATTTTAAGCAGTGAACTAGCGACGCTGATTGAAATTACTCAACGTCAGGCTGACATAGCCAGCCAGCGTTTCCTGCAGGGGCAACCTAAATTAGAAGGTCTATCCAGATTATTGCAAGCTGAACTGGCAAAGCCTATCAAACCGGGTGAAATTAACGAGTTCTATCAGGCAATGTCCCGTTATCCTGATGGGGTCTGGCGTAATCGTAAGCCGCCTTTTAATGGCAGAATTGAATCCGGTATCTTTCTCCCACCCAATTCTCAAGAGTCGGATGCCCAAAAAATAAGGCATTGGCGTATCAAGAAAATCATGGATATTTTTGGTTCAGCCGCCAGTAACCGGATGGAAAATGTGTGGTATTTGTCGCTTCATCGTAGTGAAATCATTTTCGATACTGCATTTCCCGATTTTGCCTTCGACCAGAAAGCTGATAATGATTACACCAAGACACCCTGGATCACCTATACGTCCCCTGAATTAAACCCAGAGCGAAAGTTTGGATTTACGCCGCCTTTATTTGATCCGGTTCCCAAGGCATGGATGGTCAGTGCTATTTACCCGCTTTATTTGGGTGAAGAATGGATTGGCACTGTGGGTGAAGACATGCCGCTCAGTAACGTCCTTGAGTTCTTATTTAAGAAACAAGAGTTCTATGAGGGCACGCAGGATTTTTTGTTGGATAACCAAGGTAGCTTTATCTTGGCGGGGGACTGGCAATCTAAATTAGAAACAGGCCATGATGAAAGTCAATTTGATCTGGGCGATGAACCCCAGTTAAAAACAATTGTTCAAATCCCCCTCCAAAACAGTCCACAGGTATTGGCTAATATTTTAGTGGGTGGCAAAAAATATATAGCTCTTGGCATGAAATTGCAGCCAGTCGATTGGCGATATTATAAGCTGGTTCCTGTGAGTGAAATTCTATCATCAATGCGTGAGCTTTTTATCTCGCTAGTTTTCGTTATTTGCTTGATCAGCGTTATCAGTGGCTTGCTAATCAGTCTTGTTGTCCATTATTTCGTGGTACGAAGAATCAGGCTTCTGGCAGAGGGTATGCGGCTGTATGAGGCCGGCGAAAAGCGACATATTTCTCAGTTACTGCCTGGCAACGACGAAATATCACTCACCGCACAAGAGTTTGATGTGATGATAGATCGCATTGACAAAAATATTGAAGACCTTGAGGTTGTGCGGGATACCTTGAAATTAAGCGAAGAACGCTGGAAGTTTGCAGTCGAAGGCACAGGTGATGGCATGTGGGATTGGGATATTACCACCGGAGAAGCGCTATTATCGGAACGATGGAAAGCCATGTTGGGGTATAGTAACAACGAGTTTACCGATAATTTCTCGGCGTGGAGCGCTCAAATACATCCTGAAGATAAACCCCATGTCTTAAGCAGCCTTAATGATTATCTTACCAATGTCTCAACGAATTACGCCGTCGAATTTCGTATGCATCATAAAAATGGTGAGTGGATATGGATCTTGGCCAGGGGAATAGTAGTTCGTCGCGATGCGGAAGGTAAACCGTTACGCATGATTGGTAGCCATTCCGACATCACGAAACGCAAGGAATCGGAAGTCCGGTGTCAACTGGCCGCTAGTGTATTTACCTCTGCTCGCGAAGGTATCCTCATCACGGATTCCGATGGTTGCATCATCGAAATTAATGATACCTTTAGCCACATCATGGGGTACAGTCGAGAAGAAGTACTGGGCAAAAATCCGCGCATTTTTCAATCGACTCGTCAATCAGACGAATTCTATGAAGGGATGTGGCAAGCGCTATTGGAAAAAAATTACTGGACAGGTGAAATCTGGAACCGACGCAAGAACGGTGAAGTTTATGCTGCAATTTTAACGATCAGCGGTGTAAAGAATACTGCAGGGAAGACAGAGCAATACGTGGCTTTATATACCGATATCACAACGATGAAGGAGCACCAACAACAACTCGAACATCTCGCCCATTATGATGCACTAACGAATCTGCCTAATCGGGTATTACTGGCTGAGCGACTACAGCAGGCCATCATACAATCCGAGCGGCAAAAGCATTCGCTTGCCGTAATTTATATTGATTTGGATGGCTTCAAAGCAGTCAACGATGCCCACGGTCATAAAATGGGTGACGATCTTCTGATCATCGTTTCACAACGTATGCGAGATGCCTTACGAGAAAGTGATACCCTTGCACGCATCGGAGGCGATGAATTCGTCGCGGTACTGGTAGATTTAGAGAAAATAGCCGATTGCGACTATGTGTTACGACGTTTACTGGCATTAGCCTCTGCTTCTTTCATAGTTAACAATGTAGAGTTGCATCTCTCCGCAAGTATCGGTGTCACATTTTATCCGCAGGACAATGTAGAAGCCGATCAGTTAATGCGTCATGCAGATCAAGCTATGTATCTGGCTAAACAAGCTGGCAAAAACCGTTATCACCTATTTGATATTGAACATGACTCCGCAATCAAAACCCAGCACGAATCACTAGAGCATATTTCAGGCGCACACCAAAAAAATGAGTTTGTCCTCTATTACCAACCCAAAGTTAATATGCGCACGGGTGAAATAATAGGTACTGAGGCATTGATCCGTTGGCAACATCCTAATGATGGGTTATTACCCCCCTCCGCTTTTTTACCTATCATCGAGAACCAGGACATTAGCCTACAAATTGGGGAATGGGTAATAGACTCGGCTTTAACTCAGCTTGGGATATGGCATACGGCGGGGGTAAATCTTTCTATCAGTGTAAACATAAGCGCAAATCAATTGCAGCAAAATAACTTTGTATCAACACTGTTGGCTCTGCTCAATAAACACCCAGAAGTTAATCCAGGTAATCTAGAACTGGAGATACTGGAAACAAGTGCGCTGGAAAATTTTGTTGATGTATCGAATGTCATCAGAACTTGTCACCAAATGGGGGTACACTTTGCCTTGGACGACTTTGGCACGGGTTATTCTTCCTTGACTTATCTAAAACGTTTACCGGTAAGTATACTAAAAATTGATCAAACATTCGTCCGAGACATGCTGGATGATCCCGACGATCTGACCATCGTTAAAAGCGTCATTGGATTAGCGAAATCTTTTCAACGTCAGGTGATCGCTGAGGGAGTTGAAACCGTTGCGCATGGCGCAATGCTATTGTCGATAGGTTGCGAATTGGCACAAGGCTACGGTATCTCACGCCCGATGCCTGCAGAAGATATCCCAGGCTGGATAGATAATTGGAATAAAAATACTGACTCGGATTTCTTTAGAAACGCAGTCCATCAGCCAAATAGCTGATTTGTTGCTGACACAAAAAACATCCATTAATTACAGGAGGTAATTCAAATAATCACCGGATTCTATTTTCATTAGCTGCGACACATCATGATTGAAAACATAAACCCATGCTGTAACACTGCCCCCGCCAAAAAGTGAAATTGGGCGTTTTTTTCTTATATATTCGTGTGGCTGAGGATGCTGATCCGTACACTCTTCATATTCGTCTAATTCAGCTAATACAAGTCCGCTACCAGGTATTTTATATAACTCGCCATAAACCTTATCATTTGGGTGGTCAGATTCGATTGCCCCCGGATAACCCTTAACTTCATATAACTTACCCTGCATATAAGCATCAGAAACATATTCACAATGACGGGCTAGCATACGAGACATACTCGTAACGGATTTCTGGCGTAAAGTTCCATATACAAAAATAAACTCAATAGCCGCTACAGGAGAATGACATGACATTTTACACTGCTAGAGCAATCACATCGGACTGCCCTAGCAAGCTTTAAGGTTACAAATGCTAACCATTTACAACGTTGCCAACACAGTCGCAACCGTTTCACCCATCGCGGCAGGTGTAGGACTGATATGCACACCCAATTCTCTCAGAATAGCAACCTTCTCAGCCGCACCTTCACCAGCAGAAGAAATAATCGCACCCGCATGACCCATGCGACGACCTTCTGGCGCTGTTAAACCAGCAATATAAGCAACTACAGGCTTGGTCATGTGATCTCGTGCAAAGAAACCTGCTTCGACTTCTTGTGGGCCACCGATTTCACCAATCATCAACACCACTTTAGTTTCTGGATCATTCTCAAAGTGTTCTAAAATATCCCGGTGTGAGCTACCATTAATAGGATCGCCACCGATACCGACCGAGCTTGAAATACCGATACCCAGACGCTTCATCTGGTCAGCTGCTTCATAGCCTAAGGTACCTGAACGACCCACGATACCAACATTACCTTGTTTGTAAATGTGACCTGGCATAATGCCCAGCATAGAACGACCCGGACTAATCGTACCCGCGCAATTAGGACCCGTTAGTATCATGCGTTCATTTTCAGGGAATCGACGTAAGAAGTTTTTAACCGTCATCATATCCTGAGTCGGAATGCCGTCAGTAATAGATACACAGTATTTAATACCAGCATCCGCTGCTTCCATAATAGAGTCAGCTGCAAACGCGGGCGGTACAAAAATAATACTGGCCTCAGCGCCCACTTCACTCACTGCTTCTTTAACGGTATTAAAAACCGGTAAGCCTAAATGCGTTTGCCCCCCTTTGCCGGGTGTAACGCCACCCACCACTTTTGAACCGTAATTGATCATGTCCTGTGCATGAAAGCTACCGATTTTACCGGTAAAACCTTGCACGATAATACGGGTGTTTTCGTTAATAAAAATTGCCATTTAAATCTCTCCAGCCGCTTCTTTTGCAACGACTTCATTACGGGCTTGCACCGCTTTTTCTGCGGCTTCAGCTAAGGTTTCTGCGGTAATAATCGGTAAACCACTTTCTTTAATAATACGTTGACCTTCTTCGACGTTAGTGCCTGATAAACGCACAATCAACGGCACTTTCATATCAATTTTTCTAACGGCCTGAACAACACCTTCAGCAATCCAGTCACAACGATTAATACCCGCAAAAATATTAACCAACATGGCTTTAACGCCTTTGTCAGCCAATACTAAACGAAAGGCTTTTTCGGTACGTTCAGCAGAAGCGCCACCACCCACATCTAAAAAGTTAGCAGGCTCACCACCGGCTAATTTGATCATGTCCATAGTGGCCATTGCTAAACCCGCGCCGTTGATCATACAGCCAATATCACCGTCTAAGCCTACATAGCTTAAACCACGATCAGCTGCCGCCATTTCACGAGGATCTTCTTGAGTTTTATCACGTAACTCAGAAATCTTTAGTTGTCTAAATAAGGCGTTGTCATCAAAGCCCATTTTTGCATCCAAAGCAACCAATTGACCACTTCGGGTAACAACCAACGGATTGATTTCTAACATGCTAACATCAAGAGCACGTAAAGCTTGATAACACCCTCTGATGGTTTTAACTGCATGACTCATGATTTCAGTATCTAACCCCAAGGCAAAGGCCATTTCACGGGCTTGGTAATCTTGTAAACCAACAGCAGGCTCTATATAGATTTTAGTAATCGCTTCTGGATGAGTCACCGCTAACTCTTCGATATCCATACCGCCTTGAGCAGAACCTACCATCACAATACGTTCTGAACTACGATCAACTAAAAAGCAAAAATACAACTCTTTAACGATGTCTGTACCCGCTTCAACATAAAGCCTTGAGCATACTTTTCCTGCAGGCCCGGTCTGATGAGTTACCAATCGTTTACCCAATAAAAAACTAGCCGCTGCTTCAACTTCATCATGCGTTTTACAGATTTTAATACCACCCGCTTTACCCCGCGCACCCGAATGAATTTGAGCCTTTACCGCCCAAACATGACCCCCGATTTCCCTTGCACGTTGAACAGCATCCTCTGAACTATAGGCCAGACCACCTTCAGCGATTTTAATGCCGTAACCGCTTAAAATATCTTTCGCTTGATACTCATGAATATCCACAGCAACTCTCTTCTTTAAAATGTATAGATTAGATGAAAGGAATACGATTAAAGCCCCCTCTATCCTGGCCTTTAATCGTATGACCTACTAGTTAGTTTTTGCAGCAATTGCCTCGGCGGCTTTGACCACATTATTAGCCATTTTTTCAGACGCCGCATCAATGAGTCGACCATCTAAAGCAGCGGCACCTTTACCTTGTGCGGCGGCTTCTTGGAGCGCCACTAAAATACGCTTGGCTTTTTCGACTTCAGCAGCAGGCGGCGTAAATACCTCATTGGCTAATTCAACCTGAGTAGGATGAATAGCCCACTTACCTTCGCATCCCAACGCTGCAGCACGACGTGCAGCCAATTTATAACCCTCTGGATCTTTAAAGTCACCAAAAGGGCCATCAATCGGACGTAAGCCAAATGCACGACAGGCCACCGTCATCCGACTAATCGCTGCGTGCCATTGATCGCCTGGATAATCTGGATTTAAGCCGCCAATATTGGTGGTTCTAGCACGATTACTGGCTGCATAATCTGCCACACCAAAATGTAACGCCTCCAAACGACCTGAGGCACCGTTTCGGGCGATATCTTCAACATTCGCCATGCCTAAGGCGGTTTCAATCAAGGCTTCAATGCCAATTTTATTTTTCAGGCCTTGTTGCATTTCCAATTGATTCAACATGGCTTCAACCATGTAAACATCAGCATACACGCCTACTTTAGGAATCAAAACAGTCTCCAGTTTTGCTCCGCACTGTTCAACGAGATCAACCACGTCTCGTACCATATATTGAGTATCTAAGCCATTGATACGCACAGAAATAGTCACGCCATGACCTTTCCAGTCCAAATCGTTAATCGCTTCGATAATATTCTTTCTGGCGCGTAACTTATCATCCGGCGCGACGGCATCTTCAAGATCAAGAAAAATAAAGTCAGCACCGCTCTTCATCGCCTTTTCAAACATCTCCGGACTTGAGCCCGGCACCGCTAACTCACAACGCTGTACACGTTGAACTGACGCTGTATATAAAGTGTGGCTCATTTTACATTCCTAATTACATTGGTATAAAGTGTTGATGTTTCTTGCTGCTCTTAAAGCCCAGCATGATTCGCAAGAAACAAATAAATCGACCATTCTACTTTCAGTGTCACTAAAGTCAATTGTTAACGTATACTTTTTAACTTAAAGTGATAATCAAATGTTGCTGATTGATCATGCCTATGTCATTATTGCCAGTTTTTTGATATTTAACTTATATCCTGAAGTCCAGAATCTTTCATTATCTTTCATTCAACCCTAATTAAGAGGCAACTCCATGGCTGGTCGTAACCACCTATATATTCCAGGCCCTACTAACGTGCCTAATGAAATTCTGAACGCAATGCACATTCCTATGGAAGATCATCGTTCACCCCTTTTTCCTAAATTATTGACACCGCTTCTGCAAGATCTGAAGAAGATTTTTAGAACTGAAACAGGACAAGCTTTTGTTTTTCCTGCTACCGGTACTGCTGGCTGGGAAATTGCGTTAACCAATACCTTAAATCCCGGTGACAAAGTGTTAATTTATCGCTTTGGTCAATTTAGTCACCTATGGGGTGAAATGGCCAGACGTTTAGGTCTTGATGTTGAGATTCATCAAGAAACCTGGGGCAAAGGGATTCCTCTTGACCGTCTGGAAGCGCGTTTAAAAGAAGATACTCAACACGAGATTAAAGCGGTTTTAGCCACTCATAATGAAACAGCAACCGGCGTGACCAGTGATATTGCTGGGGTTCGAAAAGCATTGGATGCCAGCAATCACCCTGCGCTATTATTTGTTGATGGTGTAAGCTCGATTGCCAGTCTTGATTTTCGTATGGACGAATGGGGTATTGATGGTGCAATCAGTGGCTCTCAAAAAGGTTTTATGATGCCCGCCGGTGGTGCGTTTTTAGCGTTCAGTCAAAAAGCCTTAAGAGCTACTGAAACGTCTACTTTTCCACGCTGCTTCCTGGACTTAAAAGACCAAATAAACAGCAACAAAGATGGCTATACGCCTTATACGCCTGCCCTGCCTATTTTATACGGTTTACGTAAAGCACTGGATATGTTGCTTGAAGAAGGCCTGGACAATGTCTATGCCCGTCATTTCCGTCTAGCAGAAGGCACCCGTAAAGCAGTAGCCGCTTGGGGCTTAAAAATATGTGCTCAACCCGGCTTTGAATCTGACACCGTGACAGCCATTATGGTGCCTGAAGACAAAGATGCACGGGATGTGATTAGCGCGGCCTTTAACAAATACAATATTTCGTTAGGTGGTGGATTGTCAGAACTCGCTGGCAAAGCCTTTCGTATTGGGCATGTCGGCGATATGAATGACGTGTCTATGCTAGGCGCAATTGCTGGTGTTGAAATGGCGTTATTAGACACCGGTTTTGACATAATACCTGGTAGCGGTGTGGCGGCTGCGATAGAGTATTATCGCGCGACGGCTAAGTAAATATAACATCTCGCAATAGAAAAACTAGCGTAACTCACTGCCTTGAGTTGCGCTAGCTTTAACCGATTATCTGGAGGATATTCAATGAATAAACCCAAAGTCGTTGTTACCCGCAAATGGCCTGCTGAAGTTGAAGCGCAGTTAAAAGACCTTTACGACGTCCAACTTAATGAGTCTGATAACCCAATGACTTCAGACGAACTTAAACACGCACTGCAATCCGCTGATGCCTTATTACCCACGGTTACTGACGCGCTCACGTCAGACGTTTTGAATGTTGAAAACAAACGAACCAGGATTATCGGAAACTTTGGTGTGGGTTATAATCATATCGATATTGATGCCGCTAAGGCAGAAGGACTGGTTGTTACGAATACCCCTCACGTTTTAACCGATTGTACTGCTGACATTGCCATGTTGTTACTGTTAATGTCTGCACGACGTGCGTCTGAAGGTGAGCGTCTGATCTTGCAAAATCAATGGGTAGGCTGGAAACCGACTCAACTCATTGGTCAAAAAGTAACCGGCAAAACCTTGGGCTTAATCGGCTTTGGTCGAATAGCACAGGCCATGGCTAAAAAAGCCCACCACGGCTTCGACATGAAAATTATATTTTATGCACCTTCACAACCTGCACAAGCCATCATGGATGACTTGCAAGCAACTCGCTGCGAAACCGTTGAGGAGGTATTAACGGAAGCCAACTTTGTCTCTTTACATTGCCCTGGTGGTAAAGACACTCGGCATTTAATCAATGAACAGCGTTTGAAATTAATGCGCCCATCGGCTCATCTAATCAATACTGCCCGTGGCGATGTGGTGGATAGTAAAGCGTTAATTAAAGCCTTAAAAGAAGGCTGGATTGCAGGCGCAGGTTTAGATGTCTTTGAAGGTGAGCCTAATATAGACCCTGGTTTTTTTGAACTGGATAATGTATCGCTATTACCACATTTAGGCAGTGCCACTGAAGAAACCCGTGTTGCCATGGGCAACAGAGTATTGGCTAATCTATCGGTGTTCTTTGCTGGTGAAGAACCGGGGGATCGGGTGGTATAAAACAAGCTCCCTGCATTTTAGAGAAAATACGGATCGTTGATTATCATGGCAAACCCCAATGGTCGTGGATTGCAGAAACACCGATTCGATTAACGCGGGGTGCAAAACTGCTTTACATAAAACAGCTCGGAATTTCCTCAGGTAAGCTGTGTAGATACCTATGCTTATGGGCTAGATGAACCAGTAAATTGCCTGTTACAAGGAGCTAAGCACGACAACTTATGGTACAATTACTTAAATGCCCTGATAGCTCAGTAGGATAGAGCAGTCCCCTCCTAAGGGACAGGTCGGTGGTTCGAATCCACTTTGGGGCACCACATAACGATTCAATGAGTATCAAAGAAGTACAGTAACCCGCAAGTCATAAGGCTTAGTGGGTTTTTTTATGTCCAATGAGGTGCAATAGGGTTTGTTGACATTCAAATATTATGACGGTATAAATGACGGCATATTCAGTTTATCTAAATCTTATACCGTCATGAGCATATCAGATACCGCCATAAAAGCCGCCAAAGTCAACCCCGACAAGGCTTATAAGCTACCCGATGGAAAGGGCATGTATTTATTAATCCATCCTAATGGAAGTAAATATTTCAGGCTTGATTATCGGTTTAATGACAAACGCAAAACATTAGCTTTAGGTGTGTACCCAGAAACATCCTTGAAACAAGCAAGGGAGAAACGAGAAGCCGCACGCAAGTTATTAGCTGATGGTATCGACCCCAACGAAAACAAAAAAGCTGTTAAATCATCAAAAGCAGAAAGCGCCTCAAATAGTTTTGAGGTTGTGGCTCGTGAATGGTTTGAGCGCAAAATGATGGACAAATCAGAGCATCATCAAAAGCGTGCAATGGGATTATTCAGAAAAGATTTATTTCCTTATCTTGGAGCTAAACCGATCAATGAAATAAAAGCTGTTGAGTTGCTGGCCGCGTTAAGACGGATAGAGGCTAGAAATGCAGTTGAGACAGCGCACAGAGCTTTGCAGATTTGCGGACAGGTTTTCCGTTATGCCATTGCAACCGGACGCACAGAGCGAGATATAACCCCAGACTTACGAGGATCATTAGCATCGGTCAAAGCTGGACATTTTGCAGCAATTACAGACCCCCAAGAGGCTGGACAATTGTTAAGAGCGATTGATGCTTATACGGGCTCTTTTTGTGTAAAGTCAGCCTTACAGCTTGCACCATTAGTGTTTGTTAGACCTAGTGAGTTACGCCAAGCAGAATGGGCGCACATTGATTTTGAGGCTAAAGAATGGCGTTATCTAGTTTCTAAAACACAAACAGAGCACATTGTACCTTTATCTATTCAATCGGTTGCTATTCTTCAAGCAATACGACCGCTTACAGGTGATGGGCGCTATGTCTTTCCAAGCGCACGCACCCCCAATGGATCAAGGGCAATGAGTGACATGGCTATGCTGGCGGCATTAAGGAGAATGGGTTTTGAAAAGTCAGAAATGAGCGCACACGGTTTTAGGGCAATGGCTAGGACTATACTTGATGAAAAGCTGAAGTTTCGAGTTGATTTTATAGAGCACCAATTAGCGCACGCGGTAAAGGATGTTAATGGCCGCGCTTATAACCGGACAGCACACCTAGAGGAAAGGCACAAGATGATGCAATCATGGGCAGATTACTTAGACGGACTAAAGAATGGCGCTCAGGTATTAGAGTTTAAAAAGATTAGTTGAATCTGCAGTATAATTAAATTTAACCGGATAGCCCGACGGGGCAACAAATAGGAGTCATTACCCTCTTTCCGGTTAATCCCTTTAGTAATGATTACACTTAATGGAGTGTTTAGCTTGAGCCTAGAAGAGTATTTTAAATTTAGGTCATTTAGAGATTACAAAAAGATTTATCCTCATGAGTTTGGGCATCCTTCATTTACCGGTTTACACTTTATGCAATTCCTGGCTTTATAAAGTCATGAAAACGGGTTTCTTTCGATGTACAAATGAACACAAACCTTCAGTTCATTGTACAATGAAGGTTTATATCCATGCCATTAGC
>CAIMEB010000048.1 GCA_903839855.1 uncultured Methylococcaceae bacterium
CAAAAATTATAGATAAATATGGATCGACAGAAACATCGGTTCATGCGTAACGAATAGGGGACAGCGCCATTCAGCTGGAAGATAAACAGAACTCTATCTTAAACTAAGGCATTATTTGTCTGGACAATGGGGTCCACTTTACAATCCGATGATAGCCCATTTAATAGCCGGCTCACCTTTTTCTTTTGCCGTTAAGTAAAACCATACAAGAACAGCAATTCCAGCAAATTTAGCCAACAACAACATATCTTCCCACCTCTTTTAATTATTATTTAGAATATTGTAGCTAGAATTAACCTAGCAACAAAGTCGCATGATATTCCATAATGGATAATCATAACACCTATTTAAAACGTGAAAATTCGGACGGAATTGAGAATGCCCATTAAACTTAATTTATCAACTTTTACCCGCTATGAATTCCCCAGAATTTCAACAACGCATCCTTGAATGGTTTGACATTCAAGGTCGTAAAGACCTGCCTTGGCAACAGAACATAACGCCTTACCGTGTATGGCTTTCGGAAACGATGCTGCAACAAACCCAGGTATCGACGGTTATCCCTTACTTTAATACGTTTATACAACACTATCCCAGTATTGAATTATTAGCTCAAGCACCTATCGATGATGCATTACATCATTGGTCAGGACTCGGTTATTACGCACGTGCCCGTAACTTGCATAAAACCGCACAACTCATAACAAAGCAAGGTTATTTCCCAGACACGCTAGAGGCACTCATAAACTTGCCGGGTATTGGATTATCAACAGCCGGTGCAATCTTAAGTATCGCATTTAATAAAAGTCATCCCATACTGGATGGTAATGTTAAAAGAGTGTTAGCCCGATTCAAAGCCATTTCTGGCTGGCCTGGATATAGCTTCGTAAGCAAACAATTATGGGCTATTAGCGAGGAATTAACGCCTGAACATCGCGTCGCTGAATATACCCAAGCCATGATGGATTTAGGCGCAACTGTCTGTACGCGCAGCAAACCTAACTGCTGTCAATGCCCCATTCAGACTGCTTGCCAAGCCAAACAAACAGAAACGGTATCTTCTTTGCCTACGCCTAAGCCACCTAAAACACTGCCTGTTAAACAGCTTGTGCTTTTGTTATTAAGTGACAGCACTGGGCAAATCTTATTAGAGAAAAGGCCACCTACAGGTATCTGGGGAGGATTGTGGAGCCTACCTGAATTTAATACGATTGAATTAGCCTATGATTGGTGCCTAACCAATAATCAACCGATCACTGAAGCACAAATACTGGCAGCACAACGTCATACCTTTTCCCACTATCATCTGGATTATACGACCGTATTTATTAAAGCCGAAAACCCTATGAATTTTGTGATGGAAGCGAATCAAACTGTCTGGTATAAATTAGATCAACTGAAAAAGCTGGGCTTACCAGCACCTATAAAATTATTACTGCAACACTACGCAAGAGGATGACGATGGTTAGAATGGTTAAATGTGTAAAACTGGGTATAGAGGCCGAAGGATTTGATGAACCGCCATTTCCTGGCCCCAAAGGCCAACAAATATACGACAATATTTCTAAATTGGCCTGGAAGGAATGGTTAGCCAAACAAACCATGTTGATTAATGAAAATAGATTGGCAAGCTTTGACCCAAAAGCACGGGCATTTTTAGCTGAAGAAAGAACTAAGTTTTTGTTTGAAGGCAATAATGATATGCCTGAAGGGTATGTGCCACCCAAGTCATAAAATCCAGGTATAAAATAGTTCTACGAGGTAACTTTAGCAGCTAACCTCGTAGAATAATAATAACTTATAACCCCATGTCGGGTGTATTAGATTGCTTAGGTGGATTAGCAGGCGCTATAGGAGAAACAATAGGAGGTTGTGCTGTCTGCGTGTTTTGAGTTGTCACGGAAAGAGTGCGCTTTGGTAGTGGGGTAATATAAGGAAAATCACGGTCACCAATAGGTCTTATAAAGGTATAAGCAGCTGGTGCAAGCACTAAAATACCCGCAGTCTTTTGAAATGCGTCATGAGGTTCCGGTATAGAAGCCAAGCCTAGTAATGGGCTAATAGCGACAAAGGCGCTAGTACCCGCAATCGTTGCCACTAAACCTACGGGTCTATAAAGTAGTACATCCACTAAATAAAAGCCCGGATCTACCTGTTTTGTGCTTTCGGAGTAACTGATGTTTGCATAGCCTATAACCGATAATAGCATGAAAAGCCGGATTAATTTTTTCATAATTCCTTACAGTAAGCTGAGTTAACGATGAGTGAATCTAATCTATATTTTGATTATTGTCCAGCAAGTAAACCAACTCAAGCACAAACGGCTTGGAGAACTCATTATTAACCTGAGAAACTTTGTCTTAATTGCTTTATTAGCGATTTTATCGCCAATTCCTGAGCAATGATACTCTCGCATAACCGAAATTGAGCAAGCGCACGGTTTAAATTCTGTTTTGGATCAGTCACTTTAAAATACCGATTACCTTCCAGAAAATCCGTATAAAACCGCAAGCCTAATTCAAAGGGAAGTAATTGAATAGCTGTATAAAGATAGTCGTAATCGGAAGCCGAAAAAAAGGCGCCGGCTTCTGATAAATAACTCTCCAGAATAACTTCACAAAGCGCCATATTAAATTCATTGGTTTCCGGTTTATGGCAACAAGACCTTAAACAGTCTCCAATATCATAATGCACTAAACCTGGTTTAATCGTGTCAAGATCAATTAAACTGATAATCTTTTTAGACACCCTATCAAAAAGAAAATTGTTTAGCTTAGGATCACCATGAATAACCCTCAATGCAAGCAGGCCTTGTGCTTTTGCGGTCTCCAGGTTCTCAGTTAGATGTTGGTTCCTGGCTATAAAATCTGCACAATAAAGACTGTCAGGCTCTGATTGGAGGACAGTTATTGTTAAAATGGTTTGATAATATCTTAAATAATCGGGCGCAATATGAAAACCAGGCAAGGTGTCATGCAATGATGAAGGCTCAAGATCGCTTAATAAGTAGTGAAAATGTCCTAAGGCAAAACCAACTTGTTGAGCTTGTCCTAAATCAACCAGTTGGTCTAAGCTTTCGGTGTTTTCTATAAATGCCAAGGCTCGCCAGCAATCACAGTGCTCATCGAAATAAAAGTGGTCGTTATTTAGAGTCTTTAAAAGCGCTGGGATCTTGAGCTTAACCGACTTTTCCTGGTTTTTCTCGAGATGTTCATTCAGCTTCAACAAATTATCCATTATATGAAGCGGCTTGGGAAAAACTGTACGATTAATGCGCTGTAGTACAAACTGTGTTGATTCGGCTTTAACCCAAAACGTATCGTTTATTAAGCCATTACCCAGTGGGGTCAACTCTGAAACAGGAGTAAAAAATTGCTCGGCAATAAAGTGTGGTGAATTATTCATAATAAATGATAAGGTAATATAATGTTACTACCCGGTATCGAGTAAAATGCCATTTATCCAGGTTAATTAATTTTTACCTCCAAGTATGGTTTAGTTTAGCCAGTCAAAGTCTATGCCCGTTTGGATGTGACCCAACACTTCCAATTCATTCAAAGTCCCTGAATGCTGAAAATTTAAGTGGGGTTCAGTGAGCTTAAATTTAACATTACTGGCTTGAGTCATTTAATCACTAGCTAAACTCCAGACTGTCTATGATGCTAACGTATTCATTTTTTGTTAGCAAGCTTTTTATGTGAGTTAGTTCCACTGTTCCCGCTCTACTTGGTTAGGAGCTTCGTTGAGATGGTTATACACTGTCTCGATGAGTATTACCTGCAATACATTTTTAAACCCGAGGCAACAACTTACGTTAGAATGTAAGTCATCACCTAAATAACCTATCGTTATGACGCCTAATTTAAAACACTTGCATCCCTATCCTTTTGAGAAACTGGCAAAACTCAAACAAGGTATTGTTCCTCCTGTTGATAAATACCCAATTGTATTGTCGATCGGAGAACCTGCACACGTAACGCCTCAATTCATTAAAGATGCTTTATTAGCGAACTTGCAGGGTTTATCTAATTATCCAACGACCAAAGGTATCCCTGAGTTAAGAAAAGCTATTGCTAACTGGCTTACAAACCGTTTCCACTTACCGGTTGAAATCATTAATCCTGAAACACAGGTTTTACCCGTCAATGGTACGCGTGAAGCGTTATTTTCTTTTGCTCAATGCCTTATTGATCCAACAGAAAAGCCTATAGTGATCATGCCTAATCCATTTTATCAAATTTACGAAGGTGCGGCATTATTGGCAGGTGCAGAACCCTATTTCCTGAACACAGTAGAAAGTGATCGTTATTTACCTGATTTTGATATCGTACCTCAAGTGATATGGCAGCGTTGTCAGTTAATTTACATTTGTTCACCCGGCAACCCCAGTGGCGCTGTCATGTCGACAGCAGATCATCAAAAATTATTGCATTTGGCAGAAAAGTACGACTTCGTAATTGCCTCCGATGAGTGTTACAGCGAGCTTTATGATGACGAAGATAATCCACCTGCCGGTTTATTAGAAAGTGCCTATGCCATGGGTAATATGACTTTTAAACGCTGTGTTGTCTTTCATAGTTTGTCTAAACGTTCTAATGCACCCGGCTTAAGGTCTGGGTTTGTAGCAGGTGATGCGGATATTTTAAGTCAATACTTTCAATATCGTACTTATCAAGGGTGTGCCATACCTTTGCCCACACAACATGCCAGTATTAAAGCATGGCAAGATGAACAGCATGTGGTAGAAAACCGCCAACTGTATCGTGAGAAATTTACTGCTTTTGTAAGTATTCTTGCTGATGTGTGTGTTATTGAAAAACCACCCGCTGGTTTTTATGTCTGGCTAAAAACACCGATTGCCGATACTGAGTTTGCGCAACAACTGTTTGCACAAGAAAATATTACTGTATTACCGGGTAGTTATTTATCCCGTGAATTTGCAAGTCTTAACCCAGGCCTCAATCATGTTAGAATTGCCTTAGTTGCACCACTGGATGACTGCATAGTAGCAGCCCAAAGAATTAAACACTTTCTTAACACTTTATAGATGTCACAATGAACAACACGAAAACTATTATAGAAAATGCGTTTGAACAACGTAGCGAAATTACTCCAGCGAATGTTTCTGTAGAAATTCGTCAAGCCGTTACTGAAACACTTAAATTACTTGATAATGGTACACTGAGAGTTGCAGAAAAAATTGATGGTGACTGGGTAACGCATCAATGGATTAAAAAAGCAGTCTTATTATCGTTTAGAATTAACGAAAACCGTTTAATGGATGGCAGTAATACCCGTTATTACGATAAAGTTGAATGTAAATATTCAACGTATACTGAAGAGGATTTCGCCAAAGCAGGTGTACGTGTAGTACCTAATGCGGTGGCGCGTCATGGTTCTTATATTGCGCCAGGCGCAATCTTGATGCCATCGTACGTTAATATCGGTGCTTATGTTGATAGCGGCACCATGGTAGATACATGGGTTACTGTAGGTTCTTGTGCGCAAATTGGTAAAAATGTACATTTGTCCGGTGGTGTAGGGATTGGAGGCGTCTTAGAACCTTTACAGGCAGGTCCTACGATTATCGGTGACAACTGTTTTATTGGTGCACGTTCAGAAATTGTTGAGGGTGTTATTGTAGAAGATGGTTGCGTTATTTCAATGGGTGTTTACATTGGTCAAAGCACAAAAATATTTAACCGCATGACTGGTGAAATTACTTACGGACGTATTCCAGCAGGTTCTGTTGTCGTATCCGGTAACTTACCTTCAGCCGATGGTAGTTACAGCTTATATTGTGCGGTTATCATCAAACAGGTTGATGAGAGAACCCGTAGTAAAACCGGTATTAATGAATTATTAAGAGATTAATCAGAGGGGGGTCGAGTTAGTAAGAACTAACTCGACCTTAAGTCCAGTAAAGCCTATGTTCACACTACGATTAGGCAAGTTTGCCAAAGAAATACTCATATTACGGAAAAATAATGATTAACAACGATGTATTACGTCGGGTGTGTTACGCTTTGGATCTAAGCGATCCAATCATGATTCAAATATTTTCATTGGGCAATGTCGTTATCAGTCGAGAGGATTTACTCAATCGACTAAAAAAAGATAATCAGGAAGGTTTTATTGAACTCGATAATGACTCAATGGATGCGTTCTTAAAAGGCTTGATTACCTATAGAAGAGGGCCTCTGGAAGACAAGCCCAGTCAAATAAAAAAACCAGATTTAGCATTAAATAACAATAGTATCCTCAAGAAACTAAGAATAGCCTTAAACTTTAAAGAAGAAGATATGCTCAGCACTTTACAGTTGGCAGACTTTAAAATATCGAAAGCAGAGTTAAGCGCTTTCTTTAGACAAAAAGGGCATAAAAACTATAGGGACTGCGGTGATCAAATCATTAGAAATTTTCTACAAGGTTTAACGCTGCATTTTAGAAAACCTATTGAATAAGACCCATTAATCCGTAACAATGTTGATTATTTACTGATTATCGATTTTAATCTTCCCTAACCCTACCCAGAAGGACAACCATGAGCGATAAAATATCAAATAATGCGGTCATTTATGCCACATTGGCACTTAACAGTGAGGTTGACTTACAACGTGAATATCTGGAATCTGAAGACGTTCCAGATGAGGAACGAGACAACGAAGAGGAAATTCTTGCTGATCTTGAGCAAGCATTTATGGAGTTTGTGGATTTATATAAAAATCGCTGTAAAGCAGACAAACAATTACCCAGCATTGATGAATTATTAAATAGTCAGTTATAAAAAGAAGCATGTATACACTGTACGGAATAAAAACCTGTGATACGGTAAAGAAGGCACGACAGTGGCTTGATCAAAATGGCCTAGCCTATCAATTTCATGATTATCGAATTGATGGGCTAACGCCTCAACAACTTAATAATTTTGCTGAGCATTTGGATTGGACCGTTTTACTCAATAAGTTCAGTACCAGTTGGCGGCAGTTGAGTGTTGAACAACAGACTGATTTAAATAAAGAAAAAGCACTTGCGTTAATGTTAAACAATCCCACTTTGATAAAGCGGCCTATCCTGGAAGTTGACGATAGATTGCTGATTGGCTTTAAAGCCGACACTTACAAAACTGAATTATTATGAGTGCAACGCTAGAACTTCTTAAAGATCTTATCCGACGCGAATCGGTCACGCCTGAAGATGCAGGATGCCAGGATACCCTTGCCACTCGACTCCAAGGCTTAAACTTTAAAGAAGAACGCCTAAACTTCAATGACACCCAAAATATTTGGCTTAGACGCGGTAACCAAAAGCCCCTATTTACGTTTTTAGGACATACTGATGTTGTTCCTCCTGGGCCTTTAAGCACTTGGCAGTCACCACCCTTTGAACCAACACTCACGGATGGTAAGCTTTATGGGCGTGGTACCGCCGACATGAAAGGTGGAATTGCCTGTTTTATCACAGCTGTTGAACGATTTATTGAGAACCATCCTAACCATCAAGGATCAATTGCGATTTTGCTAACCAGTGATGAAGAGGGTATCGCGACTAATGGTGTTGTTAAGGTCGTTGAGGTTTTAGAACAGCGTCAAGAAAAAATCGATTGGTGTCTGGTGGGAGAGCCGTCCAGCGATAAAAAGTTAGGCGATGTCATTCGAGTCGGTAGACGCGGGTCTTTATGTGCCAAATTAACAGTGATTGGGATTCAGGGTCATGTGGCTTATCCTGAATTAGCTGATAATCCAATTCATCGTTTTGCTCCGGCTCTAAAAGAGTTAACTGAAGAAATTTGGGATCAAGGGAATGCTTTTTTTCCACCGACCAGTCTTCAGATTTCAAATATTAATGCCGGAACCGGTGCTGAAAATATTATTCCAGGAACGGCTGAGGTACAATTTAATTTACGTTTTTGTACAGAATTAGATGAAGACACCATTAAACAGCGTACCCAAGCCATTCTGGATAAACACCATTTAAACTATGACTTGCAATGGCGATTATCAGGTCATCCCTTTTTAACTGAAAAAGGGGTTTTAATTGATGCGACACATGCAGCCATTAAAACTGTCACCGGCTTTGAACCACTCGATGATACCGGTGGCGGAACTTCAGACGGACGGTTTATTGCCCCTACCGGTGCGCAAGTGCTTGAGCTAGGGCCTTTAAATGAGACGATTCATAAAATCAATGAGCATATTGCCATAGCTGATCTTGAAATACTGACTCAGATTTATGAACAGATTCTAGTTAATTTGTTGGCTAAGCCCAGTTAGTGATCTCAACGACAGAATTCACTAAATTAAAGTGGTTCTTATTTTTTTATCCTCAAGAAGATGTTATAGACATAGATAGGGAATGAAATTACTTATAAAGTCCATTATTTTAATGACACTGTCATTTATTATCACGGGGTGTTCTGTGCGAAACCAGGAACAAAGTAAACAGCAGTCGGTTGAAAACCTTCTTGCTTCCATGACGCTAGAAGAAAAAGTCGGACAAATGACCCAGATTGATTTCTCAGTCTTTGGTGCTCAGGCACCCAAGGGTGATGACTTGATTGATCAGGGTAAGTTGGAGGAGGCACTATTAAAGTATCATATTGGTTCGATTCTTAACACCCCCTCAACGCCAAACAACAAAGCCCAGACTCTTCAGACCTGGCGAAAAATAATGCAGACCATTAAGTCGGTCACTGCACAGTCAAGATTAAAAATACCGGTGATTTATGGTATCGATGCCATACACGGTGCAACCTATATACAAAATTCGACGCTATTTCCCCAAGCCATTAATATGGCAGCGACCTTTAACCCGGACTTAAGCGTTAAAGAAGGTGAAATTACTGCCAGAGAATTAAGGGTCGCAGGCTTGCAATGGAATTTTTCACCGGTCATGGATATTGGTCGTCAACCCTTATGGCCTAGACTATGGGAAACTTATGGCGAAGATGTGCATTTAGCGTCAGTATTCGGATCAGCTTATATAAAGGGTTATCAAGGCGATGATTTTTCATCACCTGATAAGGGGTTAACTTGTTTGAAGCATTATGTGGGGTATAGCTATCCCTTTAATGGCAAAGACCGGACACCTGCCTGGATTAGTGAGCGAATGCTACGAGAATATTTTCTCCCCAGCTTTGAAGCCGGTATAAAAGCAGGAGCGCCCACAATCATGATTAACTCCTCTGAAGTAGATGGCATTCCCGGTCATGCCAATTATCATTATTTAACGACTATTCTACGGGGTGAACTCGGCTTTAAAGGCTTCACAGTGTCTGATTGGGAAGATATTAAGCGCCTTTATACCCGTGATAAATTAGCGGCATCACCCAAAGAGGCCGTTAAAATTGCGGTCATGGCGGGTGTTGATATGAGTATGGTACCCTCCGACTTTTCTTTTTACGAGTTATTGCTTCAGTTGGCACAGTCAGGTGAAGTGCCTATGACTCGAATTGACGAAGCCGTCACTAGAATCCTTAATGTAAAGTTTCAGGCTGGATTGTTTGATCAACAACAGACTGTACCCCTAACTGCTGAAGGTAACTTTGCAACACCAGAAGCGCTAGAGATCAATCAACAGGCAGCGAGAGAATCTATCGTTCTAGCTAAAAATGACCACAATATTCTGCCACTCAAGAAAGACGCCCGTATTTTAGTCACGGGGCCAACGGCTAATTTATTGAGTGTACTTAATGGTGGATGGACATTCACCTGGCAGGGTGATGATGAAAGTTTATATCCATCTGACAAGTTAACGGTCTTAAAAGCGTTACAAAAGAAATCTACAGGTAAAGTCACTTATGTGGGTGGAACAGCTTTTGCGGACAGAATAGATATTAAAAAAGCAGTTGAATCCGCTAAGAATCAAGATATCATCATCTTATGTTTAGGTGAAAAACCGTATACGGAAGTTCTTGGCAACATTGACACCTTAAATCTTGATCAAGCTCAACTTGATCTTGCGAATGCACTGCTTGCCACTGGAAAGCCGGTTATTCTAGTGACCATAGGAGGACGTCCACGGGTTATTACGGCTCAGGCAGAGCAGGCCAAAGCAGTTATTCTAGGTTTCTTGCCAGGTATGGAAGGTGGTGAAGCGATTGCCGATATTATATACGGTGATTACAACCCAAATGGTAAGTTGCCTATCTCTTATCCAAGAAATACCAATGATATTGTCTTATATGATCATAAGCCGATTGAAGCACTGGAGCCGAACGCCTATAGACCTCTCTATCCGTTTGGTCATGGCTTAAGCTATAGTCACTTTGAAACCAGTGATCTAGCGGTAGAAAAAGACACTTATGCAATGGATGAATCGATTAATTTATCGGTAACCGTTAAAAATACCGGTCACTTAAAAGGTAAAGAGGCTGTATTGGTTTATATCAATGATGTTGCTGCCTCTGTGACTCGACCTAACAAGCAATTAAAAGCCTTTAAAAAGGTAGACCTAAACCCGGGTCAAGCAGAAAAATTAAACTTTACCTTAACGCCACGAGATCTTTCATTCATTGGTGTTGATCTTAAACGAATGGTTGAGCCAGGTGAGTTTAAAGTGCTGGTTGGCAATGAGACCGTCGTATTTACGGTTAAGAATTAAGAGTCATCTAGCATGGTTAATATAACAAACAACACGTCAAAGCCAGTTAACGTAACGAGTCCTTCGGATAAAAACCCTTACTTCGGCTCTTTAACTATTTTAACGTCGTTGTTTTTTATGTGGGGTTTTATCACCTGCTTAAATGATATTTTAATCCCGCATTTAAAAGCTGTCTTTACCTTGAGTTATGCACAGGCCATGCTGGTGCAATTTTGTTTCTTTATCGCCTACTTTGTGATCTCTGTGCCCAGTGGTTATTTAGTTGAAAAGATTGATTATAAAGGTGGCATTATTGTGGGCTTATTGGTGGCGAGCCTGGGTTGTTTGTTGTTTTATCCAGCCGCCAGCTTACATTCTTATCCGTTATTTTTAACGGCATTTTTCGTGTTAGCTTCTGGCATCACTTTATTACAAGTCTCTGCCAATCCTTATGTGACTATTTTAGGTCCTACGGAAACAGCCTCTAGTCGTTTAACCATGACTCAGGCTTTTAATTCGCTGGGAACCACCTTAGCACCTTATTTTGGAACGTTGTTTATTTTATCGACAGCGGTTAAGAGTGCCGAAGAAATTAAGACTCTGGATACAGACGCCTTATCCACGTATCAAGCGGCTCAAGCGGTCGCCGTGCAAAGTCCTTATTTATTGCTGGCTGCGGTTTTATTGGGTATTGCCGTTATTTTCGCCTTCCTTAAACTCCCCAAAATACAGGCTAGCAGACCCTTAGCTGACAGTGATAGCAGGGTGACTGAGGACTTAACTGTTGATACCGCCAGTGCCTGGAGTTATCCACATTTGGTTTTAGGCGCCTTGGGTATTTTTATTTATGTGGGTAGTGAAGTCTCGATTGGTAGCTTCTTAATCAGCTTTTTAGGTGAACCCAGCATTGCTCACTTATCAGAACAGGACGCTGGACATTATGTAGCTTTTTATTGGGGTGGGGCGATGGTTGGGCGCTTTATCGGTGCCTTAGCTATGCAAAAGATTCATCCAGCCAAAGTCTTATTATTTAATGGCTTCATGGCCATGAGCTTGGTCATTATCACCATCTTTACTGAAGGTGATATAGCTAAATGGAGTATTCTTGGCGTAGGATTATTTAACTCTATTATGTTCCCTACCCTATTTTCCTTAGCAGTTAAAAACTTAGGCAGACATACCGGACAAGGCTCTGGCATTATTTGCGCAGCCATTGTAGGAGGCGCTATCTTGCCACCGATACAGGGCATTTTTGCAGACAGCATCGGCATTCAACACGCCTTTTTCGTACCGGCTCTCGGCTATTTGTACATTTGCTATTATGGCTGGAAGGGGCATGAGGTTAATTGTTAAAACCAGTTACAGAGTCGACAATTGATTAAGCAACATTTTTGATATTAATGGCGGTACATGCTGTTCGCGTACTTGTGCAAGCAATTATCTCATTAAGTAACAAACTGTGATGCCATTAAAAGTGAAAGCTTATAAATGATAACAAGTACTATCCAAATAATGGTTATACGTTTATAGTAACTATCATTCCCAAAAGATTAATGACGTAATAACCTATGACTCAACATCAAGCGATATTTTTGCCCGCAAATAGCCGAAAATTTAAAGACTTTGGATTTATGAAAGCCTACCTGTCTTTCAAGCCTGATTTAGCTGAAGAAAGACATTCATTTGGCTCATTAATTACCATCGATGATGCCATTTTAAAGCCCGGTGCAAAAGGCTTCGGACTCCATTCTCACAAAGATGTAGAAGTCGTCACATTCGTAGTGCAAGGCGAAGTTAAGCACATTGATCCAAAGAATGCCGCTCATACCGGAACCCTAACTGCCAAGGGAATTCAGGTCATCACGGCTGGAACGGGTATTGAACACAACGAAGAGAATAACTCTACCGATGATGAGCTACACGCCTTACAAATCTGGTTTAAACCCAGAGAGCATGCAATCACTCCCAGCTACGCCAAAAAAACCCTAACAGCTTCAGAGTATACCAATCAGCTCACTTGTATTCTGTCACCTAATGGTGAAAATGACAGTCCAGTGGTTCAGCAAGATGCCTTCATTTATTACTGTCTGTGCAATACCAACAAAACCTTGAGTTATAAACCCCATGAAGAAAGTCGTAGCGTGTTTATTTATGTCATTGAAGGACAGGTTATCGTCAATGATAAAACCCTAACGAAGGGTGACGGTTATGGACTACTTGAATGCAAAAACGTTGACCTGAATAGTCTACCTAACACAGAGTTACTGCTATTTGATATGGGCAAAAACTAGGGTCACTACAGTACAATATCGCAAACAGGATCTGTTAAAACTTCACACGCGCTACATTTGAGGGCTTTCCTATCTTTAAGGCCGAAGAAACCAACTGTTTTGCAAGCAGAGCACCCATGGTCTGGATTACTCAAAAAACCACCTGGATAAGTGACTTTCATTAGGACAATAAGCGTAAATGGCGTAATCAGCTAATGCTTGGTATGAGTCATGATTTTTCTAAATGTTCGTAAGCCGGCAACGTCTCTATGCGCTTATCTTCCAAGGGTTTCCCTATGGTAAAATGATATAAGCTTTGAAACTGTGTGTCTTTAAATCCAAATAACTCATGGACGCTGTCATCAAAGAAACAGCCGATACCGGTACCCCGATAGCCCGCTACTTCAGCCTCTAAATACAGTACTTGCCCTATCAAACCGGTTTCCCAGAATAAACGCCGATACAACCAGGCCGCATCATTAATAGTCTCGCTAAACTCTGCCACCATACCCAAGCTAAAGGCACTATCACTGGCAATCGGCTGATGACATGATAACGTTTTAGCAAACTGTCGGCAATCACCGCTATATAAATGATATAAAGGCAGCTCTTTCGCTATTCGTTCCC
Source organism: uncultured Methylococcaceae bacterium (assembly GCA_903839855.1). Classification (GTDB taxonomy): domain Bacteria; phylum Pseudomonadota; class Gammaproteobacteria; order Methylococcales; family Methylomonadaceae; genus Methylobacter_C. Next base: position 13,479 of record CAIMEB010000048.1, read on the forward strand.
ATTTAAACGTATCTAACGAACCGGCCTTCAGTTTTTCTAAAGCATCATGATGTCTGGGTAACGCATAAACGCCTGATGTTACCCCTTCAACCCGATGCACAAAGATAAACAAATGAATTTTTGCAGACCACCGCCAAACTTGAAAAGCAGGAGAAGTCGGTAACACCGCTGACAGTATCCGATAAAAATCCGCCTGAGACATCGGTGCCATTTTACCATCAAACTGCTGAGCACTTCGACGTTGTCTTATGATAGATGTAGCGGTTTGCGTAGCAGCCGATGCCAAAGGCGACGATTGCAAGGCCTGCCACGCGGGTTCTTTGGTACTGGGTTTACTGACCGCTATAGCAACCTCATCAATCACCGGCCATTTAGGTTATTTCCGGAAATTAATTTACCCATTAGATGGGTCGAATCAAGATGTCCCATTTGGGTAGGATTGGGTTACGTTCCAGTCTGGCTTCAATCGTCCGCATCGCTACTTTGGACAGTGAAATCCCTTTCTGGTAAACCG
>CAIMEB010000049.1 GCA_903839855.1 uncultured Methylococcaceae bacterium
CTTAAATTTAAGAAACAGCTAAGCCGTTTATCTTTAAAGTCACTGGCCGTTTTTTAATGGCTACGGTAGCTTGTTGTTAATTTTTTATTGACATCAAAAGTGTCAACTACTTTTAGGCTGCTATGAAGGATGCCAAAAATTTGCATCTGTTCTACCTTGTTCTATTTTTGCATAACCCGCCACTGACATTCCCAACTTATCCGCCATATCCTCCTGCGACCAGTTTTTAGACTGGCGCATAAAGCGAATCTTTTCGTGGAACTTCATAATTAATACCTTAATAGTGTGGAAATAGTGACTGTGGGTTACTGGTTATTTAGATAGTTTAACATCACAATAAGTTTTTGTTGCTACCTAAAATGCTTGAGGTTTGAAATGCAAAAAGAAGACTATTTTATTAATAAAAAGGTCAACGATATTTAACACGATGACGTTTGACCTATTAGGGTGATTTTAAAATTAACCTTCAAAAGGGATATCTATGAACATAGTATATGGTTTACTGGGGCTTATTCTAGCGGGTGCTGGCGGCATTATCTACCTTCTTTTTGAGGTGATAAGACAGCAAGGCCGCTTGTTATTGCGCCTTGACGGCATTGAACAACATTTAGGGTTACGTCAACCCGCTGCACCTGCCAGTTTAGCAGTCGGGGCTGTATTTCCTTCATTCACTTTGCCGGATTTAACGGGTAAGAAAGTAGCGCTTGAGGATTTTTTGGGTCAGCAGGTCTTGCTGATTAACTGGAGTCCGCAGTGCGGTTATTGTTCAAAGATTGCGCCGGACTTGGTGCGATTACAGGAAAGCTTTCAAGCCCATCATATCATCGTCGTACTCGCCGCCTATGGTGATGCCGAGATCAATCGTAAGTTGCTGGACACACACGGTCTTAACGAAAGTGTAATCCTGTTGTTACAAGGGGATGAACAAAGTGTAAAGGCGTTTAAAAATCAAGGCACCCCAGCGGCTTATCTGCTGAACGAGGAGGGGCGAGTGAGCCAGCCCTTCGCGGTGGGTGCCGAACAGGTGCCGAAGCTGATGCGGCAAGCCGTGGGGCTGTTGAGTAATGATGTTAAAGCAGCGCAGGCACCGGGCTTTGGTCCGGGTACTGAACTGAAGAAATTGCTGGGGCATATCGGCATTTACGCGACACCCAACTGCGCTTGTAACGAGCGTGCGTTGCTAATGGATCGAAACGGCTGCGACTGGTGCGCACAGAACCTTGATACCATCGTCGGTTGGCTGCACGAAGAAGCAACCCATCGTGGATTACCCTTCGTTAATAAAGCCGCCGCACTCCTCGTTAAAAAGTCGATTGCCAAGGCACGTTTGGCTGAAGCGAAAGCGTCCCAATCGACTGATGATTTAATTCTACTGGAGGATCAATCATGAACAAAGAAAATATTTTTGATGACATAACCCGAATCACTGCCCGTGCGGGTGTCGATATATCTCGACGTAAAGCGTTGTCGTGGATAGTGGGTACGCTCGCTTATGGTACTTTGGGTGGAATTGGGTTGAGTCGTAAGGCATTGGCTGCTGATTCAGGAGCTTGTATAATTCTTTCTCAATATGGAACTGGATGCTTTATAAGTGATCAAGTCTACTGTAATAATAGTAAGACAGTATATGGTAACACAAATTGGGTCGGCTCAGGTACGAAGTGTTGTGGTAGCCCAGCAGGCAATGCTTATACCCCCTCTACGCCGACGAACGGTAAATGCACTGGTGTGACAGGGATGAGTTCAACACCCGCCTTGCAAGACAGTGCAAAATGTAGCAGTTGTGGTGGTTCGTGGGAAGCTTGTAGGGGTGTATCTGGATCGTTTGGTGGTGGAGTGATTAGATTTTCATCCAACTGTGGATTTAGTTATGTATCTGCAAGCGGCTCTAATTGTACCTGGACTATAAGTGGATACAACTGCACTACAGGTAGTGTAACCGTAACGGCAACCAAAACAGATACCACGAAATCAGCCTCGATTTACGCAACAGCAGCAGATTGCACAGGATCTTCCGCAGGCGTGGACCCCGTGATGACCACACTGTCTCTCACCACAGGTCGCTGGGTACGACAAACCTTTACGGATATTCCCAAGGCAGAATGCTACATCAGCGTAACCAATAACAATCCAGGCTTAAAAACTTTAGACATCCGTGTCAACAGCCATTACCACAAAACCCTGGAGTTAAGAGTCAACGAAACTAAAAACATTAATGTCGCTGAGGCCATGATAACGGGCAACCATAATACCGTCTCCTTAATGGGTCAAGGAAAACTTGGAGCCAGTGCGGATGTTTTCATTTCAGACACTCCACCCCCCAGTCAACCCAACACGAAAATAAGCCATGATAAAAAGCTATCGCACCGAGACAATAACATCTGGGGACATATAGCAGAAGAACTCCACGAAACCAGCGATCTCCATAACGCCGATGCCAGTACACAGACTGTTTTAATCCACTTTAAAGGCGATTTGGATAGTTTCTCAGCGGGTAATATCGGACTTTATAGCGTCGATGTCAACGGTAGACCTGTCGTGGTGCAAAAAGCCAATGTACAACCACAGGCCGATGGCGTGGAGTTGCTGCTTCAGTTGCCGCCAAACACCTTTAAGAGAGGTAATGCCGTGGATGTCTATTGGGAAGATCTTCAAGATAAAGAAGGCCAACCTTTAGCGGGACACGTATCGCTGATCGCCCAACGACTCCATTAACCAAAAACAAAATCCATCAACTAAAGCCAGGAGAAGTACCTATGAAAAATCAAGATAAAGATCAATCTGCTACAGAATCAAATACCGTCGAAACACCCGAAAAAAACGAATCACAGTTGTCGCGCCGTGCTGCCTTAGCGATGTTGGGTAAGCACGCGGTTTATACGACACCTGCGGTGCTGGCTATTTTATCGCTCAAATCGAATAGCGTACGAGCAGATCAAGGGGGGTCATTCTAATCATCCTTAAATCATGAAGGAGGCTTTATTACAAACCGCTAAACTGTTTCAGTTGAGTGAAGGTTATGTGTTGTACCAGCCGGACACTGGCCGACTGGTCGCGCTCAACAACACCGGCAAGCAAGTCTGGGAGTTGTTGAGTGCAGGCTATCAGCAAGACGAGATTGCAACGCTCTTCGCTGAGCATTTTAATCATCCCCTCGAACAGACCGCGCAGGATGTGCAGGCAGTGCTTGCGTGGCTGAATGAAGCAGAACATACCGACGAACTCACCGAGCCATTAAAGCAGAATCCCGATTGCTTGATCTTGCCTCCGGCAACCAAGGCATCGGGTGGGGTGAAGCGTTTTGGGACGTATCGCTTTGGTCAGCACCGTATTCAACTTCACTTGCATGACACCTTGGCGGACATTGGCAGCACTTATTTTTTACGTTACCATCATCGTGCCATCAATGATGTAACGGAGGCCGATATTCTGGCATTGTCCACTCACCTTGACGGCTTCTGCCTGACCTTTCGTGACGAGATGCTGGCATCCGTAGGGTCATTGGCCGAACTGTTTGGGCGCGTCAACAAACTTTTACTGGCGTGGGAACATCCTGCTATTGATTTCCTGGCTTATTTTCATGCGGCAACGGTCAGCCGGGACGAACACTGTCTTTTATTGCCCGGCGTGAGTGGTGCCGGTAAATCGACGCTCACCGCTTATTTAGTGGCGCATGGCTTTGCTTATCTCGGGGATGATTTTGTTGCAATGACCGCGAGTGACGACTCATTTCGCTCATCACCGGCTCGACTGTCTCTTAAATCAGGTTCCTGGGCTATTCTTGAAGCACTCTATCCAGAACTTCCCCAGCTACCAACAGTACACTGTTATGGTCGTACCATGCGCTATCTAGAACCCACTCAGATTAAGTCGGTCAGCTGTGCTCAATCGCTCATTGTGTTTCCCACTTATGAGCAAGGCAGTGCTACCCGCCTCAGTCCATTGACTCCTTTTCAGACCCTGATACGCCTGCTTGAAACCAATGTGATCCTGGATCAACCCGCCACCGAAGCCAAGCTCAAAGCATTTATTGACTTCGTTGAACACACACCGGCTTATGATCTGCGCTATGCTGATTTACCTCACGCCAAAGCCGTCATTGAGGAATTACTTAACCATGAAGACTAGATCGGCTCACCAACTCCTAAGCCAATGCCTCGCAGGGGTCTTTAATCAAGCGCTTGACATGAAAGACCTGCCAGCCAACGATACCGAATGGCAGAGTATGCTGCAACTGTCCGGCACTCAACTGATTACACCGTTCCTGCGTTGGGCGCTGCAAGAAAACGCACTATTACAGACACTGCCAACGGATGTGTTGGATTATCTTGAGACCTTTTATAGCCTTAATCTGGCATCCTTCATTTACCGGTTTACACTTTATGCAATTCCTGGCTTTATAAAGTCATGAAAACGGGTTTCTTTCGATGTACAAATGAACACAAACCTTCAGTTCATTGTACAATGAAGGTTTATATCCATGCCATTAGC
>CAIMEB010000050.1 GCA_903839855.1 uncultured Methylococcaceae bacterium
GCTAATGGCATGGATATAAACCTTCATTGTACAATGAACTGAAGGTTTGTGTTCATTTGTACATCGAAAGAAACCCGTTTTCATGACTTTATAAAGCCAGGAATTGCATAAAGTGTAAACCGGTAAATGAAGGATGCCAGAAATTCGACCCGAAACATCAGGATGCACGAGTATGTTGTCCTTAGTATCAATCACCAATCCCAAGAAAAACTCGCGAGCATCAATATCATGCACTGACACATTTAAGGTGCGATCCTCACGGTATTTTGATGGTTTTATGTCCGGTGGTGCTACTGGAAGTAAGGAGGTATTAACGGCTGACGCGGCTTCTTTAGCGAAAAACGGAGCCGTATTATTAATATCCGGTTTTTGTAAAGGTGAGCAGGAGACCAACACGAAGGATAAGGTGACAATAAAGAGATGAGATGAGGCTAGTTTGTTCATGACAGTATCGATTATTGGCTTTGGTAGGGGCTTACTAATAATTGCAAAGTTTTAGTCATGCCATTTTGAATAATAGTGACCTCATTTTTACGAATCTTAAGAATTTTTATATCGCCTGCGATAGTCTCGCCTTGTTTGGCCTGAATATGATTAATCGTTACCCATCGGGATTTTGCGGTTATCCATATCGCTGACAAGCGGGGCTCTTCTTTAGGTTGTTCAATCAGTACACCTGGCATTAATACATCAGGAGGTCGAGTGGGATCTTTAAAGTTAATGGGGTTTGTTAAATCAGCATGACTGGATAAAGGCATAACGCTAAACAATAGTAGGTAAGATAAGGCTTTAAACATCTAGCAAATCCTTATCAAAACTTAGCATAACGATATGCAGGGTGATTTTAGCCATTGGATAGTCTTTAACCTCATAATCAATGCTATCCAGTGCAATAGCCCAAGGCAGTGCCTCGAGGACTTTAAGGTAATTAAGGGTATTAATATAGTCTCCGAAAAGAGTGATGATGAGTTCATGCTTGTAAATGGTGGGGTCATGCTGTTTTACATCCAATAAGGGCGTTGCTGGCAGTGTTTCCAGATTAAGTAATTTCAGTAATTTGATTTCAGTCAGTACAGCATTTAAGATGTCTGCCATTGATGAGGCTGACACAAAGCTTTTGAGGCCTAAGAGCATTATCTGTTTTTGTTGATACGCACTTTGAGATTTTAATTCATCCAGCTTTTTTTGATTGTCACTATTGGGATCGGCACTCACTGATTTTTGACGATTCGCAGCCACTTGCTGAAGCGCTTTTTGGTTGTTCAAGGTCAGTTGTTGTTGCTGAAGAGCTTGTTGTCTTTGTGCGATGGGCTGATAAAAAAATAGATTCCAGCTCCCCCCTAAGGTCACTAGCAATAAAGCAAGTACAATAAACTTCTCACGTTGGGTTAGGTTTTCAAACAGTTCCAGAAGTTTATTCATCTTTATTTTTGATGACTACTTGAGCGTAAAGTTTATTTGCTCAGTTTTTTTCAACGAAGGCTCCATGACCAATTTGTTAAAAAACTCACCTTTAAAAACAGGATCTTTTTGTAATCGCTGTAACAGTTGCGGCACTTTTTCCGGCTTAAAGGTACTGCCTTGAATACTTAAAGAACGATTTTCTCCGGTAATATGAATAGCGGTTATCCAGACATCCCTATCGGATTGGTTGGCGAGTGCCTGTAGATAGTCTGAAAAGTTTTTTTCCGAGAGCCTCATTCGTTCATCGATGAGTCGCACCGTTTTTTCGGCTTCGTTAATCTTGTTTTGCCATTGTTTAATATCTTCAACCCACTGCGTATTAAAGGCGGGGTTAGCATGTTGGAGCGCCAATTGCTCAGCGTATGTTTGTTCATTTTTTAAAATGAGTTGTTCGTTCTGAAACGACGTTTCGGCTGTGTTGACGGACCATAACAAGTAGGCACTAAAGGCTATAAACATCACCACAATAAACACCACTATTGCTATGTACAAAGTAACGATAGCTTTTCTTTGTTGTTGTTTGAGAATTTCGCTGTATAAATTAACCTGTTGTGTCATGAGCCTGTCATCCGATATGACACAAGGTGGTGCCTATCACGGCTGAGCACATTGATTGAGTAACATCATCCAAGACGCTATCACTACCCATCAGTGCTGAAATATCCATCACGTTAGCGGTAATACCCATTGTGCTGTTAATCAGGGTTAATAAGGCTGGGGTGTTTCTTGTCAACGGGATAACGGCCAAGCCAGAATCGGGCTTGATACCATAATAAATGGCAACATAATCCAATGATCGTCTTATCTCCAGCGCCAGCTTGTCTTTTTTAGTATTAATACGGGGGTAATCTCCGCTAAGTTCAGTTGCCAAATCCAAATCTTGGTAGCCAATATCAAAATTATGGGAGAGATAAATAACCCCGTCTCGTTGTATCAGGAGGGTTCCTGAAAATTCATGCAGAATAAACATGGCAACTCCACTTTTATTGTCTGGAAGCAGTTTTGCCAAATTACGCAAAGCCGTTTCCTGAACATCAATCACTTTAACACGTAAGCCAGCACGTGACGACTTATCGGCTAAATTCCGGATGAGTTCCTTAGGACAGGCAAACACATCCAGCATTTTATGACTGGAGTCATGTGTAGATATCGGCAAGGCATAATAATCAATAAAAGCTTGGTCAATTGGGAAGTCAAACAGATCGGTTATTTTCCAATAAATGGCGGCGGCAATTTCATTATCAGCAACCGCCGGGACTTCAATATTGACACGGCGATAATTATCGATAGGCAGTACTAAATGGCAGTCATAGTCAGTAAGATGGTAGAGAGAAACCAGCTCACTCAGGATCGGGTGGTGATCATCAACACATAAGGTCGGAATAAATTCGCAATGCGTTAAACAGGATTGGTTAGGGTCAACAACGTCAGAAATAGCGATGGCTATGCCGCTTTTTAGATAACTGATACCAACAATACCCTTAGCTTGTAATCTTTTTTTCCATAATTTTTGCAACCAGGGCAGGTCACTGATCATAATGGAGAATCGTAGGTGTGATGATTTTCTTAATTTCAGCCATCCTCTATTTGAAATTATAAATTGACATTCTGCTACCATCTAAAGGCAGCGCTATCCCTGATTTCCTAAGAGTGAGCATCCTCTGGTAGCAGTATTTAATTCTAACACAATAGAGACGTGATACTATGAAACGTGCATGAAATAAGTTGAGCGACTTGGAACTCACAAACCGGTCGTGACGGGCTTTCGAAGCATGAACTTGATCGAGTTATTTCGCGCTTATTCCTTATCCATGTGTAGCGTAAAAAAACCACCAGCCAGATATTTATAATATGCCATTGCCGCCACTCAGCCTCTATATCCATATCCCTTGGTGCATTAAAAAATGCCCGTATTGTGATTTTAACTCTCATGCAGTTAAAAGCGACACGCCCGAAGCTGCTTACATAGATGCACTACTGAATGATTTAACTGAAGATATTCAACGCTATGCGGTGACTCGTCCCATTAGTAGTATTTTTATCGGCGGTGGTACGCCCAGTTTATTCTCTCCTGAATCATTGGATCGTTTATTACGGGGCATTGAGCAACGCATAACGTTAACACCCAACCTTGAGATTACCCTTGAAGCCAATCCAGGTACCTTTGAAAGCCAAAAGTTTGCTGAATTTAGAGCGCTAGGGATCAACCGTCTCTCCATTGGCATTCAAAGCTTTAATGATGCGTTATTACAAAAGCTAGGCCGCGTGCATTCGGCTAAAGAAGCCTTAGCGGCGGGGGACATTGCTCAACAGGCCGGTTTTAGTAACTTTAATCTGGATCTTATGTTTGGCCTACCCGACTCTCATCCAGAAGACAGTATTAATGATGTAAAAACCGCGATTAGCCTGAAGCCTACCCATATCTCTTTTTATCAATTAACTCTGGAACCGAATACTTATTTTCATCGATTCCCACCAAAATTACCGAATGACGAGATTATTTTTAGCACTCAAAAACAGGCTCAGCATTGCCTAGCCGAACACGGCTATCATCAATATGAAGTCTCTGCTTATAGCCAGACCGGAAGACAATGCCAACACAATTTAAACTACTGGCAATTTGGTGATTATCTAGGCATTGGTGCCGGCGCACATGGCAAAATAAGCCAAGCACTCCCGGATTTGATCACCCGCACGTTTAAACCCAAAAGTCCTGAACAATATTTAAGCAACACTCATAAAAACGGCGGTGCTAATCTGATTTCTACGGCTGAACTACCACTAGAGTTTGTGATGAATCATCTCAGGTTAAAACAAGGCTTTACTGTCCCCGCTTACCTCGCCGCGACTGGACTGAATATGGACACTTTAGAGCCTGCTTTATCAAACGGACTTAAAGAAGGATTGCTAATCTATGACAATAACCATTATTATTGCTCAGAACAAGGCTGGAACTTTATGGACAATCTCTTAGAGAAGTTTATCCCTTAAGAACCCACCCTCAACAACAACACTACCTTATTAGCCTTTATCATGCTTGATTATCAAAAAGAATTTATCGCTTACGCACTGGAGTGCGGTGTCTTAAAATTTGGTGAGTTTCAATTAAAGTCTGGACGTACCAGTCCTTACTTTTTTAATACAGGTTTATTTAATACGGGCGCTCAATTAGGCAAGTTAGGTCAGTTTTATGCACAAGCCTTAATTCAATCTGAGCTTAAAGTTGATATTCTTTACGGCCCTGCCTACAAAGGTATACCGCTTGTGAGTGCCACTTCAATTGCCTATGCACAAATCACCGGTAACGATATTCCTTTTGCCTTTAACCGCAAAGAAGCCAAAGATCATGGCGAAGGGGGTAATTTAGTGGGAACACCCTTGCAAGGTAAGGTGATTATTCTGGATGATGTGATTACCGCTGGTACGTCAGTGCGAGAATCTGTTGAGATTATCAATGCCGCCAATGCCACTCCTGCTGGCGTATTGATTGCCTTAGACCGACAAGAAAAAGGCTTGAATGAGTGCTCGGCAATTCAGGAAGTTGAAGAACGCTTTAATATGCCGGTGATTGCTATTATCACGTTAGAAACCATCATCGATTATTTAAAGGCCGAAGCAAACAGTGATCAGTTAAACGCCATTAAAGCCTATCAAAGCCTTTACGGGATTTAATGAAATACGACTGGGATATAGCCAGCAATTCAGAGCATTCTAGTTCCATCTACAAATCAATCAGTTGCTGAGTATTGAAATTTAATTTTTCCGGTTGTTTTAGTGAATAATAAGCAATTTTCGGCATCCTTCATAGCAGCCTAAAAGTAGTTGACACTTTTGATGTCAATAAAAAATTAACAACAAGCTACCGTAGCCATTAAAAAACGGCCAGTGACTTTAAAGATAAACGGCTTAGCTGTTTCTTAAATTTAA
>CAIMEB010000051.1 GCA_903839855.1 uncultured Methylococcaceae bacterium
GCTAATGGCATGGATATAAACCTTCATTGTACAATGAACTGAAGGTTTATGTTCATTTGTACATCGAAAGAAACCCGTTTTCAGGACTTTATAAAGCCAGGAATTGCATAAAGTGTAAACCGGTAAATGAAGGATGCCCAACTTTAGGACGATATTTTAATAATGAAGTTAGCGTTATTTATTATCTATCGTTAATTGGATTAAACTTTTTTACGATGGATCGTATTTAGGTGTCAACTCATGTTACGTTAATCTTTATTAATCATATGCGTGGCTAGATCTTGTAGGGCAGTTTGCAGGCTGGTTTTTAAACGCGGATCCATAGGAACTTCATCTATGGCTTTATTCATGCACAGCATCCATTGATCACGTTCTGATTCACCAATCGCAAAAGGCAAATGCCGTGCGCGTAACATGGGATGTCCGTATTCCTCTATGTATAAATTGGGTCCACCTAACCACCCCGTCATGTATTTAAATAATTTAGTCTCAGCTGACGTTAGATCGGCTTGATGTATGTCACGAATACCCTTGGCTTCTGGCAAGGTATCCATGTAATAGTAAAATCGTTCGACCAAATTGCGTATGGCTGTTTCGCCGCCGATAACTTCATAAGGTGTAATGGTTGTCATTGCTGTACTCTTTTATAGGTTGTGGAGCGGTCTTAATTTATGTGGATATTATACAGGGCAGGGCATTAAGAAAAACGACATCACCTGTCAGCAAGGTGTTGCATGATGAAGCTCATCTTAAATTACAAACTACATAAAAAGGAGCTTCCCTTGAAACACATTAGTTTTTCAACTGTATTACTTTTCCTCTTCATGCAAATGCAAGGGTGTGCCGTACAAAAACAACTTATTCCAACCGGTGGCAGTCGAGCCGATGGCACGGTTAAGCTGTCATTTGAATACGGGCTATTTGAATCGCCTCAATTAGATCCTCGGCAAGGATTAAGCGCTGCTCAACAACGCTGTTCTTCATGGGGTTATAAGAATGCAGAACCTTTCGGTGGTTCAACCAAGATTTGTATTCAATCAACACGTAGTGACTGTGTTAGATGGTTGGTATCTGTAGAATATCAGTGCACTGAAGCCACACATCCTTTAAATTGAGTGATTGATAAACATGTAAAGATAACTGGGTGATGTGTAAATTTGAATGATTCAACAATGAGTTAGGGTTACGCTAAATTTGGGTAATCATATATCAAATTATCCTCGGTAAGTGGAGTAAGTCTGAACACGTACCCTATTTTTCTTTTAGGATAGCCTATTCCGGTTAATGTACGTATGTCAGGCATTAATCAATAGACTTTAATGGTTTTTGCTTATCCTAAAAGCATTTATTAATAGCCTATTCTCCTTGTTGTACTTCCGATTTTGCTTTTTGTACTTCGAATTCTCCTTTTAGGACAGCCTATTTTGCTTATTCAGTATTCAATAAGGCGTATCGATTATCCTTTTGGCAGTTTTGTATTTATAATTTTCCTTATAGGAGGCTCTACAGGCTCAATAAGATAAGCAGTTGGTGGAATAGGATAAGCAATTGGTGGAATAGGATAAGCAATTGGCAGTTTAGGATACCTCATTAGGCCAATAGGATAATTTGAAGGTGTGATACAAAGTATCACGGGTATTTTTGCATACTGTGTTGCCAATTTTTTAAATAGCTTGGCTCAATTAGGAGACGCTCCCGGCTATTTATCATCTCTTTTCGGAAAAAACACCTTAACTCATGATCCAAAAACAATAATTAAATAGTCAATCCTTACAGTTAGTTAGCCTGTATTACGTTAGATCTCGATTAAAATTAACCATTATTTTAATAATAAAACTATCTATTTAAATTAAGTAGCCTATAGTGAGTGACTCCGAAGGATAATGAATAAAAGGATAAGCTTAATGAAGAGAACTATAGCGTTACTCGACTTTGTCGAGTATTCAGTCAACGATAAAATCATATTATATAAAAACATTGCCATTCAACTGGCAGATACACTCCTTTTCCCCGATCTTGAAGTCCCGATAGAAACTATTAATGCAGTCGTTGCTGATTTTGAAGCAGCCATTTTGGCAGCAAAAGATGGTGCTCACAGTGCCATTGCAATCAGGAATGATAAAGAACAGATTGCCGATGATCTCTTTAGAGTCCTGCTTAATTACGTTAATAAAGTCGCTAAAGGTAATGAAACCACCATTATCCAAAGCGGTTTTCATGCTTCAAAACAACCAACGCCCTATATAAAACCCGAAATAGACGTTATTAATGGCGACCATAGTGGAATTGTTATTGTCGTATTAAAAGCTATTTTAGGGGCTGTTGCCTATAAAATACGCTATAGAAAATCAACCGTGTTAGGTGTGATATCAGAATGGATTGAGGTGGACATTAGCACGGTCACTCGATGCGTAATCAATAACTTAATCCCGGGTGTTTCTTATGATTTTCAATTTGCCAGTATTTCCTCAGCAGGAACATCAGATTTTTGTAACCCGATCACTAAAATAGTGATTTAATAAAATTGAATCAGGCTTGGATTATTTCTAAGCCTCATTTAAAATGCGCGGATTCAACAAGTTATAAAAACTTGAACATCTAGTTAAAGCATACGAAATGGGAATGTAAGTAGGTAGGGATGAGGAAACGGTAAGAAATTACATCAAGTATCAAGAAGAAGAGGACAAACGAATAGATCAACTCGATTTATTTTAAGGTACTACCACCTTTAGGTGGTGCAATAATTAACCCGCTTTGAGCGGTTTACATTTTCAAGCCTCCGGCTTTGCTGGGGGTTTTGACTAAATCAGCAACTAATTCGACAGCGTCCTTGCCGTCTTACCACTTCCATACTTACTGTAAAACTATCTCCAGTATTGATATAACCGCATTTTCAATAAAAGCAAATCCAATTTGCATTTGGAATCTGCATTGAATTAATCAGATTGGATCAAAATCCACATTGAGTTTAAACAAAAATTGATTTTCTCAAATATAGGGTTACATTGTATGAATTATTTAATAACCCCATTAAGCAGGTAAATACCATGTCAATACAATCTAATATTAACAAAATAGACGACGCTACGATCACCTTAGAAGATACCTTAGAAAGCTCTTCAAATCCATTTAAAACATTATTTATAGGCCTCGGCAGCTTGGCATTTATTTTAGCGGTCTTTGCTTTACTGCCAATGTTTTTTACTTATTTATCCGAAGGGGATGTTCGCGCACCGTCAGAACTCCACCCAACGGATAGTGCGATAAGATTAAGCCAACAAAATTCATCTTATAACAAACCTGCCATTGTTTTTGAGAAACAAACGGTTCCCAAAAACAAATACACCAACCATGTACCCATGGATTAATTAGTGGGTTTAACCTTCTGGGTGAGCACGTTTAACGTACTCACCCAGAAGGTTGGAACAAAGGCTGGTTATCTAGGCAACTCAGAAGAACCCATTAGAAATTCATCAACCGCTCTGGCCACTTGACGACCTTCACGAATAGCCCAAACCACGAGAGATTGTCCACGCCGTCCATCGCCTGCTGCAAACACCTTATCAACACTGGTACTGTATTGCTTGTCATTAGCCTTGATTTGCCCACGGCTATCTAACTCAACACCCATGTCTTTTAGCAAGCCTTCATGTACGGGATGTACAAAGCCCATCGCCAGTAAAACTAAATCAGCGTCCAGGCTAAAAGCACCGTCCGGTTTTTCACTCATTTTCCACTGACCACCTTCTTGCTTCCACTCCACTGTAACCGCATTTAAATGCGTAATCACGCCATCTTTACCGGTCACACTTTGAGTATTAGTACTCCAATAACGGTGTTTGATACCTTCATCATGTGAGGTTGTCGTGCGCAGTTTATTGGGCCAATTGGGCCAAGTAAGCAGCTTATTTTCTTTCACAGGCGGTTCGGGTAATATCTCAAGTTGCACCACAGAAAGAGCGCCTTGACGTATCGAAGTACCGATACAATCAGAACCGGTATCCCCGCCGCCAATCACTACCACGTGCTTACCTTTAGCAGAAATAGCCACGTCATCAGGAATATAATCCCCTGCAACACGCTTGTTTTGCTGCCGTAAAAAATCCATCGCAAAATGCACACCTTCAAAATCGTTACGACCCGGCACGGCTAAGTCACGGGGTTTTTCAGAACCTACCGCTAACACAACCGCATCATATTCTGTGAGTACTTTCTTAACCGATAAGTTTTTACCCACAAAACTGTTAGGTCTAAAACGCACACCTTCTGCTTGCATTTGTGCGATACGCCGATCAATATGGCTTTTTTCCATCTTAAAATCAGGAATACCGTAACGCAATAAACCGCCGATACGATCATTTTTTTCGTACACGTAAACTTCATGCCCAGCCCTGGCTAATTGTTGAGCAGCAGCCATACCGGCTGGCCCAGAACCAATAATTGCAACCCGTTTACCGGTGCGCTTCTCAGGTATCTGGGGTTTTATCCAACCCTTTTCCCAACCTTTATCAACAATAGCACGCTCAATGGATTTAATGGTCACCGGTTGATCCGTTAAATTGAGCGTACACGCTGCCTCACAAGGCGCGGGACAAATACTACCCGTAAACTCGGGAAAGTTATTAGTGCTGTGTAAAACAGCCAGTGCTTCTTGCCAATCCCCCCGATAAACACCATCATTCCATTCTGGAATAATATTACTAATCGGACAGCCTTGATGACAAAAAGGAATCCCGCAATCCATACATCTTGAGCCTTGCTGACTCAGTTCTGCGTCACTGGGGGCTATGGTGAATTCTCGATAATTCTTAATCCGCTCACTGGGTGCTTCATAGCGCCGTTCAGTACGCGGTAGCTCCATAAATCCGGTAGGTTTGCCCATGATTAATACCTTCTAAAAAATAGTTAAACAGTGGTGGATGCTTGTTGTTCTGCCTGTATTTTTTTCAGTGCGGCGCGGTAATCAACCGGCATTACTTTAATAAAACGGGGCAAATAATCTAACCAATTATCCAGAATGTGTTGTGCTCTCTGACTACCGGTATAACGCTTGTGATTCTCAATTAAATGTTTTAATCGCTGTGCATCATGGCGCGTCATATCTGACATAATATTCACCCGACCATGCGTTTCCAGATCGCCTCCCTGATGAGCAAAGAATTCTAAATTTTCATCTTCTTTTGGAATGGGTTCTAATTCAACCATAGACAAATTACACAACTGATCAAAGTTACACTCTTTATCCAAGACATAAGCGACACCACCAGACATACCCGCCGCAAAGTTACGTCCGGTTTTACCCAGCACCACGACAACACCGCCGGTCATGTATTCACAACCATGATCACCGACACCTTCAACCACCGCAATCGCGCCTGAATTACGCACCGCAAACCGCTCACCTGCGACACCGTTAAAATAACATTCACCGCTAATAGCGCCGTAAAGTACGGTGTTACCGACGATAATATTTTCTTCTGGCTTAATTGGGCATTCTTTAGGTGGATAAATGGTAATACGTCCCCCACTCATGCCCTTACCCACGTAATCGTTACCCTCACCTTCCAGGGTTAAGCTGATACCTTGCGCCAAGAAAGCGCCAAAGCTTTGCCCCGCTGTGCCTTTCACCCGAATAGCAATGGTATCCGCCGGTAAGCCTTTATGACCGTAGCGTTTTGCCACTTCACCGGACAACATCGTACCAAAGGTGCGATTGACGTTACAAATGGGGGTATTAATAACCACGGCTTGCTGATGCTCTAAAGCAGGTTGTGCTTGTGCAATCAAAGTATGATCCAGTGCATGTTCTAAGCCATGATTTTGTTTTTCACAATGATAAACCGCTGTCGTGCCATCCGTCCCGGGTTTATAAAACACCCGACTAAAATCTAAGCCCTGATTTTTCCAATGAGAAAGTGCTCGCTGCATATCTAACTTATCAGAGCGCCCTACCATCTCATCAAAACGTCTAAAGCCCAAATTTGCCATCCACTGACGAACATCTTCAGCAATCATGAAGAAATAATTCACCACATGTTCAGGTTGTCCGGTAAAACGTTTTCTAAGCTCAGGATCTTGCGTCGCTACACCGACTGGGCAAGTATTTAGATGACATTTACGCATCATTAAACAGCCTGATACGATCAAAGGCGCTGTAGCAAAACCAAACTCATCGGCGCCTAATAAAGCGCCAATAATCACATCTCGACCCGTCCGCAAGCCACCATCGACTTGAACCGCAATACGTCCACGCAGTTTGTTCAACACTAAAGTTTGATGGGTTTCTGCTAAACCAATTTCCCACGGTAAGCCCGCATGTTTAATAGAACTCATTGGACTTGCACCGGTGCCGCCATCGTAACCGGAAATAGTAACATGGTCTGCATGGGCTTTAGAAACCCCAGCTGCGACCGTACCGACACCCACTTCTGATACCAGCTTAACGCTAATACGTGCTTGTGGATTCACATTCTTCAGATCATGAATCAATTGCGCAATATCTTCAATTGAATAAATATCGTGATGCGGCGGAGGTGAAATTAAACCAACCCCTTGCGTTGCATGACGTACTTTCGCAATCACTGCATCGACTTTATGTCCGGGTAATTGCCCGCCTTCACCTGGTTTAGCACCCTGACTGATTTTAATTTGAATATCATCAGCGTTCACCAAATACTCTGTGGTTACACCAAAACGTCCCGAAGCCACTTGCTTGATGGCGGAACGCATGGAATCACCATTAGGTAACGGTAAGAACCGTTCAGGTAGTTCTCCACCCTCACCGGTATTTGATTTACCGCCAATGCGATTCATAGCAATAGCTAAGGTAGTATGCGCCTCAAAAGAAATAGACCCAAAAGACATAGCGCCGGTAGCAAAGCGTTTAAGAATCTCAGTCACTGGCTCTACTTCATCCAGTGGCACCGGATTAGCTTCTTCTTTAAAGGTCATTAAGCCCCGCAAGGTCAGTAATGCTTCATTTTGCTCATCAATTAACTTACAGAATGCGGCATAACCTTCCGCACTATTGGTTCGGGTCGCGTGTTGCAAAGTACTAATGGTTGCAGGTGTCCAGGTATGATTTTCACCTCGCACCCGATAAGCGTACTCACCACCAATATCCAGGGTATTTCGATACAGCGGTGCATTACCATAGGCTATCCGATGACGACGCACTGTTTCTTCACTGATTTCTGCGAGTCCCGCACCTTCAATGGTACTGGTCGTCCCTGTGAAATAACGTTCTAAGAACACTTCAGATAAACCAATCGCGTTAAAGATTTGAGCGCCACAATAAGACTGGTACGTCGAAATACCCATTTTCGACATCACCTTCAATAAGCCTTTAGAAATAGCCTTAACAAAGCGTTTATGCGCTTCATATTCAGTTAAATCCTGAATGTCTTGACACAATACGGACAAGGTATCAAAAGCTAAATAAGGATTGACTGCTTCAGCACCGTAAGCACCGAGTAAAGCAAAATGATGAACTTCACGCGCTTCGCCAGTTTCTATAACCAGACCTACTTTAGTCCGCAAACCTTCAACCGTCAGGTATTGATGAACGGCTGAGGTGGCTAACAAAGCCGGAATCGCGATATGAGATGCGCCCAAGTCACGATCAGATAACACCAGGATATTATGCCCCTCTAATACCGCTTTTTTCACCGCTAGACAAAGCTTTTGCAGTGCCCCTTCCATGCCGCTAGCACCTAGATCAGACGGATAACATAAGGTGAAAGTTTTGGTTTTAAAAGCACCGGCAGAACGTGCTTCAATACGGCGAATTTTTTCCAGATCCTGATTCGTTAGAATGGGTTGTTCAACTTCCAAACGCTTATGCGTACCACCTTCGTCTAAGCCTAACAAGTTTGGACGCGGGCCAATCAATGACACTAAAGACATAACTAATTCTTCACGAATAGGATCAATCGCTGGATTAGTGACTTGTGCAAAGCCTTGTTTAAAATAGTCATACAACAGCCGTGAACGCTCTGACAATATAGCTAAAGCCGCGTCGATACCCATTGAGCCAATCGCTTCCTGCCCTGTTTGAGCCATTGGTTTTAAAATAAACTCAATATCTTCACGGGTGTAACCAAAAGCTTGTTGCCTATCCAATAATGTCACGGCATCGGGCGCCATCGCTGACACTTCAGTCGGTAGCTTTGAGACTAATATACGGGTTTTATCTAACCAATCGGAATACGGAAAACGAGTCGATAATTCAGCTTTCAATTCAGTATCATCAATAATACGACCTTGTACCGTATCAATCATCAACATTTTTCCGGGCTGCAAACGCCATTTCTTGATAATTTTATGTTGAGGTACTTCCAACACGCCCATTTCTGAAGCCATAATCACAAAGTCGTCATCCGTTACTAAATAACGCGCTGGGCGAAGACCATTTCTATCTAAGGTCGCACCAATCTGACGACCGTCAGTAAAAGCAATGGCCGCAGGTCCATCCCAAGGCTCCATAAGAGCCGCGTTATATTCATAAAAGGCGCGTAACTTCTCATCCATTAACACATTGCCTGACCATGCTTCAGGAATCAACAACATCATCGCATGAGCAAGCGAGTAACCACCGGCGACTAATAACTCAACCGCATTATCAAAACAGGCAGAATCTGATTGACCTTCAGCAATTAATGGCCAAAGCTTATGGACATCTTCACCTAATATCTTGGATGCAATGGAATGTCGACGTGCCGCCATTCCGTTCATATTACCCCGTAAGGTATTAATTTCGCCATTATGCGCAATCATTCGGAATGGATGAGAACGATCCCAGGTCGGAAAAGTATTCGTAGAAAAGCGTTGATGAACCAACGCCAATGCACTGACAATACGCTCATCATTTAGATCCAGATAAAACGGCCCGACTTGATTGGCCAGCAACATACCCTTGTACACGATTGTCCGCGTTGACAAAGAAGGTACATAAAAAGCTTCACTTTCTTTAAGGTTTAATTCACGAATAGCGTTTTCGACCTGTTTACGGACGACGAATAATTTACGCTCAAAGGCATCCTGATCAGGACAGTTTACCCCTCGACCAATGAAAACCTGTCGAACAAAAGGCTCTACTTTTTTAGCCGTTTCGCCTAAATCAACGTTATTAACCGGCACATCACGCCAACCTAATAACTCACAGCCTTCCTGTTCAATAAAATGAGTGAACACCCGTTCACAACTCACTCTGCTCACAATATTGCGCGGTAAAAATAACATACCGACAGCATAATCACCCTCATGCGGTAAATTGATATTGAGTTTTGCACACTCCGCTCTCAAAAAAGCATCAGGCATTTGAATTAAAATTCCGGCACCATCCCCCGCATAAGGATCCGCACCCACTGCCCCTCGATGAGTTAGGTTTCTCAGTAACTCTAACCCCTGCTTTACAATCGCATGACTTTTTTGACCTTTAATATGGACGACAAAACCCACACCGCATGCATCATGTTCATGCCGTGGATCATATAAACCTTGCCTAATGGGTAACGTACTTTGATTCATGATCACCTCTAAAGGATATAAAAAAGGGCTGCACTACTTATTTTAAAAACCCTCACCAAACACTCGTGTTTATGCTTGCAGTTTATGCTTCCAGAAAAGCCGCACATAAACAAAACTTATAACATCATTGAATGATAAATAAAACTGTCAGGTGTTGTTTTACAACACTTATAGAACAATCGCAAGCATTCTATATGGCGTATAATCACAAATACAATGAAAAGTATAAATAACGACTTGTTTCCGCATAATCCTGTATTCAGACCTATCGGTAACTGAATGTATTTTGCTTTATTATTTAATAAGTATAGTATCTTTCGTCAAGTTAGGTGCTTGAATATAAGGTTGATTAATTATGAAAGAAGAATTTGATATTATTATCGTCGGCGGTGGTATGGTTGGAGCTGCAGTGGCTTGTAGTTTGGGTGATAGTTCACTAAAAGTGGCTGTTATAGAAAATACCTTGCCGCTGCCCTTTGAGTCGACACAACCTCACGATTTAAGAGTTTCAGCACTTAGTATCGCCTCTAAAAATATTCTTGAAACTATTGGCGCCTGGACAGGAATTGAAAGCCGACGCTTATGTCCGTTTCGTCGAATGCGCGTTTGGGAAACCACTGGAGACACTGAGTTTTGTAGTGATGCGATTGACCATCCAGCTTTAGGTTATATTGTTGAAAACAGAATAACCCAATTAGCTTTATTAGAACGCCTACAGGCATTTGATAATGTAAAACTCATTAGCCCCGTCAGTATCAAAAAAATAAGCTACACACCCGGTGAAGCCAGTGTTATTGAACTGGAAGATAAACGAGTGCTTACCGCAAAGCTCTTAGTTGCCGCTGATGGCGGTCAGTCCAGAGTGCGACAAACGGTAGGTCTAGGAGTAACCAGTTGGGATTATAAACAGCATGCACTGGTTATTTATATTGAAACGGACTATGAACAACAAGATATTACATGGCAACGTTTTGTACCCAGTGGCCCCCAGGCTTTCCTGCCTTTAAGTGGGAACTTCGGTTCGATTGTCTGGTATAACTCACCCGATGAAGTTAAGCGCTTACAAAGCTTACCTTACGAAAAGTTAAAAGAAGAACTGGTTGCGACCTTTCCGGACTGTCTTGGCAAAGTCAATCGTGTGTTAGGAGTTACCAGCTTTCCCCTCAAACGGCAACATGCACAAAACTACGTTAAACCGGGGGTTGTTCTGGTCGGTGATGCAGCGCATACAATCAATCCTCTGGCAGGTCAAGGTGTTAACATTGGCTTGTTGGACGCAGCCGCTTTGGGTGAAGTATTAATGGATGCAACCAAGAAAGACCTTGATATCAGTGATGTATCTGTTTTAAAACGCTATGAAAGAATAAGACGTAACGAAAATTTAAAAATGATGACGATAATGGATATTTTTTATCAGGTTTTCAGTAATGACGTATTACCACTCAAGTTTATTCGTAACCTGGGTCTAGGACTTGCCGAACGGATCCTACCCGCTAAAAACAAAGTCATGCGCGGCGCTATGGGCTTAGAGGGTAACTTACCTAAACTGGCTAGAGGTGAACCGATCATTTAATCCGAGATAGTCCGTCCATCATCATTTCGGAAAACAAAAAACGCTTTTGTTTTCCGAATACCTCTGTATATAAACCCGCTACTGTTTATTTAATTGCTGCTTGACCCGTTGTGCAGCCTGCTCACAATCAGTGGCCGTCTTTTCAATCTGCTGACCTAAAAAAATTCCGGTATTACTACCGTCACTTTCACGGGATACATATTCATTCAGTGGGGCACAAGCCTCTTGCATAGACTGCTCGGCTTTTAATAAGGCCTCGTCGTGATTATTAACGTCATCACTTTCCTGTAATGTCATCAATTCACTGGTCATGCTATTTTGCAAGCGGAAAACCTCTTCCACGTAGTGAGTAAACGCTTCCTTAGTCAGGCCTTTTGCACCATACCGCCCCGACAAAGGAGTGCTACAACCCGACAACAGCAGTAACAATCCCATTAGCATCAGACTTAAAAACTTAACCAATCTACGCTCCATTTATTTTTTAATTTACATACGGGGCTAAAACCATAGGCCAATTAATATACCCTATATTAAGGCAACCTAAACATGAAAAATGCCTCATAAACACCTCGCTGTTTTTTGCTATTATCAAAACAATGTTCGGTGTATACTCCGACAACTTTACATATCATAATTTAGTATACAGGAGTTCAAACTGATGACTGAAAAGACAGTAAGCAAATACCTGCTCAACCTGGAGAAAAACTTTGCCCATGATAATCCGGCATTACAAAGATCGGTGCATATTTTTCATGAACTTGATCAAATTGAATACGAACTGGGTCTTATTGATATAGACGAAACGATAGCCAGTAAAAACTCATGGTCGCCTATCATCAGCTTAATTGGAGGTAACTCCACGGCTAAATCCAGATTTATAAACAGCTATCTGGGTACGCAACAAGCCACTGCGGGTATTCAGGCTTCCACGCATAAATTCACCGTCCTGTTGCCCAGCAGTCAAGTCAACTCGGCTACCTTGCCTGGCACAGCGCTTGATGTTGACCCTCGCTACCCTTTTTATCAAATCAGCAGAAAAATTGAACAACTTCAAAAAGGTGAAGGTGATCGAATTAATGCTTATCTCGAATTAAAGGCTTTGAACAGCGAACGACTAAAAGGTAAGCTATTCATAGACTCACCCAATATGGGTGTTTTGCCATTAAACCCCATTAACTCGATGTTGATAAAACACATCATTGAAAGTTCTGATGTGGTTTTGGTTTTTACTGACTTATTCGAATCTGCTGCGCCATTACTTGAAGAAGTCATAGAACAAATTGCCACTCACCAGGACTCCAACAAGTTTATCTATCTGATTGATGAACCCATTGCCACAATCAATCCAACAAAAGCCAATGAAATCATTCTTTCTTGGCAAAGAAGGCTTCTGGGAAAAGAGCTGCATACCGGACAGTTCATTATTGTACCTAATCAACAAAACAGCATTAATCCTCAAAGCAAAGTCGATTTCTCGGAAATTGACCAGCGCATGACTAACGCTTCATTTGATCGAACATATCGCATCCTTAACCTACTTGAGAAAAACATTAGGGATATTGAGGACATCGTCATATCCGAAGTTAAAAATGGCATCAAGATCTGGAAAGAGCGTGTCCACTTATCAACGCTATTTGTAGTGAGCTTAATAGTAATGCTAGGTATTGCTGCAGAACTACAATTCGGGATCTTAGAGGTGTTACTTGACCCCATTTTCGGTTCCATCGCTATTGGCGTACTAGTAGCCATTCTGGTGCCTAGTCATATACTCATCAGCAAACTTCATGCAAAATTAATTGTTAATAAATTAAATGAGCGGCAAAAGGAACTGCATTTGATGGAAAACCTGGCAAACCTCTTCGAAAAAAATATCACATTCGTGCGCATGCTCTTACCGATTTATGAGTCAGCAGGCTGGAATAAAAAAGTTAAAGCACAATTAACCCATTTAACAGATAAAACCAAAGACCTGGTACAGTCTTTAAATGATATTTTTGGAGCGGCTGACGAACAAACTCCGATACAAACAACAAGCAAAGAAGAACACCACACCAACTACCTGGATTTATCCAAGTTAAAAGAATAACCCAATCGTATCAATCAATGAAGAAACGACAGAAATGATGTGACTAATATGCTATCAACAGAAATACTTACGCAATATTTGCCTTTATGCTGGTTTAAACAAGATCCACTCAAATTAACCAGATCAATCGGTTTTTTTAAAGCAAACTTATTGATCTACTTTATCGTAGAGTACGTCATGCAAGCCAACATGACTGACGATCCGTTTGAATCATTGGTTGAAGTATCAATACAAATATTGCTCACACTGTTTTTTATAGGTTTTGTTTTGCACTTAAATAAAACCTTATATGCGTATATTCAAGTCATTTCATCGATATTAGTCTGTGCAAATATCATATCTATCTTCGTCATTCCTGTTTTGGTATGGCTAACAGTCGATGAAAATATTTTAAGCTATTATAGCTTGAGCCTTTTGTTCGTATGGGAGTTTACGGTTATATCCTATATTCTCAGAAAAGCTCTGACCATCAATTCTATAGCCGGATTAGCACTCTCAGTACTCTACTTTTCGATAACCTATTTAGGCGCTTTTGCACTGGGACAACTCGTCTGAGACAACAGAGCCTAACTATTTACATAAGTGGATATAAGACGTTGCAATTGGTTCTTATCTAATTGTTGGTTATCGACTTTAAGATAAGCCACGCCTTCATGGTAATGCAAGGTCACATCTTCAACGCCGTTCAGTTCCAGCATTGCAGTAGCAAAATCGTTTGCGGCCTGCTCACTTATCGTTTCTAAAGAAATCAGTAAATTAGCCCAATAACGGGGTGGTTTCATGCTCAGTGACAAAACTAACCAAGTAGCAGCAGCGACAGCGCAAAACAAGAATACACCACTAGCGCCCATCTGACCATAACACCAACCACCTATCCCGCCGCCCATACCGGCACCCAAGAATTGGCTTGTAGAGTAAACACCCATCGCGGTTCCTCTTAAGTCACCAGGGGCTGTTTTGGACACTAACGAAGGCAAAGTTGCTTCTAATAAATTGAATCCGGTAAAGAATAACCATAGAAAACCAACAATACCTATCAAGCTGGAACTAAACTGCATTAAACCTAAGTCGGCTAATACGAGTATTGCAATAGCGCCGATAAAAACGACCTTCATTTTGCGTTTTTTCTCTGCCACGATGACAAAGGGAATAATAGCCGCCATTGAAACAACAAACACCGGTAAATAAACCTTCCAATGTTCATTAGGTACTAGGCCTGCATCCCGCATCAGCAAGGGCACAACCACAAAACTAGCCGTCAAAATAGCATGTAAGACAAAGATACCGTAGTTAAGTCTTAACAATTCGGTATTTTTCAAGATATTAAAGAACTGGTTAGGCACCAGCTCGGCATCCCGATGCTTTTTAGATTTTTGTGGATCAGGCACTAGGAAACGAACCACAAAGATGGCTATAAATGACAGTCCGGCAATAAGCCAAAATATACCATGTACGCCAATAAATCCGGCTATAATCGGCCCAGCCGTAATAGCAACCCCAAAAGACACGCCAATACTTAAACCAATTAATGCCATGGCTTTGGTTCGATGCACTTCCTGGGTTAAATCGGCAACAAGTGCCATAATAGGTGCGGCTATAGCGCCTGAACCTTGAATAGCCCGACCTAATAAGACACCATAAATGGTGGTTGAGAGAGCGGCGACAATACTGCCTATTAAAAAGAGTATTAAGCCCCCAATAATGATTTTCTTTCTACCAAACCGATCCGACATTAAGCCGAAAGGAATTTGTAAAATAGCCTGACTAATGCCGTAAACACCAATTGCCATACCAATTAACGAAGGTGTTGAACCTTCGAGTTGTTCGGCAAATAATGACAGTACTGGCATTATCAAAAACAGCCCTAACATGCGTAAGGCGTAAATGCTGGCTAAAGACCACGTCGCTCGTTTTTCCGATGCCGTCATCGGACTTGTAATATCCTGCACTTTTGTCAAAACTCATTGCTCCCAGGCACCTTAAATTTATTGATGGCTCTATTGTAACAAAAACAATCAATAGTTAAGCAACACTAAAAACTTAAAACGCTCAACTCACTTAAGTTTAGTGACCTGTCCTGTTTCTCGATATATTTTATAATCAGACAGTACTTGAGCATGATCAAACGCTAAGACCTCAGGCAATGTATCCAATGTGAATAATTGACAGCTCTTCGCATCATCGGCTGCAACCGGCATGCCTGATGCTTCGGCGATATAGACTGCCGTAACGGTGTGTCCGCGTGTGTCACGCGCAGGATCAGAATAAATTCCAAGCAAAGCTGTTAAGTGTACGTTTAAGCCCACCTCTTCTTGAGCTTCACGCACTGCGGCATGTTCTACGATCTCGCCCACATCGACAAAGCCGCCTGGAATAGCCCAGCCATAAGGCGGATTAAGGCGCTCAATGAGTATAAATGGGCGCTCGGGCAAATCAATCAGCTCAATAATAATATCAGCGGCCAGTAAGGGGGTAACGGGTTTGTACATAATGTCCTCAAAGGGTTTTGGTTAAAATTGTCATTGTAACTGATTTGAAGACTATCCTCATATCAAGACAATCTGTGGAGTTTAACATTACCCTAACACACGAGACTTTTCTATAAACCCTAAAGTGAGTAATAAACGCCTGACTTCTAACAGACACCAAACCTCATATAATTCAGCAACTGACTTCATGGAAATGGCGGCATGACTACCAAACAAATCCAGATACAGATACAGATACAGATACAGCTTAAGCTCTTGCCAAATACGATACACACTTGCATAACCTGCCCTCTGATGTAACACCAGAGATTCTGACGCTAAATCAGAAAAAACACCGACCTCGGCAAATAACGGACGATTTAACAACTGCTCTAAAGGCTTTTTCCAACACTCCAGTTCGGTAATAAAATGGAGGTTATTTTTGCGAGTTACCTAATTAATAACAAACGTTACGTTTCTAACTGCTTTTAAAAATAACTGGGATCGGTGTAAACTTAAATCCAAAGACAGGTCGCGATGACCTATCCCTACTACATTACTTAGGCTATGCTCATGCTTAACATAATCAATTGTGGCATTAGCCGACTGTTAGTGAAATAAAGAGAGGATTTAAAACCCTCTCTTTTAAACTTAAATTAAGCTGAAAAAGAGGAGCCACAACCACACGTAGTGGTGGCATTGGGATTACGAATCACAAACTGAGCGCCTGAAACATCTTCCTTATAGTCTACTTCAGCACCTGCCAAATACTGGATACTCATTGAGTCAATCAGCACAGTAACCCCACCATTTGCGACTTGAGTATCATCTTCATTCACTTCTTCATCAAACGTAAAGCCGTATTGAAAACCAGAACAGCCACCGCCAGAAACATACACGCGCAACTTTAGATTATCATTCCCTTCTTCTGCAATTAACTCACCTACCTTAGCAGCAGCGTTATCTGTAAATATAATTGGATTTGCCATAATAGAAACTCCTTAAAATAAATTCTATTGATTATGACTATACCCAGTCTTTTAGTCAAGATTTATGGATAAAGGGCAATAATCTTTAACCCAGCCTCTTCTTCAAAACCAAACATCAGGTTCATGTTTTGCACAGCCTGCCCAGCCGCTCCTTTAACCAGATTATCAATGACAGATAAAACCACCATCACTTGACTGCCTTGGGGTTGAAAAACTGAAATCTGGCAATTATTACTACCGCGCACATTTCGGGTATCAGGATGTGAGCCTTGAGGCAATACTTCTACAAACCATTCGTTTTGATAGCGAGACTCATACAAAGCGTGTACTTCACTCAAACTTACTTTATCGGGATCAACCACTAATTGTCCATATAAAGTCGCATGGATGCCTCTAATCATCGGTGTTAAATGCGGAACAAACGTTAAGCCTACTGGATTACCGGCAAAAGCCGTTAATCCTTGATTAATCTCAGGCAAATGTCGGTGTCCATTGACTGCATAAGCTTTAAAACTTTCACCCGTTTCGCTCATTAACGTAGCCAACTCCGCCTTACGACCTGCCCCACTGACCCCCGACTTTACATCAGCAATTAAATGTTTAATGTCAATTAAACCGGCTTCAAGCAAAGGTAAAAAACCTAACTGTACTGCCGTCGGATAACACCCAGGGCAAGCAATTAAATTAGCTTTCTTAATCTCATCACGATTAACTTCTGGCAAACCATACACAGCATCAGCAATTAAATCAGGGCAGGCGTGCTCCATACCATACCAATGACTCCACTCCACCGGATCTTTCAATCTGAAATCAGCCGATAAATCTATCACCTTAGTACCTAACGCTAATAACTGCTCAGCCATTAACATCGCGGTTCCATTGGGTGTAGCGAAAAAAACCACATCACACTGACTCAACACATCAATCTCTGGCGCACTAAAGGTGATATCAATCACACCTCGAAGACTCGGATACAAGGCATCTACCCTTAAACCTGCATCTGCACGAGAGGTAACCACAGTGACATCTACCTCAGTATGTAAAGCTAACAATCTGAGTAGCTCAACACCTGTATAACCGGTTCCACCTACAATACCTGCTCGAATCATCAACTTAATCCTATCTATAAAGATTGTTTATCAAAATAACTGGGGCATATAATAACCTGATCTCACTTTTTTCAATACTCAACTTATGCCACTACTCAATAGCCTGCAAGCGATAGAAATTGAAGCCGGTTCTGAAATGCTAAAACTCGTTGAACGGGTGGTGCCTACACCGGCAGATCATCAAGTTTTAATAAACGTAGTCGCTGCGGGCATTAATCGACCCGACATCATGCAACGAAAAGGCTTATATCCGGCCCCACCCGGAGCATCTGATATACCTGGATTAGAAATCTCTGGCCTCGTGGTTGCTAAAGGTAAAGCCGTTACTCAACTCAAGGAAGGTGATGCCGTTTGTGCTTTAGTGACTGGTGGCGGCTATGCCAACTATTGTTTAGCGAGCGCTGAACTCTGCTTACCTATTCCCAAGGGACTATCATTTGTAGAAGCCGCCGCACTACCAGAAACATTCTTTACGGTCTGGAGTAATCTCTTTGACCGCGCCCAATTACTACCTAACGAAACCTTACTGGTTCACGGTGGTAGCAGTGGCATAGGCACGACTGCCATCCAACTGGCAAAGGCATTTAATAGTAACGTTATAATCACAGCAGGATCAGCCGATAAATGTCAATTTTGTTTAGCGCTTGGCGCGGATGCCGCGATCAACTATAACGATCAAGATTTTGTAACCGAGGTTAAGCAATTAACCCATAACAAAGGCGTTGATGTTATTCTCGATATCATCGGTGGTGATTATTTTCCGCAAAACATACAGTGTATGGGATTCGATGCTCGACTGGTGCAAATTGCTATTCAAAAAGGTGCCAAGACTGAACTTAATCTGCTACCCTTGATGCTGAAACGTCTCACCCTGACAGGTTCAACATTACGTACCCGAGAGGATCAATTTAAAGCTAAAATAGCCCAACAACTGCTTAACAAGGTCTGGCCTTTACTTGCATCAGGACACATAAAGCCTATCATTCATACCACTTTCGCACTCGAAGAGGTCAGCCAGGCTCATCAACTCATGGAAAGCAGTCAACACATCGGTAAAATAATATTAAAGGTATAATCACTATGTCTTACAACACACTTATTTCTGCAACTGCCTTACAACAAGAAATAAACAACCCAAAATGGGTTATGCTTGATTGTCGCTTTTCTCTTGCCAATAGCAATACCGGCTCAACTGCCTATCGACACGGGCACATTACAAATGCTCGTTATGCACATTTAGATAATGACTTATCGTCAAGGATTACGGATTTAACGGGTCGTCATCCGTTACCCGATTTTAATGGACTCGTTAAAAAGTTGGGCGCCTGGGGAATCAGTAATGACACTCAAGTGGTTGCTTATGACGATGCAGGCGGTGCCTTTGCAGGTCGACTCTGGTGGTTATTAAAATGTTTAGGACATGAGAAAGTAGCGGTATTAGACGGCGGTATTAAACACTGGCAGCAACAACAATTCCCTATTAAGTACTTATGAATAATTAATTTAACTAAGGCCTGGCATGTTTAGCGTATGATAGAGTCATTTTTAAATTATAAATGCTCTATATAAAACAGCTCACCTCGCAAGAAATTCTCACCTTAGAAGAGATGCATAAAAA